>CAJTNC010000001.1:0-190410 GCA_910577955.1 uncultured Lachnospiraceae bacterium
TAACGAAGCAGAAATATCAAAACCACAGTAATGGGCGATAAGAAGGTTATTGTTAAGATAATCAACAAGGTCTGTAATCATGGAAAAGCCTTCACATTTCATAACAATAAACGCACAAATCATGGCGTGATTAGAAAAACCTTTTCGTCCGGTTTTGGGGAATTCCGGTACAAAGGATAAATCAAGATTCAGAAAAAGCGAATCATAAAACTTTGCAACTGGTTGTGAAGTAAAAAGACGGATGTCTTTTAAAATTTCCTGACGGTAGATAATAATCAGCTCCTTTCGGTGAATTGATTTTAACAACTTAATTATACCATTTGGAGCTGGTTGTTACTATAAATTTGGAGTGATAAAAGAGGTTGCCATGCTTCGCAAACCTGCATAAATACTGAATGTGTGGAGTTTTGCTCATGGCTAAAGATTATTTCTAAAGGAGGTGATTATATAGTGGATAAAAGTTCTTTTTGGCTGACTGACCGGGAATACAAAGTGATGAGCGTTCTCTGGGACAATAATAGGGATCTGACTATCAATGAAATTTCAGACATTTCCGGTGATCCTAAACTGACTATCGCCTGCATTGCGCAAGTGATACCCCGTTTGTTGAAAAAAAATCTGGTTCATATTGAGAAGTTCATTCCGGTGAACACCAAATATGCCCGCACCTTCCTTGCTGATATTAGCAGACAAGATTATCTGGAAAGCGAGCTGAGCCGATTGACTCAAAAAACAGATGCCGCTTCTTTACTCAGCGCGCTGGTGCATGTCAGCAGCCCGAAAAAAAACGACGAACTTATGCAGGAATTAGAAATCTTTATGCAGGAATACAAAAGAAATAGGAAAGGATGATTTCCCTTGAGAATCTCTGTCATGACGATTATTACGATCAATTTGTCGCTCTCTATTTTTCTGATTTTTTTGCTGCCTCTGTTAAATCTGGAGTCTCTTTTGAAAAATTTGAGCGGCAGATTGCTGGCCATATGCTGTATTGCCGTTATGATACGCGCTCTTATTCCGGTTGAGTTTCCTTTTTCCATAACAATACTCGTCACTGAAGTTCTTCCTTCCATACGGGATGTGATGAAATATCCCGTTACGATAGGAGGCTTTTCGGTAAAAATTTCTGCGCTCTTACTTTTTTTGTGGATGGCAACAGCGTTTATTCTGATTGCAAAAAAATTTTTTATATATTCTCGGCTGACGAAAACCATCCGTCGACTGCCCGAGTGTCAGGATAGCGCTGTCCTTGAAGTTTTGCATTCTCTCTATGAAAAATATCCGTCGGCAAGAAACATAAAAGTTGTCAAGACTAATTTAGAAATCAGTCCGCTGGCCACAGGATTTAAAAATCCTGTTATACTTCTGCCGGAGTACCGGTTTGGCAAGGCCGAATACCGTATGATACTGGAGCACGAACTGCTGCACTGTATTCGACATGATACGCTCATTAAATTTGCTGCAGATATCCTTTGTTCGATCTATTGGTGGAATCCTCTTTTTTACCTTTTGAGAGGCAAAATCTTCGAGTTGATCGAGCTTGGAAACGACAGACAAATGACAGAATCTTTCTCTGCCGACGAAAAGAGCACATATATGCAATGTCTTGCGGACACCGCAAAAAAGATACATAATGACTCCTTTCCTTTTGCACTCTCCTTCAATACCGGAGGGGAGTCAAATCTGCTGCTGCGGCTCCGTCTGATCACGGAATTCAAAGCAGCCGGACGGGGAAAGGGAATATTAGCATTATCGGCAACCTTATTGCTTTTATGGTGCCTCACATGTTTTACGATGGAACCCTATGAAATGCCTGAAAGCGGAGACTACATCCGATTTGACAAACACAACTCTTATTTTGTTCAGGACGGCGATTTGTATGAAGTTTATTATCAAGGGCAATTTCTTCATACAGTGGATTCCCTTGAATACTATGATCCTCATATTCCTATTTATCAAAAAGGAGAGACTAAAGATGATTAAAAGAAATGTAATAAAATTATTTGGCTTGTTTTGCGGCCTCACAATGCTTTTTTGTCCCGCTTCCGTTATGAAGACACAGGCGGCCGATATCCCTCCCATGACAAAGGTGACTGAAGGGGAAACCATAGAACCCCGTCAGCCTGTCACCGGATGGATTTATAAACAAGAAAACGGAAAGACATACCGTCGGCTATACAATTATTCCACCGGCGAATGGATCGGCGAATGGATCTTAGTCGGCTGATCCCCATAAATTTAATTTCATCCGCAAACGCCGGGAAGCAGACCACACGTCTTTCCCGGCGTTTACAAATTGTTCATATTTCATTCAAAGAAACTTAATTTCAAAATCATTTTTTAGACAAATCTAGAGTCTATACTAAGTACATAAGATAACAACAGGAACTTAAAGAAATTCCTGAATCCGTTTTTGACAAAGACCTTATCGTAATAATTTAAATAACTTTTTCATAATAAATGCCAAGTAAGGGAAACCTTACTTGGCATCCTCCCTTTTTAGGACATATTTTCCCGCCGCCACTCATATAATGCCTTAACTTCGTGCAAAAAGCTTGCTTTTTCCCTATATTACTGCTAAACTCATACTTGTTATTTATTTGTAAAAATATGGATCCGAAGTGCTTTCTGTTATAAGATGGGGGGATTTATCTATGGAAAAAACACTCGATAATTTAAGCAGGGCTCTGGCTCCTGTTGTCGAGGCAGTCACAAATATCAACGGCGCTGTCAACGGTTTTGTCTGGGGGACATTCGGAATCGGTCTTTTACTCGCCACCGGCATCCTGATGACGATCATCAACAAAGGCTTCCAATTTACCCATATCCGGCACTGGCTCAAAAATACGATCGGCGCCATCTTTGCTGACAGACATGTCACGGCGCATACGGACAAGGAAGACAAATCCATTTCCCAGTTTCAGAGCCTTTGTACCGCTCTCGCCGCAACCATCGGCACCGGCAATATCGTCGGTATCGCTACCGCCATCATCTCCGGCGGCCCGGGCGCGATCTTCTGGATGTGGGTCATGGCTATTTTCGGCATGATGACAAACTATTCCGAAAATGTGCTCGGCATTTACTACCGCCGCAAAAATGCGAGGGGTGAGTGGTCCGGCGGCGCAATGTACTATCTGCGGGATGGCCTCGGTTCCAAAAAGGGCTGCCGTCAAATCGGTCTGATTCTGGCCGTACTGTTCAGCAGTTTCTGCCTGTTGGCAAGTTTCGGTATCGGCAATATGAGTCAGGTAAATTCCATCGCCGGAAATATGAAATCCGCCTTTGGCATCCCGACAAAAGCCACCGGCATCGCTATCGTCATTATTTCGGCCTTTGTCATATTAGGCGGTATCAAGAGGGTTGCCGCCGTCACGGAAAAATTGGTTCCATTTATGGCTATCCTCTATATAATAGGAGCGCTCATCATCTGTGTGAGTAATATCGATCAATTCGGCGCAGTGTTTGCGGCCATCTTCAAAGGCGCTTTTGCCGTGAAAGCGGCCGGCGGCGGCGTAATCGGTTACGGCGTGAGCCGCGCTATCACGTGGGGCTTTAAGCGAGGGGCTTTCTCCAACGAAGCCGGCCTCGGTTCCTCTGTCATGGTGCATTCCAGTTCCAATATAAAGGAGCCGGTTCGCCAGGGAATGTGGAGCATTTTTGAAGTATTTGCAGATACTATTGTCGTTTGTACTCTGACCGCTTTCTGCATCCTCTCCTCCGGTCTTGTAGATTTGGAAACGGGGCAGATGCTGACGGACATCGAGGGATCCGGACTCGTAGGGCAGGCTTTCGCCGGGGTCTTCGGCTCCATCGGTCCGAAGTTTATCGCGATCGCGATTCTGTTGTTTGCCTACTCCACAGTGCTCGGTTGGAGCCACTACGGCGCAAAAGCTTTCGAGTTCTTATTTGGCGTCAAAACCACCGTGATCTACAAAATACTGTTTGTCATTATGACTTACTTCGGCTGTACCGCAAGCCTCGGTCTCGCTTGGGATCTTTCCGACACCTTCAACGGTCTCATGATGATTCCCAACCTGATCGGCGTTCTGGCGCTCTCCGGTACCGTATGGAAGATCACAAACAATTACATACGCCGTACCTTTCACGGCTCTAAGGAGGAACCGATGTACTCCGCCTTTGAAGATATTCAGAAAGAACAGTGCCGCCGGATATAGTACGCGGTATAAATATAAAAAGCGGTCTGATGACCGCTTTTATATTTATATATATCTTTATGCCTTTACTTCTATTAAGCTTTCCCGTTACATCCCAGAACGTTAACCAGTTTGTGGCGAACCATTTCTTTGATGTTAGCGCGAGCGGGTTTCAGGTACTCACGGGGATCAAACTTGTCCGGATGCTCTGCGAAGAACTGACGGATCGTACCTGTCATCGCAAGACGCAGATCGGAGTCAATGTTGATCTTACATACTGCGGAACGTGCCGCTTCACGAAGCTGATCCTCGGGAACGCCGATAGCACCGGGCATTGCTCCGCCGAATTTGTTGATCATCTCAACATAATTCTGAGGAACAGAAGAAGAACCATGAAGCACGATAGGGAACCCGGGAATCATCTTCTCACATTCATGCAGAACGTCGAAACGAAGCTGCGGATTTGTGCCGGGTTTGAACTTGTATGCGCCGTGGCTTGTGCCGATCGCGATAGCAAGGGAATCACAGCCTGTCTTCTCCACAAATTCAGCCACTTCTTCGGGACGTGTGTAAGAGGAATCCTCTGCGGATACTTTTACATCATCTTCCACGCCTGCCAGTGTACCAAGCTCAGCCTCTACTACTACGCCGTGCTCATGTGCATATTCTACTACTCTCTTTGTGATCTCGATATTCTCCTCAAAAGGTTTGGAAGAAGCGTCGATCATAACGGAAGTAAAGCCGCCGTCGATACAAGACTTACATGTCTCGAAATCCGGGCCGTGATCTAAGTGCAGAGCGATAGGCAGATCAGGATTGCATGCAATAGCAGCCTCAACCAGCTTCACCAGATAATTATGGTTTGCATAAGCGCGGGCTCCTTTGGAAACCTGCAGGATAACCGGAGCTTTCTCTTCAGCACAGGCTTCTGTGATACCCTGAACGATCTCCATGTTGTTTACATTGAAAGCACCGATAGCGTAACCGCCCTTGTAGGCTTTCTCAAACATTTCCTTTGTTGTTACTAATGGCATATTTCGTACCTCCATTCATTATTTTAATTTTATTTGATAACCGAAGATATTCGGTTATTTTTCCCCTATAAAGCCTTTTCAAATCACGAGCCTCATATTACTCTTTTCCGCTTAAAAACTCCTCGATACTGGTAATTGCTTTTTCTTCGTCCGCTCCGTCCGCCGTCACATAGACTTCCTCACCGCTGTTTAGTCCAAGACTCATCATACCCATGATACTCTTCGCATTCACTTTCTTTCCCGCCGATTCAATATAGATCGAACTCTCATGCTGGCTCGCCACCTGTACAAGAACCGCGACGGGCCGGGCTTCAAGCCCGTTTTTTAATTGAATCTTCATAGACTTTTCCAACATAACTTTTCTCCTCTCACTACTGCTGTCTGATACTTTCCGCGATCAGACTTAACTTTCTCAATCTATGATTCACTCCGGACTTCCCTACCGGAGGTGTCAACAAATCCCCCAACTCCTGCAGTGTTGCTTCCTGATATTCCAGCCTCAGCTCCGCGATCTCCCGCAGCGTCTCAGACAGTTCCCCGAAACCACAGGTCTTCTGGATCAACTCGATGTCCCGCACCTGTGCCGCCGCCGCATTCACTGTCTTTGTAATGTTGGCAGTCTCGCAGTTTACTTTTCTGTTGACTGAATTGCGGACTTCTTTCACGATCCTATAATTCTCAAAATCCATCAACGACACATGAGCCCCCATAATGTTCAGCATATCGCAGATGGCGGAACCCTCTTTCACATAGACCACATAATATTTTTTTCGTCTGGCAATCTTAGCGGGAATGTCAAAATCCGCGATCATCTGCTGCAAAAGCTTCGCCTGCTCCTCTATCACACAGTCAAATTCCAGATGATAGCTCTTTCCCGGATTGCTCATGGAACCTATACTGAGATACGCCCCTCTCAAAAAAGCCCTCCTGCAGCAAGACCTTTTAAGTGTTCCGTTTAAGTCAGGCCTCAGACTCTCGCGCATCAATTCTGCCGGGATCATCAGACTCCCGTTTTCTATATCAACCTTTATAGTAATATTTTTTCTGCACAATGTAAAGGCTTTTTGTTTTACAAAATCATTCTCCGCGTTCAAAAATACCTTTACTTGACCATTTTCCGGCAAAATCCCCGCTCCCTGCGCCTTTGCCCGTCCTCTCTCTCCGAAGAGCGCTAATGCCGCCAGTTCCGCATAAATGCAATGTTCCGCAGGACCTGACTGTTTCAAGAGCTCTTCTTTGACTTCTCTTGAAAATGACAACTCTCATCCGTCCTTTTTAATTATTTCGCTGTATATCCACATCCCGGTGACTTAATTTTAATCCGTAATTTCCTTTATCTTTCATCTGTCTGTAAAGCATATTGGCTAACGTCACGCTGCGGTGTCTCCCGCCTGTACAGCCGATCCCGATGACAAGCTGATATTTTCCTTCTCTGATATAATTCGGGATCAGGAACTGTAACATTTCCGTGAGCTTCTCCAAAAACGCATGACTTTCAGGATAACTCATGACAAAATCCTGCACGTCCTTCTCATTTCCTGTATGGTGCTTCAACTCCTCAATGTAAAAAGGATTCGGCAGAAACCTTACGTCAAACACCAGATCCGCATCCGCCGGAATACCGTACTTGAAACCGAAAGACACAATATTTACCATCAGGCTGTTGTATTCCTCGTTTCGTATAAAAATACGTTCCAGTTCCTCTTTCAATTCTCTTGTCAGCAGATTGGATGTGTCGATCACATATTCCGCTTTTTCCCTTGTCCTGCGCAGAATCTCTTTCTCCCTGCGGATACCCGTCTCGATCCTCTCTCCGGATAAAGACAGCGGGTGTCTTCTCCTCGTCTCCTTATACCGCTTTAGAAGCACCCTTTCACTTGCATCCAAAAACAGCACCTCGTACACGAAGCCGTTTTCTCTCAGCCTGTCCAGTATCTCCTCCGCTTTGCAGAACGACTGGCCGCTGCGCACGTCCAATCCTAACGCGACTTTGGAAGCTTCAGAGGCAGGAGAAGATATCATCTCCACAAACATGCCCACAAGGGAGACCGGCAGGTTATCCACACAGTAAAATCCTGCGTCCTCCAACATTTTCAGCGCCGTGCTTTTGCCGCCGCCGCTCATGCCTGTCACCACTACAAATCTCATGCCGCTCTCCTCTTATGTTTCGTTTGGCTCTCTTTATTTCAAATAAACGATTTCCGGCTCCAAGTCAACATCAAACCGTTCTTTCACCGTTTCCTGCACTTTTTCCATAAGCTGCCTGATATCGGCCGCAGTCGCACCGCCCCTGTTGATAATAAAGCCGCAGTGCTTTTCCGACACCTGCGCTCCGCCTACCCGCAGGCCTCTCAGTCCGGCATCCATGATCAGCTTACCTGCAAAATGCCCTTCCGGTCTCTTGAACGCACTTCCCGCGCTGGGATATTCAAGCGGCTGTTTTGTCCGCCTTCTTTCCGTAAAATCAGCCATCTTCGCTGATATCTCTTTTCTCATGCCGCCGGAAAGTTTAAACTCTACTTCCGTCACCACGATCTTTTCCCGCTTTAAAATACTGTTCCTGTAGCCGAACTCCAGATCTTTATTCTCAAAAACCACTTCTTTTCCGTTTGCCGCAAATCCCTTCACCAAGCTTACCACACCGCTCATTTCTCCGTCGTAAGCTCCGGCATTCATCACGGCGCCGCCGCCCACAGACCCCGGAATACCGAAAGCGAACTCAAGCCCTGTGAGGGAATGCTCCAGCGCAGCGGATGCCGCCCGCCCAAGCAGCGTTCCGGCCTCGGCTGTTATCTTCTCCTCTGCCACACGGATTCCGCAAAATCCACCGGCGATGTGAATGATCGCCCCGTCGTAACCGCTGTCGTCAACTAACAGATTGCTCCCGTTTCCCACCACAAAATATTTTGTACCGCTTTCATAAAAAAATGTAAGCAGCTTTTGAAGTTCCGACGCGCTTTTTATCTCCAGAAACAACTCCGCCGGGCCGCCTGCGCGGAACGTCGTATGCCTGCTCATAGGTTCCCGTCTGAGAATCTGCTCTGCCGGCAGGATCTGCTCTATCTCCGCTATGATCTCATCTCTCAAATTGATCCCTCCTGTTCGGTCCTCGGCCCATTGTCTTTTATGTACGCTTTTATTCCATATCCAGCACTAATTTCGCCGCCCCGTAGATTCCCGCGTCGTTTCCAAGCGTTGCCAACACAAGCTTGGCATCCTTTGCCCCCGGGAACACATATTTTTCAAAGGAGGGACGAATGTAATCGAACAAAACCTCGCCGGCCTTCGACACGCCGCCGCCGACCACAAAAGCCGCCGGATTTAACACGCTGGCAATCATGGCAAGCCCCTTGCCCAGTATCTCGCCGAACTCACCGGCAATTTCCTTTGCCGCTTCATCGCCTCCCGCCACAGCGTCAAATACCGCTTTCGCCGTGATATCCGCGTTCCGCAGCGGGCTCGGCCTATCTGACTTCCCAAAATAGCGTTTCGCCAACCGCACAATGCCGGTGGCTGAACCATACTGTTCCAGACATCCTTTGCAGCCGCAGTTGCAGGCTTCCTCCTCGCCGTCCACCACATGCATATGGCCGATCTCTCCGCCTGCGCCGTTTACGCCCGTCACCAGTCGTCCGTCCACGATCACGCCGCCGCCTATGCCTGTGCCAAGCGTCACAAGTATCAAAGAATCATAGCCCTGACCGCCGCCTTTCCACATCTCACCGAGCGCCGCCACGTTGGCGTCATTTCCAACCACCGCAGGGATACCGCAGAGCCTTTCCATAGTTTCCTTCACGGGGGTCACGCCCCAGCCCAGATTTACAGCCTTATTGACAACGCCCGCCGCATTTACCGGCCCGGGCACCGCCATGCCTAACCCTATAATGTCTTCCTTCAAATACTGTTCTTTTGTTATTTTCTGATTGATGCTGTCCGCGATATCCGGCAGGATCAGCTCGCCGCCGTTCTCCGTTCTCGTGGGGATCTCCCATTTGTCGATCACCATGCCGGCCATATCAAAAAGCCCCATTTTTACGGATGTTCCGCCCACGTCTACCCCAAAAATGTATTTTCCCATTCTTTTGTCCCCTTCTCTTTTTAATGCCTCTTGTTGTAACTCCCCTAATTGTCTTCCCTCTTCTGGGCCAGATTACGCTGTACCCGGTTATAAAGTTCCTGCGCCGCATTGTAGCCCATCTTTTTCTGACGGTGGTTCACGGCCGCCGCCTCGCAGATGATCGCCAGATTACGTCCCGGTCTGATCGGGATATTATGACATACTATCTTATTCCCCAGATACTCCGTATATTCCTCCTGAAGCCCGAGTCTGTCATATTCTTTGTCCTTATCCCAGTCCTCAAGCTTGATCACAAGATCGATATTCTGTGTCTCTCTGACGCAGGATACACCGAACAGCGTCTTCACATCCACGATACCGATGCCGCGCAGCTCTATAAAGTGTTTTGTGATATCCGGCGCAGAACCGATCAGCGTCTCCTCGCTGACTTTGCGCAGTTCCACCACATCGTCCGTCACAAGGCGGTGTCCGCGCTTGATCAGTTCGAGCGCCGCCTCGGATTTACCGATGCCGCTCTCGCCGGTAATCAGCACGCCCTCGCCGTACACATCCACCAGCACCCCGTGCACGGAAATGCAGGGCGCAAGTTTTACATTCAGCCAGCGAATGATCTCCGCCATAAACGCAGAGGTTGCTTTCTTCGTATTCAGCACGGGAACGCCTTTTTTTGTGGCGACCTCCAAAAAGATGTCATCCGGCACCAGCTCCCTGCAGAACACAAAGCCGGGACAGTCTTCTCTGATGAGCCCGTCATAAATCTCCCTGCGCTTTTCCTCGCTCATACTCATCATATAACTGTATTCCACAAATCCCATCACCTGCAGTCTGGTGGTCGCAAAATGCTCCAGATAGCCGGTCAGCTGCAGCGCCGGTCTGTTGATATCCGGCTGCGTGATCTTCACGTTCGCGATATCGACCTCCGGTGTCAGATTTTCCAGCTTCATCTTCTCAATTACTTTCGTCAGCCGAATACTTGCCATAATCCCTTTCTCCTTCTCATATATGTGGTTGTTCGTCTGTTTTTCTTCTGCGGCTATTATATCACAGTCCGATAAAAAATAACAGATAAATCAGAACGTGTTCCGGGAAAAAAAGAACACTCTCAAAGATCCGTCGTATCATTTCCTAAGTCCGCCTCATGAAAAAAGGCATAGATCCCTCTCGCAATATTTTCGGGTATCTCGGGAATTGCTGAAAACTGCTCTACGGTCGCGTTTTTCATCTCTTCCATCGATTTAAAATGGCGCATCAGAGCTTTGCGGCGAGCCTCCCCCACACCGGGAATATCCTCCAACACTGATTTCACCTGCGTCTTGCTCCGCAGGGAACGGTGATACTCTATGGCAAAACGGTGGGCTTCATCCTGAATCCTTGTGATCAGCTTGAACCCTTCGGAATGCCTGTCGATGGGAAGTTCTTTATTCTGAAAGTAAAGTCCTCTGGTCCGGTGGTTATCGTCTTTCACCATACCGCAGACCGGGATGTCGATCCCAAGTTCTCTCAACACTTCCAGCGCGATATTGACCTGTCCTTTCCCGCCGTCCATCAGCAAAAGATCGGGAAACTTTGTAAAGGAACCGTACTCCGTCCCCATCTTTTTTGAGGAGAGTTCTTCCCTCTCTTCCATGCCATGTACAAAACGCCTTGTCAGCACTTCTTTCATGCAGGCGTAATCGTCAGGTCCGCTGACGGTTCTGATTTTGAATTTCCGATAATCGCTGCGCTTTGGTTTCCCCTTCTCATAGACCACCATAGAACCAACGTTTTCAAACCCACTGATATTGGAAATATCAAAAGCCTCCATCCTGCCGATATGGTCCATATGCAAAATCGCTGCGATCTCCTTCACTGCTCCGATGGTACGGCCTTCCTCCCTCTTCATCTTTTCTTTATCCTTTGACAGAACCAGCGCCGCATTCTCAGCCGCCAGTTCCACCAACTTTTCTTTCGTTCCCTTTCTCGGTACGCGAAGATAGACTCTGCTGCCTCGTCTGCCGGAAAGCCACTGCTCCAACACCTCCATATCTTCCACGGCCTCCTGCAGCATCAACTCTCTCGGCAAAAAGGGTGTCCCTCCATAAAACTGCTGAATAAACTGCTGCAGGATATCCCGCCGCAGAACACCTGACACATTTGTCATATAATAGTGTTCCCGTCCGATCAACTTGCCGCCCCTGACAAAAAACACTTGCACCACCGCATCCTGCTCATCCTGCGCCATCGCAATGATGTCTTTGTCCTCGCCGTCACTGTGGGTGATCTTCTGCTTTTGGGCAATGCTTTTTACGCTCTCAAGCAAATCGCGGTAACGGATCGCCTCTTCAAAATTCAGCTCTTCCGAAGCAGCCTGCATTTTTTTCTCCAGATCCTTTAATATCATGTTATAATTTCCGCCGAGGAAATCCAGAGCCTGTTCCACCCGTTTCCGATACTCTTCCCTGCCGATATAACCCTGACAAGGCGCAAGACACTGGCCGATATGGTGGTTCAAACAGGGCCGCTCCTGACCGATATCCCGGGGCAGCACCCGGTTGCAGGTCCGCAGTTTAAACAGCTTATTGAGCAGTTCAATCGTATCCTTCACTGCCGCGGCGCTGGTGTAGGGTCCGAAATACCGAGACTTATCCTTTTTCATCTCTCTCGAAAGCATCACACGCGAAAAATCCTCCCCCACCGTCACTTTGATAAAAGGATAGGTTTTATCGTCTTTTAACAGCGTGTTGTACTTCGGGATGTTTTCTTTGATCAGATTATTCTCCAAGACCAAAGCTTCCAGTTCAGAGTCCGTCACGATATACTCAAAACGCGCGATCTGTTCCACCATCTTTTCGATCTGCGGCCCTCTGCCGTGGATCTTTCGAAAATAAGAACGCACCCTGTTATGCAGATTCACCGCTTTACCCACATACAGGATCGTATCCGCATCATCGTACATGATATATACGCCGGACTTCGCCGGCAGTTTTTTTAATTCTTCCTCTATGTCAAACATACCCTTCCTCACTCCTGATATCTCCCATTATATGCTATGACAGGTAAAATAACAATGGGAAGCGGATGAAGGCCAATCGAAATTTTAAAAGCACTTTATGCTTATAAAAAAGTGGCGGGAAGAGAAATCTCTCTCCCTGCCACCTTTTATTTTTTATAGGCCTTTGCGAAACTCCGCTTTCTACACGTATCGCCGTGCAAAATTTACGCATCAACAAGCAGGCGCTGTGAGACCGCCGGCACTTAGGCGCCGTATTTTGGCGCCTTACGTGTCCGCTGCGGTCGAGCCGCAGTGAAAACGTGCCTGCGCCTTGATCGTATATTTTGCACGGCAAAACGACAGAATCAATGAGTTTCGCAATAACCTATTCCATTTTTATATCGTCAGCGTTTTCTTCTTTTATCTCCTGTTCTTCCTCTCTTCCCTCCAGCCTGATCACTTCTTCAGCAGCTTCCAGTACAATACCGGCATCCTGCTCACTATCTACTATATGCGGTTCGGGTGCGTCATTCGTCTCTGGTGTTTCTTCCCTTATCTCAATTTTTTCATAAGGCACAAAGTCCGTTCTCTCCGTCTCCTCCACCACGTTCTGAGGTACGCCAGAAAACGCTCCGCTACCGCCGGGATTCCCCTGCGGTGCAGGCGGCTGATTTACCGGTTGGTTTGACCAATGATTTTGTCGGTATTGAGCGTCCCATGCTTCTTTCCTGCTGTTGCCCGTATTGTCTGCTCCCTGAAATCCTTCACCGTTCTGATAAGGGTTCCTGCCGGGCATTCCCGGATTTCCCTGCGGCGGCATTCCCGGGTTCCCCTGCGGATTTACCGGCATCCCGTTCTGATAGGGATTCCTGCCGGGCCTCCCCGGGCCTCCCTGCGGCGGCATTCCCGGTCCCCCTTGAGGCGGCATTCCCGGGCCTCCCTGCGGCGGCCCCTGTCTGAATCCTCCCACCGGAGGAATCGGCGGGTGCCCATAATTTCCGGGTATGTTAAAGTTTCCGTTGTTCGGTCTGCCGGGATTTTCTTTCGGCCTATTGTCTTCCGGCTTCTCTTCCTTTTCCTCCGGCTCCGGCAGTCCCTTTTCCTTCCGGTAGATCTTCATAAACTCCTTGCCGGTGATGGTTTCTTTTTCAATCAGGAATTCTGCCAACTTATCCAAAAGTTTTCTGTTTTCCTTCAAAAGTTTCTTCGCTTCTTTATAACTGTCTTTCAACAGCTTCATCACTTCCGTATCCACGTCCGCCGCCGTATTGTCGCTGCAGTTCATTACGGTTCTGCCGTCCAGATATCTGCTTTCCACGGACTCTAACCCCATCAGCCCGAACTTCTTGCTCATGCCGTATTGGGTCACCATAGAACGGGCAATGTTTGTCGCTTTTTCGATGTCATTTGATGCGCCTGTAGTCACCGTGTCGAACACGATCTCCTCCGCCGCGCGGCCCGCCAAAAGCCCCACCAGCATATCCCGCAGTTCCGCCTCGGTATTTAAAAATTTCTCTTCCTCCGGCACCTGCATCACATAACCCAAAGCGCCCATCGTTCTCGGTACAATAGTGATCTTCTGCACCGGTTCGGAATTTTTCTGAAGGGCGGCCACAAGAGCGTGCCCTGTCTCATGGTAGGATACGATGCGCCGCTCTTCCTTGCTCATAATGCGGTCTTTCTTCTCTTTTCCTACTAACACCTGCTCCACTGCGTCAAACAAATCTTTCTGGCATACGCAGTTTCTTCCCATTTTCACGGCGTTGATTGCCGCCTCGTTGATCATATTTGCGAGATCGGAACCTACCGCTCCGCTGGTCGCTAACGCTATTTCCTTCAGATCCACGGAGTCGTCCATCAGCACATCTTTCGCATGTACTTTCAAAATCTCCACACGGCCTTTCAGATCCGGCTTATCCACAATGATACGTCTGTCAAAACGGCCCGGACGAAGCAGCGCCTTATCCAAAATCTCAGGCCTGTTTGTAGCCGCCAGAATGATGATGCCGCTCTTGCCGTCAAATCCATCCATCTCGGCTAACAGCTGGTTTAGAGTCTGCTCTCTCTCCTCGTTGCCGCCGCCGTATTTGGAATCCCTGCTTCGCCCGATAGCATCGATCTCATCGATGAACACAATACAAGGCGCATTTTTCTCCGCTTCCTTAAACAGATCTCTCACCCTCGAAGCGCCAAGACCCACATACAGTTCTATAAAGTCAGAACCTGCAAGAGAGAAAAACGGTACTTTCGCTTCTCCGGCCACAGCTCTTGCAAGCAGCGTCTTGCCTGTACCGGGAGGGCCCACAAGCAATGCTCCCTTAGGCAGCTTCGCTCCCACCTGAGAGTACTTGCCGGGATTATGCAGAAAATCTACGACTTCCACAAGAGACTCTTTCGCCTCGTCCTCGCCGGCCACATCCCTGAAAGTCACACCGGTCTCTTTCTGGACATATACTTTAGCCGTGCTCTTGCTCATTCCCATGCCCATGAATCCGCTGCTCTTACTCATCTTCCGGAACAGGAAACTGAGTAACAGCCACATCAGAGCCACCGGCAGCACCATTCCGACGATAAATCCAACGACAGAATCCATCAAAGTGGTAGTCTGCCCATGAATATTTACTCCGTTTTCCAGAAGCCGTTTTGTCAATTCATCGTCCTGCACCCGGATCGTATAATAATTCTGGGTCGGAACCCCCCACATATTATACAGCCCTTCCTGCGGCTTTATCACAGGCGTTTCTGATGTATTTCCCTGCTTTTCATCTGTTTTGCCGGATTTTTCATCCGTTTTAAGTGAAAATTCCAGCCTGTCGGAAACAAAATCAACGGAAGCCACTTTACCGTCTTCCACCATCTTGATGAATTCGCTGTAGCTCACCTCCACGGTTCCGCCCCGCACCCCTTTCATCAACATACTGATAAAGACCATCGTGATGACTGCGGCTGCCACTAACAGAAGAATATTCTGCCTTTTCGGGTCATTGCCCTTCCCCGGCCCCGGTGCTCCCGGATCATGGTTTCCGTTGTTCCCGCCGTTATTATTTCCATTGTTGTTATAACCGCCGTTATTGTAACCGTTGTTATATTCGTTATTATTGTTCTGATATGGTTGGTCCATTTTTCTCCTTCCGCGCTTCGGCCATAATGGCTGCGCACACCCTTGAGGGCTTCCTGTACGGCAAACTGCCTTTTAATCTCTATAAATTCTAGCCGATTTACAAAAATAAAGCAATAATAGAATCGTGAATAAATGGACACATCTATAAAAGATTTCTAAACTTTCTCCCTTTACTTGTCCTCCCCTTCATTTACTACCTGAAAGTACCTCTTCTCCACTTCTTTCACACTCATCTGCAGGGGCAGGGACATTTCTCCAAACAAAATGCTTTCTGCAATATGCAGATATCTCTCATCGATGCAGGTCATGCCCTTTCCGGTTTTCTGTCTCTCTCTCTTGCGCAGATACAATGTCTTTACAACTCTCGACCACTCCACGCTGCTGCCGCTTAAAAGCGCGCTGCGGTAACTGTTTTCCCTCTCTTTTTCATCTTTCACCCTAAGGGTCTCCAGTTGTCCCGCTTCCTCTAATACAGCTTCCGCCTCCTCCCCGGACATCACGGAGCGAATCACCGTCTTTTCATTTTCCACCGGCGCATAGATCGTAGATCCTTTCACAAACCGGGGCACCAGCTTATAACAGAGTTTTCCGGAGGAAATGCAGTCTGCTCCCCAGTTTATTTCCATCACATCCTCAACCAGACAGACACCCTTTGTTCCGTATACCACATAATCGCCTTTTTGATACATACCCTTCTCTCACTTCCTTTTCAGGTTTACTTTTATCCAGAAGTATTTCCCGCTAAGAAAAAGGTATACAATTCCGCTATTTTTTCTCTTTCATTTCCCCAAACACATATTTCTTCGCCGGCAGCATGAACAAAAGCGCCTTGCAGATATTATCTGCGATCATACAGTACCAGACCGCCTGCAGATCAAGCTTCCACACCGTCACACAGAGAAATGTAAACAGGATCCGGATCCCCCACATGCTTCCCGTCTCCGCAAAAAATGCGTAGCGGGTGCGTCCCATGCCGTAATAAATTCCCTCAAGAACGATCATCAGTCCGAAAAACGGCTCCGAAAACGCCACCAGCCGAAGCATTGCAGCTCCCAGCGACGCCACCTCCCAAACCGGAGTAAACAGGCTCATCAGCGGATAAGATACAAAGTAGAGAATCACGCCGGAAAGAAACATCATTCCGACTGTCAGCGCAATACTTAACTTACTGACCATCTCCAGTTTTTCCCTGTTGTTCTCTCCGAGAGAAATCCCCACCAGCGTGGAAGTCGCCGTCCGCAGTCCGTATCCGGGGACATAAAAGATCGTCTCCGCCGTAACGGCTATGGAGTGGGCCGCAAAGACTGCCGTCCCCATTCCGGAAACCAGTCCTGCAAACACCACATATCCCAGACAGGAAGCCATGTTCGTCCCCAATACCGGTACACCGATATCCACGCATTCTTTTAGTAATTGTCCGTCTGCGCGAAAACTCTTCCACCTCCAGTGCAGCTTCTTATTTTTTCTGTACGCGATGAACATAAGCAAACCGGACACGGTATATGATGCCGCAGAAGCTGCCGCCGCCCCGGTCACCCTCAACCCGGCCGTATAAATCAGCAGATAGTTCAACACCGCATTTAAAAGATTGCTTCCGATGCTGATGAGCATCGGCGTCTTTGTATCCTTTGTGCCCCGGATGGCCGCCCCCAGAATAATGCCTGCGCTCCTGAAAACCATAGGCAGGCTGATAATCATAAAGTAGACGGAAGCTTCTCTTTGTATCGCTTCCTCCGCCCCCATCCACACCGGGATATAGGGACTCAACAGTATGGAAACGCCGCCTGTCAGCACACCGAAAAAAACCGTCAGCAAAAGCGCCTGTTCCGATATCTTTCTGATCTGTTTTTCATTGCTGCAGCCCACCGCTCTGGAAATCATCGCCAACACTGCCACACCTGCCGCGCCGGAAATGCTGTTGATCAGCCAAGTGATCGTCGTCGTCACACTGACCGCCGCCGTCGCCTGTTCTCCAAGCCTTCCCACCATCGCCGTGTCCACATACTGCAGTAAAGTACGCAGCACCTCTTCCAACAGCGTCGGTATCGACAATGTGACCAGCATCCGCAGCACTTCTTTTCTGTCCGCTCTTTTCTGTTCCATATCGATCCTTCCTAATATGCACAATCCCTTTACTTAATTTTATGATAACCCGCTTTTTATCCTGTAATATTTGACAACTAACTCTTCACCCGCTATACTGAAAAAGCTATATTATCCCACGATAAAAGGATGTTTTAAGATGCTTTTCCCAAGTGAAATTTTTTTGTTCGTATTTCTTCCGGCAGTGCTGCTTCTCTATTATGTTCTGCCCCGCAACGCAAAACCATTAAAAAATATTCTGTTGTTCCTTGCCAGTCTGTTTTTCTATGCATGGGGGGAGCCGGAATATGTTTTTCTCATGCTTCTTGTCATCCTTCTCAGTTATCTGTCCGGTATTTTGATCGATCATCTGCTGAAATCCGCGGACGACAGGCTCCACGCACCGTCCTTATGTTCCAAAAAAACCGCAGCCCTGCTCGTGCTGATACTAACCGTCTGTATGGATCTCGGCATCCTCGGTTGGTTTAAATACAGTACTTTCGTTTTAAACCAGTTAAATATACGCCTGCACACTAATTTTACTCTTCCGCTTCTCGCTCTGCCTATCGGAATTTCTTTCTTTACTTTTCAGGCGATGTCCTACGTATTCGACATCTACCGAAGACAGGCCAAAGCGCAGAAAAATCCCTTGCTGGTGGGTCTTTATATTTCCCTGTTTCCGCAGCTGATCGCCGGCCCCATCGTACGCTACGAAACCATTGCCGCGCAGATGGAGCATCGCGTCGAAACATTTGAAGATTTCTCGGCGGGTATCGCAAGGTTTTGTATCGGGCTTGGCAAAAAGGTGCTGCTTGCCAACAACATGGCCCTTATCGCAGACAACGCTTTTAAGATGATTTTTTCCGGCCGCTATGGGGCTTCCGTCGCCACTGCATGGCTAGGCGCCGTCTCCTATACTTTACAGATATTTTTCGACTTTTCCGGCTATTCGGATATGGCTATCGGATTGGGCCTGATGTTCGGTTTTCATTTTGAAGAAAATTTCAACTATCCTTATATTTCCGCCACCGTTTCCGAGTTCTGGAGAAGATGGCACATATCCCTGCAGACTTGGTTCAGAGACTATGTTTATTTCCCTCTGGGCGGCAGCAGAGTCCCCTTAAAAAGACTGGTATGCAACCTTTTTATCGTCTGGCTTTTAACCGGTATCTGGCACGGCGCAAGTTTTACATTTATCGCTTGGGGACTTCTGTATTTTGTCCTGCTCACTTTTGAAAAACTCACCGGCCTTAACAAAAAGCGCTTTTGGTGGAGTCATCTTTATACTATGTTTTTCGTAATGCTGGGCTGGGTCATCTTCCGATCCCCGACACTGAGCGATGCCTTTATCTACTTAAAAGCCATGTTCGGAATCGGCGCTTCGGGACTTATGGACAGCAGCGTTTTACCTTATCTGCGGCAGAACCTCGTCTATTATGTGGCGGCTTTTATCTGTTGTGTGCCGGTCTTTCCTTTTTTAGAAAAGAAGTTCGCATCTTCCCGGATATGGCAGGGCGCATATGTTATCGGAATTTCGGCTATTTTTATATTGTCCCTGTCCTTTATCAGCAATAACGCTTACAGCCCTTTTATTTACTTTAACTTTTAATGTGAGGTTTGGAGATGCCTATGAAACGCCGCAACACTTTGATCGCTTTTATTTTTTTAACCGTCATCTTTATCCTGCCCTCCGTAACTCTTGGGTACAGGCGCTTCTCCGCGCAGGAGGCTCCCTCTTCCGTTAAGGAAACACAAACGTCGGAAACCGAAGAGAGTAATATTTATATTGCGTTCCACAAGTCCATGAAAGATGCCCTTACCGCTTTCACCGATCAGCTTTTTTTCAAAAAACAGCTTATCACTCTCAACATGAAGACCACCACTATTTTATCCGGCGGTTCCTATTTTGAATCCGCGCAGGTTCTGCCCGGAAAAGAGGGCTGGCTCTTCTATAAAGCCGACACAGAAGAAGAACATCCCCTTCGGGATTACGCCGGATCAAACCGCTACACAGAGGAAGAGCTTGCACAGATCGCATCCAACCTGAAAGAAACTCAGGACTATTTTTTGAACCAGTGGGACGTGCCGCTCTATATCGTATCTATCCCCAACAAAGAAATCCTTTACAACGAATATATGCCGGAAACCGTTCTCCGGCTGCATCCCCAGTCTCGGGAGGGACAGCTGATAGACTACATGAAAGGACGCCCTGATATTTCCTATTTTTCTTTAAGGGATACCTTTGTAAACGCCAAATCAGATCCCGTCCCTCTGTATTATAAAACGGATACGCACTGGAATCTCTTTGGCGCCTATGTCGGTCTGCAGGAAATTTTTCAACAGGTGTACGGAAACGGTATCCCCGCTGACAGTTCCTGCTTTCACTTAGAATCGGAAGATCACCCCGGAGATCTGGCGCTCCTTACCGGCATTCCGGAGCAATTTCCCACAGATGCCTATTATGTGCCAAACCCCGGGTTTGCAGATCCCGCCCAGTACCATGACCAGACATTGCTGGTCATCGGCGATTCTTTCGGCGAAGACTTGAGCGAAATCGCAGAATCCTATTACAGGCAGGTTCACTATGTTCATTTTGAGACTTTTCAAGCAAAGGATATGGCATCCTACCAACCTGACCTTGTCATATGGGAATGTGTGGAACGCTATATGGACGACTTAAAAGACAGACGGCTGATGGAACAATAACCGCTACTTTAACTCGTTTGCCATCTCATAAAAATGATAATACATCCCTTTCAACTCCATCAGTTCATCGTGGGTTCCTTCCTCCACGATACCCACCTCCGTCAGCACAAGGATCCTGTCGGAAGTGCGGATCGTGGAGAGCCTGTGGGCAATCGTCAATGTCGTTCTGCCCTCGGAAAGCTTCGCCAGAGATTTCGCCACCTCAAACTCGCTCTCATTGTCAAGGGCGGAAGTCGCTTCATCCAGAATAATAATAGGCGGATTTTTGAGGAACACCCGCGCGATACTGATGCGCTGTTTCTGTCCGCCGGAGAGCTTTACGCCCCGCTCTCCCACATAAGTCTCGTACCCGTCTTTCAGCTCCATAATGAACTCATGGGCGCCGGCCCGCTTCGCCGCCTCCATCACTTCCTCCTCGGAAGCCCCCGTTTTTCCATAGGCGATGTTCTCAAACACAGTTCCCGAAAACAGATACACATCCTGCTGCACGATGCCGATGCTCTTTCTTAAACTCTTCAGCGTGAAGTTCTTGATATCTCTCCCGTCTAACGTGATGCGCCCGGCTGACACGTCATAAAATCTGGGGATCAGATTGCACAACGTCGTCTTCCCGCCGCCGGAAGGTCCCACGATTGCCACTTTCTCCCCCGCCTGTATGGAAAGATTCAGATGGCTGAAGACCTGATTATGGTCGTCAGGATACTCAAAGTTCACATCCTCAAATACGATATTGCCCGCCGGCTTTTTAAGTTCCACCGCTCCCGGTTCATCAAATATCTCAATATCCGCATCCATGATCTGCAAAAATCTCTCGATGCCTGTCATCCCCCGCTGAAACTGTTCGGCAAACTCAATGATCCGGCGAATCGTTGCAATCAACGTAGACACATACATGATATAGGCCACCAGATCCCCCGGTTCAATCAGCCCCTTTAACATAAAAGTACCGCCCGCCACCAGCACGATCAGGTACATCAGACCGTCAAACATCCGCACCGTCGTCTGAAACGCCGCCATATACCGGTAAGTTTCCCGCTTGATATTTAAAAACGCACCGTTGTCTTTCTCAAATTTCCCGTTCTCCACCTCTTCGTTGGTGAATGCTTTCACCACTTTTTGTCCCAACAGACTGTCCTCGATCCGCGCATTCAGCTCTCCGATCTGCTGTCTCTGTTTTCCGAAGGCTCCCCGCATCCGCAGGTTAAAAGTCGTACACACCACCGCCATCACCGGAATGCACAAAAAGACGATCACAGTCAAAAGTAAGTTGATCCGGGCAAGCAGGATAAATGCGATGACCGCCTTGATCCCCGCAATAAAAAATTCTTCCGGACAATGATGGGAAAATTCCGTCACATCAAACAGATCATTGGTGATCCGCCCCATGATCTGTCCCACCTTCGTATTGTTATAATAGGTGTTGGAGAGCTGCTGTAAATGGCTGTAGGCATCCCGCCGCATATCCGTCTCGATCTTCGCACCCATAACGTGTCCCATGTTCGCCATATAATAGGCCGCCACACAGTCCACGATCCGCAGCACCAGATAGATACCCCCGAGGGATGCGATCGTGCTGACCGTCAGAGAGGCCAGATCCTTTATCCCCTCGTTCGTAATATACCGCATGATCATCGGCAGCACCAGTTCGCACAGCGTCGTAAGCGCGGCGCAGAACAAATCAAGCGCCAGCGTTCCGTAATATTTTCTGAAATAGGGGGTAAACCTCTCCCACAGCTCTCTTGTCTTATATTCCCTTGTACTCATTGTGAATTTCCGCCTCTCTCCATGATTGATATGAATCAAAACGCCAAAAGCAGCCTAATATTGGCCGTTAAAAATCTGGGCGATCGGAGAATCCTCCGACAAAATAACCGTCTTATTGTCGCCCTTCACACTTTTCTCCAAAGCGTCCAACGCCCTCACAAAGGAGTAAAAATCCGTTTTCGCTTCGTCAGAATATGCATCTGAAAGGATGCGCATATACTCCGCCTCTCCCTCCGCTATGGTAGCTTCCGCCTTTGCCTGTGCATCGGAAAGCATAATCGAAACTTCCTTGTCGGTGGTGTTCTCGATCATCTTCGCCTCCGACTTTCCCTCCGCCGTATACTGGGCGGCGATATTTTCTCTCTCCGAAATCATGCGGGCATAGACAGCCTGTTTGTTGTCATCCGGCAGATCCAGTTTCTTTACTTCGACCGCCAGAATTTCTATGCCGTACTGCCCTTCTACATGCCCCATCTGTTCCATGATCTTTTCCGTCAAAGAAGTGATCTCCACCACTTCCTCCTGTCCGGATATCTCCAGATCATTGTTCTTTATTTCGCTGTCAGCCTGCTCTACAGTGATCGTCATCTTGCCGTCCCTGCTGCGGATGACCTCATCCTGCTTCATATTTGATATCGTATTTTTTGTCGCATTGTAGACGATCGCGTCGATGCGTCCCTCCGCATTGCCCACAGAGCCGCTCAGCGTCTGGGCAAATTTTAAGGGATCTGTCACATGCCAGAGCACATAACTGTCCACGATCATCGTCTTTTTATCAGAGGTGATCACATCCGAAGCCGGCAGATCGTAGATCAACAGTTCTTTCGGAATCGTATCAACGGATTCCACAAAGGGAATCTTAAAGCTCAAGCCCGCCTGTGTCTGCACCCGCTCCACACGCCCGAACTGCCTGATCAGTTTGAACTGATTCTCCTTCGTGATCACCATAGAATTTAGCAGGAGAACAAAGACCGCCGCGATGATCACGATCACCGGGAATATACCGAATCTGCGTTTCTTTTCTCCCTCTTCCGGTTTCTTTATCCCATCAGAATTATAATATTCCAAAGCCATCTTTATTCCTCCTCCCCCGTCTGTTCGGTCTGTTCACTGTTCCGGTTCGTGCCGCCCTCGCCGTTCTGCGTCACAAAACTCTCAAGAGGCAGCATCGTGTTCACTGTGCCGCCGCTTCCCTGAATGATCAGTTTGATATCCGGCAAAACATCCTCCATCGCCTCGTAAAACATTCTCTTTTTTGTCACATCCGGAAACTTCACATACTCCTGATACATGGAGTTAAACCTCGCGACCTGCCCGTTCGCCTCGTTGATGCGTTCCTGTTTCTCCGCCTCCGCCTCCTGCAGAATCTTGTCCGATTCCGCCTCCGCGTTCGGTATCTGTTCATTGCGGTATTTATTCGCGTTATTTAACGCTGTCTCTTTTCCCTGTTTTGCCGTCTCCACCTCTTTAAACGCATTTTCCACTTCAGCCGTGGGCGGCGTAGCATCCTGTATCGTGATGTTGACGAGGGTAATACCGATATCATACGCCTCCAGTTTATCCACGATCATCTGCTTAATGTTCGACTGGATCTCATTTTTTCCGGTCGTCAGCACACTGTCCACACTGTAGGAACCGATGGTCGTCCTGATACAATTCTGTGCAATATTTTGCAGCACAAGCTCCGGATCCTCGGAAGCATAGAGAGCCTTCACCGGATCGGTCACCCTGTATTCCGCATAAAAGTCCACATAGATGAAATTGTAATCCGAAGTGATCATCAACGCATCCTGATCGGCTGCGCCATCCCCATCACTATCCTTATAACCGATGGACAGTCCCCTGATCGTAGTGTTTACCTTTGTCACCGACTGGATAAGCGGAATCTTAAAATGCAGTCCCGGCGTCGTCACTGCTCTGGGGGCCCCAAAGGTGCACACCACCGCCTGCTCTTCTTCCTGAATCGAATAAAAAGATCCGCCCGCAAGGATAAGAAGTACCGCCGCCGCAAAAATGATCTTTGCAATCCTCAATCCCTTTTTCAAATTTTCTTTCCGTTCCCTCGGATCTGTCGGCCGCATGCTTCCGGACCGCCTATTTCCCAACATCATTTTTCTTCCTCCTTTTCTCAGGTAAACGTTCGGCTTTATATTTCTTTATAAAATTTTGCCTTTTCAAAATAAAACTATTATCGAATGATTCTAACATATATCTAAATAAGTGTAAATTCTAAATCTCCTTTTTATTGGTGCAGGTTTTTGCGAAAATAAAGGTTGATGATGCTGACAGAGGTTCACTATTGTGCTATACTTTGGGTAAGTTTTTCTTGCATTTTTCGCGGCGTGGAGGAGGCTGATCATGAAATTTTCTTATTTAACATATGCGCACCGAATATGGAAACAGCTTCTTGTCATCGGAAAGACGATAGAGCGGGAAGGTAAAAAATACCATATCATCGGTATGACCTCAGATCATGAAAACAACGCATTTTTATATATCGTTGAGCCTTTTTCGGAACCTCTTTTTACTGAAAAAAGAAGGAATCGCAGCCATAGGGCATCCTTAAAAATGCAGGAGGAAACGGACAGCGCCTATCTGCATTGCAGCTGCCTGCGCTTTGGAGACAAATTATTTAAGACTGAGGGCGGCGAAAGCGGCTCTTTACACTTTTCCACGGAAGATTACCGGACGATCGAACTATTTCTCTCTATGATAAATGCCGGCTGGATCGTTCCGGACTGGCTGCGTGAAATCGATTGGGAAAACTTACGACTCACCACGCTGAGATTCCGGAATGTGAAACGGCTTCCCAAATATTCCCCCGAGACGCCTGTCACAATAACCCATAGACCGGATCCCAAACGACATATTACGGAAAAAACAGTTACTCTGACTGTCGGAAAAAAACGCTCTCTCCGCTTTACGGATCACAGCGGTGAGGAGGTATGGTGCCATATCAATAAAGTTTCTCTGATCGACGTATGGGAAAATACCAAAAAAGAACTTAACGACCTGCAGTATACGAAAAAAGTCCCCGAAGAACATTTTCAGGAAATAAAAAAAGATTTTTATCAGACGCTCCGGCAAACCTGTTCGAAGGGCATGTGTTATATCGGAATAGAATATGAATGCAGCAAAGATTACCAGCTGCAGTTTTATACCAAGGAATATTTAAAGGCCAAACCCGAAGCCAGTCATGGGAGCGCTGCATTTTTACTGATGCGCTTAAAGCCCGACCACGAGGTTGGATCCCACGGACTGCCCTTGAAGGGAACCGTCATAGATACGCCTGTTTCTCCCGATACCGTCACGATCCCCGCAGAGCTATTTCTGTATTATGAAAGATCCCCGGAGTGGGAAGAACAGGTTTAAGCCAAAAAACCGCGCTTTCTGTACTTTTTTACTCAAGCCGCACAATAATATATTCCCCTCTGTCCTCGATAGATCCCTCCTTCGGGAAAGCCGGCATGTTTAAGAAATACTCTGAAGCTTCCTCGAAGTATTCCGGATTGGTGTTAGGCGTGACATACAGGCCGTGCATGGCAAAAAACCGCGCTAACTCCTCATCGGTTCCGAAAGCATTCACGCCCCATTCGTATACGGAGAGAGCCGGAGTCTGCGCCACCCACACCCCGTATTCCCGGTAAAACTTATCAAGCAGGTGCTCGTCTATCGGATCTGTCAACCGTTTCATTTTGAAAAAAATTTCTGTCCCGTATTCCACATAGGCATCCTTTATGATGCTTTTTGGCGGCGTATAATTTCCGATAAATACCACAGGCTTTGACGGATCGTAATCCTTTTCCAGAGTCAGGGATATCTGTTCCGCCAGATTTACGGCGGACTCATACTTGAGCCGGTCCACATAGAACCATTTATTCATTTCATAACACTGATTCCACAAAACCACGCTCAGCAAAAAAGCTGACACAATTGTCATTATTTTGCCGATCCGATGCCCCAATCCGTCAAGCCTTCCCACGGCATAAACCGCCAAAAACGCTCCGTATCCGCATATCACCGGAAGAAACTGCGCCGCCCGGTATAACGTTGTCTTTCCCTCCACCGGAACTAACAAAAAGCAGCTTATAAAACAGCCTGCCGTCATAAAAAGAATCCAAGGATTTTTCCTTCTGACCGCGCTGTACACCCCATATACCACGATAAAGGCCGCTGCAATGACAAATATTTTGATCGGATAATAGGCATAGCCAAAAACAAAATACATCACATAAAAGCGCTTTACCGCCATAGCAAACTCCGCCGCCGCGCCGGGGTCAAACATCCACCCCAAAATCTCTCCCACGGAACGCTGCACCGCCGCTTCCCGCAGATACCCCAAACCAAAGAGCCGGATGACACACTCGATCATCACGCTCCGCAGGATGATCGCCGTCGCCGCTGACAATGCGGCAATGCCCAAAAGCTTCCATATTCTGCAGGACATATCCATATACTTTTCCGTCAGCAGCACCAAGAAAATTCCTAACAACCAAACGATCATAAAAGATTCATAACAGCCCAGCGCCACAAACAGGAAAACTGCCATGCCGGCTGCCTCCGCCAAAACCCTCCGGCCGCTTCCCCTCTCCTGCGTAAGTTCCCGAAAGAAACACAGACTGACTCCCGTGCACAGATAACCGACCGAAACGCCGTTGTGGAGATAGTAGGGATAAACTTCCGCAAGCAGCGGACAAGACAAAAAGATGCAGGAAAAAAACAGATACCCCCACCGCGGCACCTTGTCCATACAGATCGAATACAGTAAAGCGCCCCACACTACAGCCGCCGCCATGAGGACCAACACACCGATCAAATCCATGATAAAGGGTACAAAATCCGCCACATGAAAAACCTTATTTAACAAAAAGAGGAACCACCTGCCCACAATGGCATTCAGCCCTTCTTCAAAATACAGCGAAAAAGGTGTGTCATCAATACCCACCGTATGATGTGTGACAAGAAATCCGTAGCTGCAGACGGCCGTCAAAAGTAAAACCGCTCTGTACAGCCTGCTGCCCGGCAACACCGTAAAATTGTCTTTCCACCTCTGTAAACACGTTTTCTCCGACATGTATACCCTCCACACTTTTTTCTTTCGTTCAGTATACCCCATTCAAAGAAAATGTGCAATGTATCCGGACAGATCAAGATTCCCGTTTTGCCGTGGCCTCTTTCAGCAATTCGTATGCAGCGGCCGCCACCGGAACGCCAAGCAGCATTCCGGCCGGCCCGGCCAGATTTCCGCCCACTGCCACCGCAGCAAATACCCACATGGCGGGAAGATTGATTCTGGCACCCATCACTTTCGGGTAAATCAAATTTCCCTCAAGTTGTTGTAAAATCACCAAAAACACAATAAATACAAGTGTCTGAAGGGGACTGACCGTCAAAATGAGAAAGGCTCCGACGGCCATGCCGACAAAGGCTCCGACAATGGGGATAAGAGCCGTTACACCAACCAACGCGCTGATCATCGGGGCATAGGGCAGACCCAGAATCGACATGCCTATCATGCATAATATCCCCAGAATAACCGCTTCCGCCGCCTGTCCTGCAATAAAATTCCTAAAACTCCGATTGCACACCGAAATAATATGGATCAGTCCTGCACTAAATTTCGGTGAAAACCAAACCCGGATGAGACGGACTGTCTGACGCTTCAGTTTTTCCTTATTTGCAAGAACGTATATAGAAAAAATCAAACCGATAAAAAAATTCATAAAACCGCCGGCAACAGAACTCAGTGCTCCTGCTGCCCGCTGAAGCAGCGTCTCTCTTCCGGATAACATCCGGTTTGCCAAGTTATCTTTTATCTGTGTCCAGTCTATATGGATCTGCTGCAGCTCCTCCCCGAAGGGCAATCCGGAAAAATCAAAAGACTGCTCCCAGAAAGCCGCCCGATCAAGGCCCGACATAACAATCTCTGCACCCAGCCTGACAGCCTTTACGATTTCCGGAATGACAAGAAATGCAATCCCGATAAAAATGCCAAAAACAAGCGCCAGAGAAAAGGCAACGGCTATAGAGCGCCTTACCTTCTCATTTTTAATATAAAGATGCTTTTCAATAGGACGCATGGGAACATTCAGAATCAACGCCATGACAATTCCGAGCAAAATAGGAAACGTGATATCTGCTAACCATGATATACCGGCCGCTATCACATCTAAATGTCTGATCGTCAGATAGATCACAATGCAGGCTGTCGCCACCCCGATGACCCACTTTGTTATTCTGCGGATTTTAATTTTTTCGCTTAAATCGATTTCCATTTTCTTTCTCCAAACACAAAAATCTCCCAAAGCGTTACCGGGTGGGCGAGAACTCTTTATTATTATATTTATAACTGCATACTTTATTCAAAGATCACTCTCTTTCAATCATATCTTTGATCTCCTGCATCTGCATATCGAGGTGAGCGCTCAGATCCGCACAGCGGCTGAGCCGCTCCGTCGTTTTCTCGACGATATCCGAGGAAAGACTTTTTTTATAACGAAGCTGGTGCTCCAGACTAGCCCAAAATTCCATGGCTATCGTCCGGAACTGCACCTCGACTTTCATAAGTTTTTTCTGATCCTGCAGAAAGATCGGAACTTCCACAATGAGATGCAGGCTCCGGTATCCGTTTTCTTTCGGTTTCTGAATATAATCTTTTCTTTTGATCAACGTGATATCGTCCTGCTGCAGCAGACAATCCGCGAGCATATAAATGTCATCCACAAAAGAACAGACAATACGCAGGCCTGCTATATCAAAAAGATTTTTTTCAATCGCTTCCAGCGTAAAAGGCAGGTTTTTGCGCAGCAGCTTGTCCCGGATGCTTTCCGGAGATTTTAACCTGCTCTGGATATTGTCGATCGGATTTCGGTCATGAGCAAGGGAAAAACGCTCGTCCAAAACTCGAAACTTTGTCTCGATCTCCATAATAGCGCAGCGATAACAGGACATTAAGTCTTTGGAAGGCGCTATAAATTTCTGAAAAGTCTCGATAGATCGATCGTCAAAGATATCTGCAAATCTGTCTTTCAGGATCTGGGAAGATTCCGGTTCTCTCATAATATCCGCTTCCTTTCATCAGGGCAATATATCCCTTACCCTGCCTCATAGTATAACACAATTACAATACCATACTCCAGACCGCATTTGATAAAATAGGTTTCAGAAAAAAGCTGATCAGAAAAACAATTCCAAACAAAATAGCAGCCTCCCTTCCGCTGTCTTGTTCTTCATCCTTCGGTATCACAAAGGGCAGCCGAAAACCAAGCCGTCTGCCGATGCAATACCCCAATACCGTTCCGGCCGTATTTGTGATCAGATCGTCCACATCCGTCAACCGAAAGGTAAAAATCTGCAGCATCTCGATAAGCATTGAAAACAAAAGCCCGGAGACAGCGGCGGTCCGCAAAGAGCGGTACTTTTTCCAGAGGGCCGGCAGCAGAAAACCAAACGGCATAAACAGCAAGATATTTAAAATCGTATTTCTGATATACGCAAGCGGATTATTTGCAATATCGATCAACGGAATCAGATTAAAGTCCGGATCTATATTCCACGACATCACGGAAGGAATACCTGTCACCATAAAAACACCGGCAAGGTAACATGAAAAAACCATCACTGCCGCCGTTTCAAAAAATCCATGCTTCTTTAAGATGAAATACCGCCAAATAAAAACAGCCGGCAGCACAAAAACCACTGACGAAAAAACTTCTATTCCAAAGATCAATACCATGCTCATATTCTCTATCCTCCAAGCTTATTATCGCTTTTGTATCATAACATATTGTCAGATTATCCTTCCATTAAGCACTTCTTAAGATTTTATGAATACTGATATTGTGATTTTTCTTTGTCCTTTTGATCATTTTGCAAAAGCTATCCGTTATAATAGATATACCCTATCCCGGCGGACAGTTTATGTAACGCCGCAAAGCCGCAGTATAGGAAACCGATACCTGCAGGAAAGTAGGCCGGCGCTGCCGTGAATAAAGATATTCCAAACACAGACTATCACAGAACCGCTTTGAAAAAATGCAGTTCTTTCACCGGAGCAAAAAGAAGCCATTCTGCTGCGCTTTGAGGAGGAACTCAGTTTTTCGGAGATCGCAAAAGTTACGGGATGCAGCCCGCGGACCGCACAGAGCAAAGTCCGAAACGGCTTAAAGATCATGCGAAAGGAGATGGATCATGCATAATACAGATTTGGAAATTTCTCTGAAAAGAACTTTCAGACAGGCTTTTCAAGAAGAAATGCAGGATAAAAATCGGATTTTTCCGGTATCTTTCCGATGTATTCCGTTTTGAAGGATTTCCGATTCTCGGACTGCAGGCCATCGTCCTGTTGTTTATCTGCCTGAATATTTCTTTTATTATAAAAAAGCCTGCCTTAATGCCTGTTTTTATGCCTCTATTTGCGCTCACCGTATTCCCGGCACTTTTTCGCGGCAGACGGTATAACATGACAGAACTGGAGGCCTCCACAAGAGCCTCCGGCGCACAGATCGTTCTGGCCAAACTGGTGCTTGCGGGAGGTGCAAATCTTGTCTGTCTCACGCTCCTTTTGTGCCTTGAGTTTTTTCTGAATGCGTCCCCGATACAGACCGGCCGACTGATCCTTTATGCTATCGTCCCTTATCTGATCTGCATGACGGTACTGCTTCGCAGCATGCGGCTGCAGAAATACAAAATACGCTGTCCTTTGTCTTTGAAATTTTTGCTTTCTGTCCGGGCTGGAGCATTATGCCAAAAGTTCTTCCCGAATTGTATGGGGCCTCCGCTGCAGAAATATGGTTCGCTGCTTTTGCGGCATTCGGCGCCTTCTTTTTGAAAGAGATCATTTATATAGCAGATATGCGAAAGAGAGGTAAAATGTATGGAATTATCACTTGACCGTCTGACAAAGCAATACGGGTGCGCTTCCGCAATCTGATCTCCGGGGAATGGCGGGATAATACAAGTCAGCTCTTGATGACGACCAAAAACGGCCGGAAAAAGATCGCCCGGACCAAAATAGCCGTCGGCGTCCTTTTCTCCGCAGAACTTTTTCTCCTGCTGGCCGGCAGCATACTGATCTGCTCCCTCTTGTGGGAAGCCCCTCGGATATATTCCGCACCTACACTTTCTGTTTCTTCGGGCGCTATATCTGGCCGCCCTGTCTGCTGCTCATAGTTCCTGTCTTAATCGGAATCATATGTATGCCTTTTGCGGTAAAAAGATGGGCGAGGCAGATCAAAAAATAGGAAGCAGCTCCCCCATTCTTTCCTCAAACTGTTCGTAAAAATCTTTTTCCTCATCATAAGGCGTCCTGTAAAACCACTCCAGCATGGAGAGGTTAATCTTTTTCACCTTCTCATCCTCCCCCGCCGCCAGCAATTCCTGCATTTTTTCCTGAAAGTCCCTGCAGAAATAGTGCCATTTCGTGATAAAAGCTTCATTCTTTTTCAGATCAGGTATGCCCAGCCATTTCTCAATCTTTACTTTTGTCCCGGGGAGTTTCGGGCAGGAATCCTTCACGACAAAGTATTGAAAGCCCTTCACCTCTTCCACCCCCTTCTCCGTCCGAACTTCCCGGATCTCATAATTTCTGCCAAGCGGAAACAACCTGCAAAGTCCCGGCCGGAAATCATGGATACCGCACCTGCCTTCCTCAGTCAAAAAGCCGCACATCTCCCGAATCTCATCTGTTTCCTGCAGCCTGTGCGCTGCCATTTTCAGGTTCGGCATCACCATACCGTCCGTCATATAAAGTTCAATCTTATCTCTCATCAATTCGTCAAAGCTTTTCTTCAGATGCACCGTCAGTTCATAAATATCAAAGGGAGTCAGCACAACCGACTCCCCCATTTCCTGACAGCAGTAAGAGCAGCCTTTGCAGTCATTACAGCCTATTTTCGCCATATCTCCGGCAGCATACAATCTGTCTGGCACCATATATCTTTCCTCTTCTACTTCAGTCTGTTACGTTTTCTCTCAAATATTGACTTTACCCCTTTGTCGCTCTTCTGGGTTTCATGCTCAAAAATTGTCGGACTGCTTTTCACTTCCTCGCTTTTTTTATCCACATAATTGATCTGTATTTCGTCCTCCTGACAGAAAATCGCCGCTGAAGTTTTTCCCAGTGTGACCTCTAACCTTCCGCCTTCCACTTTATACTCCACAGGCTCTGTGGTAAAACCGTTTTCATCCGTCAGCATCATACGGGTCATCGTCGATTCTTTCGGTACGCCGAGCGCCCAAACCTCCAGCTTTCTCGTCACCTCGTAGTCACAGTTATTGATCACGGTAAGCGTTCTGGAACAGTCGTTAAAGCGCCCGAAAGCAATCAGATTAAATTCTCCGATCACAGGCTTTAAGGAACCCGTCCTCAGTTCCGGTCTGGACTTGTGGATCTTAATGACCTCCTGATGGAACCGAATCAGTTCTTCGTCCTCATGCCCCCACGGATATGTCCGCCTGTTGTCCGGATCGGTAAAACCACATACGCCCGCTTCATCGCCATAGTAGACGGTGGGTGCCCCGGGCCATGTCATCTGAATCAAAACCGCTTCTCTAAAGACCGCTTTATTGACCTCTCTCTCCGCCATCTCCGGCCCCATATAATTTGTCCGGCCTACTTTGCGGTTCGTTCTTGTCAGAAAACGGGAATGGTCGTGGTTGGAAAGCTCGTTCATCGCCACCATCCTCGCAGGCCCCATCAGCCTCGCTCCGTTGTATTTCATGGCGCTCCAGAAGTTATCCGCATGCCCCAGCATATCCATCCTAAAATCGTCGCTATGCTTCTCCATACCGGTTAAAAACCATGTCACAGGTTCCATGAACGCATCGTAGTTCATGACGCTGTCCCACTCTTTTCCGTTGAGCCACGGTTTCGGATTCCCATACTGCTCCGCCAAAATCAGCGCATCCGGATTTGCCCTCTTTACCCGCCTGCGGAACTCCTGCCAAAAGCGATGGTTCATCTCCGGCGACATACCGAGATCCGCGGCTACATCCAGCCGCCAGCCATCCGCATGATAAGGCGCGGAAACCCATTTTTCACCGATCCATAAAATGTATTCTAATAATTCCTGAGATTCTTCATAGTAAAGCTTCGGCAGTGTATCATGCCCCCACCAGCCGTCGTAGGTACTGTTGTATGGCCACTTATTCGGATTCTGGTCATGGAACATGAACCAGTTGCGGTAGGGACTGTCTGCGGAAACATAAGCGCCTTTCTCATAGCCCTCCGCCTCTTCATAGATCCTCTCCCTGTCCAACCACTTATTGAAAGAACCGCAGTGATTAAACACTCCGTCTATAATGACGCGCATTCCTCTCCTGTGAACTTCCTCCACAAACTTCGCAAAAAATTCGTTGCTTGCTTCCAGATTCCGTTTATCCGTCACACGGTTGATGTAGCGGGATGCAAAGCGGTTTTCCTTCTGTCCTTCGGAAAGCAGTTCCCCTTCGTCGTAAACGATCTTTCCGATATGGGGGTCTATATATTCATAATCCTGAATATCATATTTATGGTTGGACGGCGATACAAACAGCGGGTTAAAATAAATCGCTTCGACTCCCAGTTTCTCTAAATAGTCCAGTTTATCCCACACTCCCTGCAGATCCCCGCCGTAAAACTCGCGAATCCCCATCTGAGCAGGGTACTTGCTCCACTGATCTTCCGGAACCCTATGAGAGTAATCGCCGATATAAAAATATTCTCTGTCCAGTACGTCATTACTCTTATCGCCGTTATAGAAACGATCCACCAGAATCTGGTACATCACCGCGCCTTTGGCCCAATCCGGCGTCTTGAATCCGGGGATCAAGGTGAAATAATAATCCGGATCCGCTTCTTTGACCGCGCCGCGCTGATCGAAATAGAGGGTCATTTTACCTGACTGCACTTTAAAGCAGTAAGAGATTGTTTTATCCTCCAGCTCTATCACCAGTTCATAAAAATCAAACAGATCCGTCTCTTCGGTTCTTTCCATCAAATAGGATGTTCCGTTCCACTCCAGAAAAACCCTGTCAACATTATTTCTCTCCGTACGAAAACGCACCGTCACTTCGCTGTAGGCCGCCGGTTCTGCCGGGTAAATATAATTGTTCGTATTATCCGAATACAGCGCCCGCTTATTAAAAACAGGACGCATCGTTGAAACATAATACTGTTGGTTAAACAACGACTGAAAGTCCGAAGCCATACACACTATATCCTTTCTTTCTTCTTTACTATAAATATTTTATTATGTTTGCGCCGCTGTTTCAAGTAGAAATTGCGGAGAAGCGGGAAAAAGTACAATGCTTTTTTTGAAAATAAAAAGGACAGTCTTTCGACTGTCCTTTTTAGAGAAGGTATTTCTTTCTTATGGGGTATAGCAAAAAACTATATAATGTATTGGGGGGTTACAAGAAGTATAATAGCATACCACCCCACTGTCTACAAGACTTAGAATTCACAAATATCACAAAAATCACTTGCCAAATTTGTTAACTTTGCACAAACAATTCTTCGAATTCTTTCCTCGTAATCTTTTCTTTCTCTAACAGAAGCGCCGCACAGCTATGCAGCACATTTTCATGTTCCAAAATGATCTCTTTCGCCCTTTTATAGCAATCATCAATGATAGATTTCACTTCCCTGTCGATCTCCCCCGCCACGCTCTCACTGTGACTCTTCGTATGGGCGAGATCCCTGCCGATAAAGACTTCGTCGTCGTCATTGTCATAACACACTATGCCGATATTCTCCGACATACCGTACCTCGTCACCATCATCCGGGCTTCCTTTGTCGCCTTTCTGATATCCGAGGACGCCCCTGTCGTAATGTCGTCAAAAATGATCTCCTCCGCGATGCGGCCGCCAAGTGACACCATGATGTCCTGCTCCATCCGGCCCCTTGTGAGAAACATCTCATCTTTGTCCGGCAGCGGCATCGTATATCCGGCAGCACTCACACCCGTGGGAATAACCGAAACGGTATAGACGGGTCCCACATCCGGCAGCACATGGAACAAAATAGCATGTCCTGCCTCATGATAGGCCGTGATCCTCTTTTCCTTGTCGGAAATAATCCTGCTCTTCTTCTCGGAACCGATTCCCACCTTAATAAATGCCTCGTTGATATCACTCTGGCAAACGTACTTCCGCTCCTGCTTGGCCGCGATTATGGCCGATTCATTCAAGAGGTTTTCAAGATCCGCGCCGGTAAAGCCCGCCGTTGTCTGGGCGATATGCTCCAGATTCACATCATCCCCCAGAGGCTTGTTCTTTGCATGGGTCAAGAGGATCTCCTTCCTGCCTCCCACATCCGGTCTTCCCACCACGATCTTTCTGTCAAACCGGCCCGGCCGCATAATCGCCGGATCAAGAATATCTACACGGTTTGTCGCCGCAATGACAATAACGCCCTCATTGACGCCGAAACCATCCATCTCCACCAAAAGCTGATTCAACGTCTGCTCCCGCTCGTCATGGCCGCCGCCCATACCTGTTCCTCGCTGTCTCGCCACCGCGTCGATCTCATCGATAAAAACAATGCAGGGCTCATGCTTCTTTGCATCTGCAAAGAGATCCCTCACACGGGACGCGCCTACGCCCACATACATCTCAACAAAGTCCGATCCGGAAATTGAGAAAAACGGTACGCCGGCTTCCCCGGCGATAGCTTTTGCAAGCAAAGTCTTTCCTGTTCCGGGAGGCCCCTCCAGCAAAACACCCTTAGGAATCCTCGCACCAACCTCGATAAATTTCCCCGGATTTTTCAAAAACTGAACGATCTCTTCCAGATCTTCCTTCTCTTCTTTCAGTCCGGCCACGTTGTCAAAAGTGATGCCCTCTTCCCCCAGCGAAAGCCTCGCCCGGCTCTTGCCGAAATTAGCCATTCTTCCTGCGCTGCCGCTTCCTCTGTTCATAAAAGAAACGACTAAAAGCACTGCCAGTATGCTTAGCCCTAACGGCAGGACCACGGTGGTCAAAATACCCTCCCCCTGCGCCTTATTGATCAGAGGGTATATATCATATTCTTTCAGTTTCTCCTCGGCCTGCTTGACATCCGTCACTTGGATGCTCATAGAGTCTCCATTCGAAAGAAACAGTCTCACGACCCCCGTCGGCGGCACCTTATCCGGCGTGATCTCCGCGCCTTTCACCAACCCTCCGTTCAGTGCCGTCTCCATATTAAAAGTCGTGTAACCGGACTTTCTCGCCGCATAAAAATTTGTCAGGGAAAGCGCGCCGAGAATTACGAGCAAAACTAATAAATAGCCCGTCATTCCCTTGTTTTGTCTATTATTCTGATTCAAGATCGATTACTCCTTTGCCTTTCAGTCAAATTCTACTACGCCTATATACGGAAGATTCCGGTACTTCTGGTCATAATCCAGCCCGTAACCCACCACAAATTCATCGGGAATCTGAAAACAGGTATAGTCTACATGCACATCCACCACTCTTCTCTCCGGCTTGTCCAACAGCGTACAGAGCTTTATACTCTTTGGTCCTCTGTCTTTTAACATATCGATCAGGTAACTGAGCGTCCTGCCGGAATCCACGATATCTTCCACTACCAGCACATCCTTATCCTTCAAAGGTTCATCCAGATCTTTCACGATCTTCACTACGCCGCTGGATTTTGTAGCGCTTCCGTAGCTGGATACGGACATGAAATCAAGGGATACCGGAGTAGTGATCCGCTTTGCCAGTTCGCACATAAAGAACGCTCCGCCCTTGAGCACGCAGATCAAATGAACCTCTTTTCCTTCATAGTCTCTGCTTATCTGGTCGCCGATCTCCTGAATCCGTCTGTCCACTTCTTCTTCCGTCAATAAAACCTTTACATGTTCCGCCATGTCTTCTCCTCCGTTACTCTTTGCTCTCGATTTTCATCTGTAAAATGTTTTTGGTCTGTGCCGTCACTTTATAATAAGAACTCATTCGTCCTCCCGGCACCCATATCACATGAGACCCCGCCGCCAAAAGCCAGATCCTATTTCTGTAAGATGCCGGAACTTTTTCCTCTATCATATAACGCCGGAAGCTTTTTCGGTTCATTCTCTCATCTATCGTCAAATAATCCCCGTTTTCCGGATGCCTAAAAGAGAACGGCATTTTTATTTTATCACAGTCAAACCATTTCGTATACGCTTTTTGCGGAATACACTGCAAGATTTCTGAAATTTCTCCACCAGCAAGATCGATCCGCAAAGTCTCCGCCACAGGCGCTTCCTCCCCGTAAAGAAATCCTTTATCCTCAAGCAGGATCTCAGACAGTACCCTGTCCGCATCTTTGCCGTTTTCTAAATAAAGGACAAGCTTGCGGTAAGATTTTCGCGCTTTTATTTTAGCCGGCAGGGATATCTCTCCGTTTCCCTGTTTCTCCGCCAGCCTGAGAACGTCCTTCACATGCACCGCACCGATATCTTTTCTGGCCGTCAGGATCCTCTCTAGCCCGTACAGTATAAGCTGCCGACGCACAAAAATATCCTCCCCCAGCAGCGCAGAAATGTCAAAAGCCACAAAGCCCTCTCCCTCTTTTGCAGTCCGGCCATAAGCCTCTTTTACCTGCCTCCTTATGTAGCCTTCCGCCTCCCTCAGAATTGCTGCCGTCTTCGCTATATGTCCTGTGGCATCAAGGTTTAACTCCTGTTCCGCATAAGATAAAATGCGGTGTCGGATCTTGTTCCTGCTGTATTCCTCCGCCTGATTTGTCTCATCTTCCCGCCAAGTCGCTCCTCTATCCGACAAAAACTGCTCGATCTCTTTTCTCGAAAGGCATAAAAGAGGACGGATAATACGATCCCGCTTCGGCAGGATTCCCCGCAGTCCGGCCAACCCGCAGCCTCTGAACAGCTGAAACAAAACGGTCTCCGCCTGATCGTTCTCATGATGCGCGGTGGCGGCCTTAAAGCGAAAAAACTCTTCCCCGTTCTCCTCCTGCCACGATTTCAAACAGGTTTCAAAGTCCATATACCGCAGCATCCTCCCGGCCTCTTCCTCGCCAAGTCCCCGTTCCTTCGCCCAGACCGGAACATCCTCCCTAAAAACCAGACAGCGGATCCCCTCCTTTTCGCACAGCCCTACCACATAGGCGGCATCTTCCTCCGCCTCCGGACGAATCCCATGGTGCACATGGACGGCCCGAAGCTCAAAGTCAAACTCCTCCCGAAACCCGAGCAGTAAATAAAACAGGCAGACCGAATCCGCCCCGCCGGACAATCCTAAAAGGATCCTGTCTCCCTTTTCTATCAACTTTTGTTCCTTAATAAATGCTCTTACCTTCTTTTCTACACTCATGATTTTACTCTATAGTAAACTTGCATAAAAAGCAAGTCTTTCATCTCGTCGTCTCCCAGAACCCTGTCACTAACACCGTCATATCATCCCGCACCTCCCCTTTGCACTGATGCAGAATGCAGGTCAGGATCTCACCCGCCAGCTCGTTCGGGTTTTTAGTCTGAAAACGGCTGATGATCTCCGGCAGCGCCGCTTCTCCCAATCCCCGGTTCATGGCATCCAAAACGCCGTCCGACAAAAGAATAATATAATCGCCGTCCTCCAGATACCTCGTCACAGTCTCCCGTTCCGGCTCCTCCACCAGTCCTAAGGGCAGATTTCTGGAAGATATCTGTTCCACAAGATTATTCCTCTTTAAAAAAGAGGGCGCTGCTCCCACCTTGCAGAAATGGCATATCCCCTGATACAGATCGATGTTGCAGCAGTCAATCGTGGACGTATTGTGCTGTGCTCCGCCGGTCAGCATCGCACCATTGATCAGTTTTACGGCAGCCTCCACGCCAAAGCCGGCTTCCAGGAAACGCTGCATCAGATCCACCACCATAGAACTGCTTTTCAATGCGGTCTCCCCCGCCCCCATACCATCTGAAAGCAGGACCGCCACATTTCCCTCGCCGTATTCAAAACTTGCGAAGCAGTCGCCGGAAACACTCTCCGACTGCTTGATCGCCCTTGCACTCCCTGTCAATATATGGAAAGAGGACTCCTCCTGAAACAGATAAGTCTCCCACTCCTGCGACAAAAAATAGGCACAGTTCCGATGGGGTACAAGACGCATATCCAAAAGCACTGACAAAAGTCCCGCCGCTTCCTCCGAAGAAACGCTGACCGTTTTGGCTGTTTTCAGTCTGATGCTGTACAACCGGTGCCCATCCTCCGCCCGTATGTAAAAGAGATCTCCTATAAGAATCCCCTCCGCTTTCATCTCACGCATCAACTGTCGGTACTTCTTTTCACTGATCTTCTCCGCTTTCATCTCCTGCTTCGCGATACCCGCCAACACCCGCGACATCTCCTGAAGCTGTCCGGCGAAAATACCGCGCTGCTCTGAAAGCTGTCTCTCCCACAGAACGATCTGTCTTTCTTCCTCCTCCGGCGCTTCCGTCTCCGTTATTTCTCCGAAATTCTGAAAAGAGTCCGCCAGTTCCCGAAAAGAGTCCGCATACTCTAGTAGTCTTTGCTTTTCGTAATTCTGTAATATCGCTGCTTCCATAATTCACCACTCCTTTTTATTTTTTCTGTGTGATGATTATAGACAAACAGAAAGTGCGGTTATTGTCAAAAAAGCACCTGTGATCCAAAGTTTTTTCCGACAATAACCGCACTGGAACCTCATATAAAATATGAAATGGCTGCCCGTTTCCGGACAGCCTACTTTCCTTCTGTTTTAAATACGATCTCATCTTCATATACGAGACCTAATTTTTCTTTCGCCATATCCTCAATGTACTTCTGAGTCTGTGTATATTTCTCATACTCCTCAATTTCAGCAGATCTTGCTTCCTCCTGATCGATCTTCCTCTGCAGCTCCTCCTGCCTCTGGATATATGCCGCCTGCTTTTGGGCCAATTCCTCTTTCCTGATGTTCACGACCAGAATCAGCATGAGCAGCACTAATGCCACCAGTACCATAGCAAATTTATTCTGATTTTGTTTTCGGTATGCCACCCTGCGCCTCGCCATCATATTCCTCCGCTCAATGTTTACATAATGCTATTTTAATCATTTTATAATACATCGTCAACTTCTTTTTTATAATGCGGCAAAAATGCCTGTATTTTTTACCTAGCATTTCCCTGACGGCATAAATTTTTGAGGCCATAACGCGCTTTGGTTTTTCCAGAATATTCTCCGCTTTTCTGCCCGCCGCCCCCGCTGCCCGAAAGGCTCCTTCTTTCGTCCTATTCAGCAGCTTTGCACTGTATTTCACAAACAGCGCTCCGACAGATACCGTATACAGGAAAATTCCCACACAGACTCCCAGTATCGTATAAAAGCGGAGACTCCCATTATGGTACTCATAGAGCATCAAAAAAGCTTTGACGCCCACCCAGAGCCAGTACAAAAAATCCTCAAATGCCAGAGCAAGCCTGTTGTGCCCAACAACTCTTCTGAAAATGCGCAGCAGATCGTAGGCAAAAGCTATCTCCACACCGAAATATGCGGCATACAAAAACAGGACAAACTCTGTCGTCACCAGTTCACTCATCGCGGCTCTCCTCTTTTTCTACTGGAACAGTTTCGCAAAAAAAGATTCCGTTTTTTCTTTTACACCAGCCGTATCGGAATAAGTCAAAGAGTCGATGCTGCCGTCCACATCCACTTCTCCTTTGTCGAGAGAAAGCCTGCTCACATGAAGCTCCGTTCCCTTTATCATCAGCATGCCCTGTTCCGTCTCCAACAGCACTTCATTGATATCAAACGAAAGCACGTCGTTTACGCCCGTGATCGTACAATTCTTTCTGCCGGACAGGGTGATCTTATGTGTCCGCAGCTGCGTTCTTTCGTGGCTGCCGCGGCTGCTGCCGCTGTAACTGCTCAAATCTTCCATCCCGTTCCCCCTCTTTCTGAATCTTTCCTGACATAATATAATATATGAACGGGACGTCCATCTGATTCCAAAATATGAAAGCTTTTCCAATCCCTTACAGATACCGGTACATATCCTTCGCCTCTTCCTTGCGCACTACTTCCGATACATCGAGAACTTCGACCTTAACCTCTTTAGAACCAAACTGAATCGTAATCGTATCCCCCGTTTTTACCGCTGCGCCGGCTTTTGCGGGCTTTCCATTGATCAGCACTCTCCCGGCATCACAGGCTTCATTCGCCACAGTGCGCCTCTTAATCAAACGGGATACCTTTAAATATTTATCTAATCTCATACAATCTCCTTCTGACACGTGTGCCGGAGGCACCGTAGAAAAAAGCCCGGGCAGCATTACCCGGGCTTCCGTCTATTGTCATTTCAGCAATTTATGCATTCAGCATATCCTTTAATGCCTTGCCTGCTTTGAACTTAGGTGCTTTGGAAGCAGCAATCTGCATAACTTTACCGCTCTGAGGATTGCGTCCTTCTCTGGCAGCTCTCTCAGATACTTCAAAAGTACCGAATCCTACTAACTGAACTTTTCCGCCCTTTTTCAATTCATCAGCAACTACGTCTGTAAAAGCCTTTAACGCTTTTTCTGCATCCTTTTTGGAAATTTCAGCCTGATCAGCCATCGCTGCAACTAACTCCATTTTGTTCATTTTAAATCCTCCTGCTTTTATAACTACTATTAATTTTGAAGTTCCTTCCTGAAAATACTATATTTCCGAGAAAAAACGTCTCTATCTATATATAGTGGTTTTTCCCGTTTTTGTCAAGAATTTTAATGGATTTTTTATGGTTATTCCGGAATATAGTAAGGACCTGCCGTAAAAAGCAGGTCCTTACCGGAAAATAGTGTTGTTTTACCGCTTCTATGCCTTCTTGCTTTCTTTAATCTTAGCAAATACAGCCTGCAAGACAATAAAGAAACACAACAGGATAGCCGTAATGATATTCGCCCATGAACTTACCAGTTTACCGTTGGTTTTTACCAAAGTCGAAATCGTACCGTTGATCAGCACGCCCACTAACGAGCCGAACACATTTCCCACGCCGCCGGTCAGCAGCGTGCCGCCGATGACCGAGGAAGAGATCGCATCCATCTCAAGGCCCGTCGCCTGTGTTGTCGTACCGCACATCGTATTCAGACAATAGCAGATACCGCCGATAGAAGTTAAGAAGCTGCTCAAAGTGTATGTAAGCAGTTTTGTCTTGCGGACATTCAGTCCCATCAGCGCCGCCGACACCTGATTGCCGCCCACCGCATAAATGCTTCTGCCGAATTTCGTATATTTTAACATCAGATAAACAAGAACTACAACCAAAAGCACCACGATAACAGTGGGACGGATAAAGGGCACCTGATAAATCCCCTTCTTGTTCTCATATCCTCCGAAAGGAATCTGAATCTTCGCGTTTGAAATCGCCGTAAACAATTTATCCGAAACGATGCTCACCTGATCTTTACAGATCACTGCGGTCATACCTCTGGCAAAGAACATGCCGGCCATCGTCACGATAAAGGGCTGTATCTCCAGATACGCCACGCAGAATCCCTGCACCAGACCGAACGCCACGCCGATGACCAGAACTATAGCCATCAAAACAGGGCTCTTCATTCCCCATGTCTCCATCCCTACCGCCAGAAACATACAATCCATAGCAATCAGGGAGCCGACTGAAATATCAATACCGCCGGTCAGCATCACGCAGGTCATACCCGCCGCAACGGCGATCAGCCCCGCATTGTTGATCAGAATGTTTAAAAAAGTCTGGAAATGGGTAAATCCTTTATCCGCATAAATAACGCAGCCGCCCAGATACATGATCACAAACAATGCTATCGTTATAGCAAGTAATATATTGTTGCCGCTGATTTTAAATTTTTTCATGCCTGCACCGCCTCCTTTGCTGCTGCCTTCTTAGCGGACAGTTTTTTGAAATAAGCTTTCACCGGTTCAGACTGGATCACAACGATCAGAATGACCACGATAGCTTTGAACACCGGCGCCTGAGCGGAAGATACGCCCAACGCATACAGTGTTGTTGTGATCGCCTGAATCGTGTAGGCGCCGATGATGGAACCCGCAAGATTGAACTTGCCGCCGCCCAGACTGTTGCCGCCCAACGCCACCGCAAGGATCGCGTCAAGCTCCATATTCAGACCGATATTGTTCGTATCCGCAGAGTAGATCCTGCAGGTTGCAACCAGACCGGATATGCCCGCGCACAGACCGCAGATCACATAGCATAACAGGATGATCTTTGCAGAGTTAAAGCCGGAGATTCGGGATGCCTTTTTGTTGATACCCACACTCTGGATATAAGTGCCGAGCGCCGTCACTCTCAATACGATCGCCGCGATCGCCACGCAGACCGCCGCTATGATGATCGGCGTCGGGATGATACCGCAGTAACCGCCGAAAAACTGGAAGGAAGGCACGCGCACATAAACGATATTGCTGTTGCAAAGAAGCAGCCCGATCGCCCTGCCCGCAGACCAGAGAATCAACGTGGCCACCATCGGCTGAATATTCATATACGCCACTAAAAATCCGTTAAACAGACCGCAGACACATGCGATTGCAATACCCGCAAGCATGCCGACCCAGAGCGGCACATTGTACTCACTCACATTGGTCACGCCGTATCCCGCAAGCAGCATACAGCACAGGCCGCCTGACAGACTCATCACGGACCCCACCGAGATATCCGTACCTGCGGAGGCCGATACGACAAGCGTCATACCGATGGCCAAAATCGCCACCTCGCTGCCGCGGTTCAACACATCGATCAGACGTCCGTACAAAATGCCGTTGTTAATACTGATCGTGAAGAAGCTGAACGGCGCATTACCCGTCGCGATATCGTAGATCACATTGATCATCATCACGAGAATCATACTGAAGATCGGCAAAAACAGCTTCATCTTCGTAATTTTTTTAATTTTATCCATTATTTGGCACCTCCCGCAATCGCTTTCATCACACCTTCCTGAGACAGTTCTTCCCCGCTGATCTCACCGACTTTGGAGCCGTCCCTAAGGACTGCCATACGGTTGCAGGTTCTGAGCATTTCCTCAATCTCCGAAGAGATGAACATGACGCTCTTCCCTTCCTCCGCCAACTGAACCACCAGCTTTTGGATCTCTGTCTTTGTTCCGATATCAATACCGCGGGTAGGTTCGTCTAAGATCAGGAAATCCGGATCTGTCGCAAGCCATCTTGCCAGAATAGCTTTTTGCTGGTTGCCGCCGGAGAGCTGTTTGATCAACGTCTCTCTGCTTGCCGTCTTGATCTGCAGAAGTTCAATAAATTTATCCGCTATCTCGATCTGCTTTGACATCGGGATCTTCTTAAAGATACCGAGCTTTGCCTGCATAGCGAGAATGATATTCTCACGCACGGACAGATCGCCGATAATGCCCTCCGCCTTTCTGTCATCCGGCAAAAGTCCCATACCGAGATTCATGGCATCAATCGGATTTTTGATCGTCACTTCCTGTTCTTTTACTTTTAACGTACCGGTCTGTGCCCTGTCCGCACCGTATATCACGCGCGCCAGTTCGCTTCGTCCGCTGCCGAGAAGTCCCGTCAGGCCGACCACTTCCCCTTTATGTATCTCAAGATCAAAGGGTTTGATCGTACCGGCATGACTCAATCCCTTCGCGTCGATCACCAGGGGTTCTCCCTCCTTATTGCCGCTGCTCTCGGGCTTGATGCTAGCCAGATCGTCGAAATCCTTACCCATCATCGCCGCCACCAGTTTCACGCGGGGAAGTTCTTCAATGGTGTATTCCCCTACGAGCGTACCGTTTCTTAAAACAGTAATACCGTCGCAGACTTCATAAACCTGCTCCAAAAAATGGGTTACAAACACAATGCCGACGCCCTGCTTGCGCAGTCTTCTCATCATGCTGAAAAGTTTCGCCACCTCGTTATCGTCCAGCGAGGAGGTGGGTTCATCCAAAATCAAAACCTTACAGTCCATATCCACCGCGCGGGCGATCGCTATCATCTGCTGCAGCGCCAATGAATACTCTTCCAAATTCTGGGTTACATCGATGGGCAGGTCTAATTCTCTCATGAGCTTCGCCGCCATCTCGTTCATCTTTTTCCGGTTTACCGTGCCGATCTTTGTCATAGGCTCTCTGCCGATGAAAAGATTCTCCGCCACGGAAAGATTCGGACACAAATTTACCTCCTGATACACCGTAGAAATACCTTTTTTCTGCGCATCCATCGTATCCTTATTGACGATCGAACCTTCTATGCCGTCCAGATATATTTCTCCGGCTTCAAACTTATTTACCCCGGTAAGACATTTGATCAGTGTGGATTTTCCGGCTCCGTTCTCCCCCATGAGCGCACGGATCTCGCCCTTTTTCAGATTAAAATCCACATTTTCCAGCGCTTTTACACCCGGGAATGTCATACAGATTCCTTTCATACTTAAAACAACATTATTTTCCATGCAGACGTCTCCTCCCAGAGTTTTCCGTTTTAAAGCGTAAAAGGGAGAAGCCCCAGTTGCCCCGGGATATTCTCCCCTTTTACAATCACTTTTCCCTGTCTTAAGCCGATACATTCCGTCGGCTTAAGATATTACCGCTTCTTAGTAAGCACGGCCATCCAGAACTTCCTGACTCATGGTTACTGCATACTGGCTCTCGATGCCGGGTGCTACAAACGCCTGATCCTCAACCAGTGTCCACTTGTCAACAGTCTCTCCGGCTTCCAGTTTCTTGATAACTTCTTCAGCAAAACCTGCCTGCAGAGGGTTACACTCTACGTTACATGTGATCTTGCCGTCCAGTGTGTACTGAAGTCCGTCGTGTGTAGCGTCGAAGGAGATGATAATCACATCGCCGTCAACACCGTATGTAATGCCTGCTGCATCCATTGCGTCCATTGCGCCGTATGCTTCGTTATCGTTCTGGCATACAACTACGTTGAAATCTTTGTAGGATTTAATGAAAGATTCCATAACTTCCTGACCGCCTGCCTGTGTAAAGTCACCGGACTGGGAATCAAGAACTTTCCAGTTGGAGTTCTTTTCTACGATGTTGTTAAAGCCTTCTGTACGTCCCAGTGTTGCAGATGCGCCAACAGAACCTTCGATTACAAGGATGTTTGCATCTTCGCCGTTTAAGTACTCAGCAAGCCAGTTACCTGCAGCTTCGCCTTCAAAAACCATGTCGCAGCCGAGAGCTGTTGTGTACAGAGTGTCAGCAGCGTCAACCGCACGGTCAACGATAAGTACCGGAATACCTGCATCCTGTGCTTCCTGAAGAACGGTATCCCAACCTGCGGACTGGATCGGAGCAAGGCAGATGTAGTCAACTTCCTGCTGAATGAAACCACGAACTGTTTCGATCTGAACGTTATGGTCGTTGTCACAGTCTACGAAAGATAACTCATAACCGTTTTCTGCACTGAAAGTATCCTGATAGTTCTTTGTGTTAGCTGCACGCCAGTCAGATTCATGTCCAACCTGTGCGAAACCTACACTGATGAGCGCGCCGTCTTCTGCAGGCGCTACTTCTTCTGCAGGAGCCTCTTCCTCTGCAGGAGCCTCTTCTGCCGGTGCTTCTGTCTCTTCCTCAGCGGGTGCTGCCGCCGGAGCGTCTGCCGCTGTGTTTCCGCATGCTACTAAGCTGGAAACTGCCATTACTGTTACTAATAATAACGCAAGTTTTTTCTTCATTTTCTTTCCTCCCTAATGAATTATTTTTTTTGCGCCGGGTCTTATTTTGTCCCCGTACCCTTACTTTAATGGATTTGTTTTTCACGAGCAATCACTTTTTGTGCATTTTACACGATTTCGTACATCTAAACAATACAAATATTTGTCTATTATTCCTTATTTAAATACAAATATGGTTGACTTAGTTTGTTTTTTTAAGATTTTGTATGATTTTTTAAGATTTTCCTGAAATTTTGACACTATTTCCCGCAAAATACTTTTATAAAGTATATGCCAATTTGCCCAAAATACAGAACCGGCACACATAAATTTTGAATTTTTTACTATGCCAGACGATCAAATATAAATGATTTTTACCTTATATTGCTTGCTTTTATCAAATATGTTATTTTAGTATTAGAATTTTTCATAAATTTTTTTACAAGAGGAAACCCGATATGTCTGCGAAATATGTAAAACTGGCGGAATTGCTCAAAAATCAGATAGAAGAAAACGGTGGAAACATTTTTAAACTTCCCACGGAGAATGCTCTTTGTAAAAAATACTGTGTCAGCCGCCAGACCGTGAGAAAAGCTCTTTCCGTACTGGAAAACGAGCGCCTGATCGAAAAGCGTCAGGGCAGCGGCTCCTACACCACCGGCCGCTTTGGCCGGACAGAACGGGATACCGTTGCCATTTTAGTCTGTTCCGACAGCGAGTATATCTATCCGGAACTCCTCGCGGATCTGCGCAGTGCACTGCAGGAACAGGGGTTCTCTTCCACGGTTTATGTGACGGAAAATCAGTTCTCCAAGGAGAGGGAGATTTTAAGCTACCTGCTCAATCACCCTGTCCGCGGCATTTTGAGCGAGGGCTGCAAGACTGCTTTCCCGACGCCGAACCACGATCTCTATTACCGGTTGTCAAAAGAGGGGACATCCATTCTGTTTTTTCACGGATCGTATCAGAATCTGCCTGATTTTCCTTCCCTAAAAGACGATAACTTCGAAGGCGGGTATTATCTCGGAAAATATCTGCTTTCTTTAGGTCATGAAAAAACAGCCGCCGTCATAAAATCAGATGATATACAGGGATTAGAACGATGCCATGGCTTTCTATCCGCTCTGCGGGATGAAAACGTGCCTTTTCCCGAAAAAAATATCTGCTATTTTGATTCCGTCAAGCTTAACGCTCTTCAGAAAAAACAGGATACGGGTTTTCTTACGGATTTCATCGGAAAACAGTTGGACGGTGCAACGGCCGTCCTGTGCTATAATGATGAAATTGCGTACTGGCTGATCAAGGAATTGATCTATAAAAATCTGCGGATTCCCGAAGATGTCAGCGTAGTCTGTTTTGACAATTCCTATCTCAGCGAGCTTTCAGCTATACAGCTCACTGCCCTGTCCCACAAGAAGCAGGAAATGGGGCAGACCGCCGCGGAAATGCTTTTAAAGCTGATGAAAGGCTCCCCTGTCTCTCCCAAAAAGCTGTCTTGGCATTTGATTTGCAGACAAAGCTGCAAGGCGCGGCGACCGTGACCGCCTACTTTCCGTTCCTGTATTCCCTCGGTGTGCATCCCACGCTCTTTTTAAAGACAAAGCTGAAATAGTGAGCGTCTTTATAACCGCATTCCGCGGCGATCTCACCGGAGTGCTTTTCTGTCTGCCGCAGCAATTGTTTTGCTTTCTCCATGCGTTTATCTGTTACATACTCAATGAATGTCATACCCATTTCCTGACTGAACACACTGCTGAAATAATTTGCGCTGACCCCCGTCACCCCGGCCACGCTGTTTAGGGATAAAGATTCTTCGCTGAAATTTTCCTCGATATATTCCAAACCTTTTTTCAGGATCCGTCTGCCCTGATTTTCACTTTCCGCCGCCTCCGGGACTTTCGTGTTTTTTCCTGACGACAGACTCTCCATGACCTGCTGTGTCAAAATATGCTGTCCCGGATCTAAAAAACGGTGTGCCAGTATCTGGTTCACTTTTGTATAACACTCCGGCAGCATGGAAAGTCTCTCCACCGGCTCGCCTGCTGCCACATACCATTCTATTTCGCTTTCTGCCTCCGTGCAGATCTTTTCGATATAACCGGTGCAGCGTTCCGTCATCTCCGGTATCTGCTCGGCCTCCCCCTTTATCAAAATACCGAACATATTGATATTCCAGCGAAATACGAGATACTCCGGAAAACGCATAAAGTATCGGAGAAGCGCTTCCTTCGCCTTTTCAATGCTTCTGTGTTCGTTTCTTCCAAATTCCGGATTCTGCCGTTTTATCTGTATATGCAGCAGCACAAGGTTGTAACCGGGGCCATTTAAATCAAGAGAAAGTTTTGCCGCCTCTTCATAAATTTGCTGTACGGACAAAACCCCCCCGAATACTTTTTCCAAAAATTTTCTGCGGGAGTAATCTTCATACTCTTTCATCTCACTCTGAAAAGCTTCAAGATAATTCTTCTGTTCCCGCTCGCTCTCAATCTTTTCCCTAAGTTCCAAAAGCACCTTCCGCAGACCGCTTCTCGTAATGGGCTTTAACAGATACTGTTCCACTCCCACGCGGATCGCTCTCTGGGCATACTCGAATTCATCATAACCGCTGATGATAATGATTTTGATATCCGGTATCTCTTGGGTCACGATCTGGCTGAGCGCCAGTCCGTCCATAAACGGCATTTTGATATCCGTGATCAATACGTCCGGCTTTATCTTGCGGATCATCGGCAGCGCCACTTCTCCGTCGCTTGCCTCCCCCATGAACTGATAGCCGTATTCCCGCCACGGAATATTGTTTTTGAGGCCTTCTCTGACGATGCTTTCATCCTCTACCAAAAATATTTTTAACATCCCCGCCCCTCCTGTACTCAATAGGTTCTGCTGTCCAGAAATTCTTTTACATTATCTTTCGTAAATACATTTTCTTCCACGATATAGCTTTTTTCCACCGGCTCCCCGCTTTCCAGTTTTCGGATGATCTCATCGATATAAGCGCCCTGTTTCGGATTGCACTCTATATCCACATTGATCTGCCCGTTATTTACCATTTCCAGCGCATCGCGGGTGGCGTCAAAGGAAATAACTTTCACTTTTCCGTTCTCTCCAAAGCTAACCCCGGCTTCCCGCATTGCCTCAATGGCCCCCATTGTCATATCGTCATTCTGGGACACAAGCACATTTATGCTTGGGTAGCGCTGCAGCATCTCCCGCATCGCTTCTTTTCCCTTTGCTGCCGTAAAATCTCCTGTCATCGACTCCAAAATATACCAGTTATCATGCAGGGCCGCGATCTCCTCAAACCCTTCCGTCCTGCCTAACGCCGCCGTCGAACCGGGTGTTCCCTGCAGCACCACAATATTGATCTCCTCCGATGCTCTGTTTTTTTTCCGCAGGTACCGCTCTAACCATCTCCCGGCCTTTTTCCCTTCTTCCCTCGCATCTGTACCTATCCATGTGGTGTAGAGAGAATCGTCTTTCACATCCACCATACGGTCTATAATGATCACCGGAATATCAGCGTCTTTCGCCTCCTGCAGTACCGTTTCCCAGCCCGTTTCCACCACCGGCGCAAAAACAATATAGTCCGCCCGCTGGGAAATAAATCCGCGGATCGCCTTGATCTGATTTTCCTGCATCTGTCTTGCATTATTGAAGATTAAGAAATATCCCGCGTCCTTTGTCAGCGCCTCCTGAATGGACAGCGTATGAGCTGTCCTCCACCCCGACTCGCTGCCAAGCTGGGAAACTCCCACCACGATCAGATCCTCCGACTCGGAGGGCGCCTGTTCCACCTCGATTCCCCGAAAAAGCTCCGGACCGACAAAAAGAAAAGGTATAATGCAAAGCAGCACGATAAAAACCCCTACATGTCCGAATATCAATTCTTTACATTTTTCCACTGCTTTCTTCATACAAAGTCCTCTTTTTCGGCCGACTGCCTATCTTCCCGCCCGGTTTCTCCCGTCATCTTTTCACAGAGTTCTATTGCAGGAATCATTACGCTTACTTTTGTGCCGCGCCCCTTTTCCGATTCTATCGTCATACCGTATTCCATGCCGAAATTCATCCGAATCCGCTCATTTACATTGGCAAGCCCAAAGCCTTTTTCCGTCTCCTTGCAGGGCCTGCCGATCTCCGCCTGCAGGCGCCTCACCTCTTCTTCGCCCATGCCTACGCCGTTGTCCTCCACAGTAAGCAAGATCCTGTCAGCCTGCGTTCCGTCCCCGGTTTCCACTTTTCCCGTGACCCAGATCTTCCCCTTCGCCCGTTTATACTTGATACCGTGATAAAGAGAGTTTTCCACAAGGGGCTGCAGCGTCAGCTTTAATATCCTATACCGGTATAACGCCGGATCTATTTTGATCTCATAATCCAAAATGTCCTGATAACGAGCCTGCTGTATTTCCAGATAACCGCGGATATGCTGTTCCTCCTCCCTGATCGTAATGTACTCTTTCCCTCTGCTGAGCACCAATCGGAAAAATTCAGACAACGCCACCACCATGTCCACCGCCTTCTCCGGATCATTTCCCTCGATCAGCCAAACAATGGTATCAAGTGTATTATACAGAAAATGAGGATTGATCTGCTCCTGCAAAAGCCGCAGTTCCGCATACCGCATCTTGCGCTCATCCTCCTTGATCTGATGCACCATGACTTCCAGATTTTCCGACATATCGTTTACGCTTTCCGACAATACCTCCAGCTCATCCTGCGTCTGCATCCTTGCCCGCGCGGAAAAATTTCCTTTGGCAATCTGGCTGGTGATCCGGCACAATTCCTGTATCGGTTTTGTGATGCTGTTCAAAATGGCGCTGGTAATCAATATCACCGTAATAATAATGCCTGCCCCGACTAAAATACTGATCAAGATCACATGTTCCACTTCGGCGTTCAGCTGTACTTTCAGTTGTTCGATACTTTTAGTCTGATAATAAATATAATACTGGATGTCATCCTGAATCAGCTCCGTCAAAATATAGATATCATTGTACAGCATGTCTATATTCTTTTCATACTGGCCGTCTGCCGCCTGATTTTCCCGAATATCATCCACTCTGTCCTCCAGTGTGTCGAGATTTCGCAAAAGGCTCTGCAGCCACACTCCGCTCTCCCTCTCCGTCGTCATTCCAAGCAGATTATTTCCCTCTTTTCTGAGTTCGTCAAGCAGCGTATAGGGATTTTTTAATGTCCCGTCCTCGTCGATCGTATCGAAAGTAACGTTGCTGACCACCAGTTTATAGAGACTCTCATCCATCTCTTCCTTGAAGTTCATATTATAACTGTTCGCCAGCGTCATACTGCTGACGATCTGGTCGTAAGCGCGGCTGTAATTGATCAAAGACACCATCAGATATATCGCCACGTAGAGGACCGGTACCATCGCCACCAGCACAAGCACGATCAGTTTATTTTTCAGAGGATATTTTATTTTCTCATCCGCCATGATATGTTCTGTTTCCCCCATAATGCTTCCGAAGCTTATTCTAATCTTACTCTAACCATTCCGGCTCTTCTTGTCAATCGGCAGCCCCCTCCAACTCCCGCTTTTTTAGTCTTTTAAGTATTTTTAAGCATAAAAAACGGCACTTTCCGTTTTTCTATAAGAAAGTGCCGCTTTATACACTATATTATCTGATATTTATAATCTTTTAAGCAGCGCTTCTCTCTGCTCCTCATAGCCCGGCTTGCCTAACAGGGCAAACATATTTTTCTTGTAACTTTCCACGCCCGGCTGATTAAACGGATTCACGCCCAGCAGATAGCCGGATACGCCGCAGGCAAATTCAAAGAAGTAGAAAAGCTGTCCCAGATAAAACTCGTTTGCTTCCGGTATCTTCACCATCAGGTTCGGCACCTGCCCATCGGTGTGAGCAAGAATTGTCCCGTTCATTGCCGACCTGTTCACAAAATCCACCGTCTGCCCCGCCAGATAATTGAGGCCGTCAAGATCCACAGGCTCCTCTCCAATGGTAATAGTTTCTCTGCTTGTCTCCACATCGAGCACAGTCTCAAACAGGATCCTTGCACCGTCCTGAATAAACTGTCCCATAGAGTGCAGATCCGTCGTCAGATCTACGCTTGCCGGGAATATGCCTCTTTGATCTTTTCCTTCGGATTCCCCGTAAAGCTGTTTCCACCACTCGGATACATAATGTACGGAGGGTTCATAGTTTGCCAAAACCTCGATCGATTTGCCTTTTCTGAGCAGAATATTGCGGATTCCCGCGTACTGAAGCGCATCGTTCTCTTCAAAGGCATTGTGAAGAGCTGCCTCTCTGCCGCTTGCCGCGCCTTCCATCAGTTTATCGATATCCGCGCCTGAAACCGCGATAGGCAAAAGGCCAACCGCTGTCAGCACAGAGAAACGGCCGCCTACATCATCAGGCACCACAAAGGTCTCATACCCCTCCTCCGTCGCAAGCTTTTTCAATGCGCCCCTTGCTTTATCGGTGGTCGCATAGATCCGCTTTGCCGCGCCTTCTTTACCATATTTCTTCTCGCACATTTCCTTAAAAATACGGAACGCGATGGCCGGCTCTGTTGTTGTGCCGGACTTTGAGATAATATTGATGGAGAAATCTCTGTCTCCGATCACATCCATAAGATCTTTTAAATAGGTGGAGCTGATGGAATTGCCGCAAAAATAAATTTCCGGCGTCTTTCTCACAGACTTATCCACTATATTATAGAAGCTGTGACGCAAAAACTCGATTGCCGCTCTGGCCCCCAGATAGGAACCGCCAATGCCGATCACCAAAAGCACTTCCGAATCGCTCTGAATCTTCTCCGCGGCTTTCTTGATTCGGGAAAATTCTTCCTTATCATAGTCCACAGGCAGATCGATCCAACCTAAAAAGTCGTTTCCCGCTCCGCTTTTGCTTACTAAAACTTCCTTCGCCTCCAGTACGGATTTCTTTATGTTCTCCACTTCGTGATCCGCAATAAAGGATGCCGCCTTAGAATAATCAAATGTCACTTTGCTCATTTTTTTCCGCTCCTTTTTGTTAAAATTTACGCCGCTCTTTCGCAAAATTCAAGCAGCCCTGATTTTACTGGTTCTAGTTTAACAAAGAACGACATTTCTTTCAATATCATTTCAATAAGAAAGATACACAAATTCCTGCAAAAGTCCCTGCAGCTCTTCCCGCTCTTCCGGCGCAAGCCCGGCCTGCGTTCCTTCTTCCTCCCTTTTTTTATGAGCGGCAAAGTCTGCAATTTCAGCGCTTTTCCCATTTGCCTGCGCAACAACTTCCCTCCGGATATCCTGCTTTTCTGCCGAAGCCTCCAACGCATCTAATCTCTCCTGTTCCCTTTTCGACTCAGGGATCCGCGCGCTCATACTATTTTCCAAATAATCGATTAAGTTTGTCTTTAATATCTCCCGTTTCCCTTTCAGATCTGCCGCTGCGGAAACCGCAAAATGCGCGTACAGCATGATAAATACGAGCACATAGTAAGCTAAGAAATCTCCGATAGTCTCTCTGGCAATGATTGCCCGGCATGCCCCCACCCCGGTCAGAAAAATGGAGAACATGAGTATTTGTCCGCTAAAATGCTGCAGCCACCTCACGGAAAACGGCCCGAATTTAATGCTATGTATAAACTTGTCCACAAAAATCGGTATATTCGCCACCTTTTCATGCATCTCACAGCGGTTCGTAAATTTCAGCTTACATTTTTTTAGCATTTTATTTTTCGTCGATGACATATTGTAAGTCTCCTTTATCATATTTTGGTAAAGAAAACCTGCCACGATCTGGCATAGCAGACTGAAAACAAACAATAATAATACGGTAACGGCAAGTGTTTTATGCTCTGTAAAAAGATTTTTCATAGTGCATACTCCTTTTCTTCTCTGCTACGTTTCAGTATAAGCCAAAAAATGCCCGCCTCTCAACAAAAAAGTCTCGCCTGATTTTTACAAAATATGGCTGCTTTTTTTCTCTTTCTATGGAAACCGGCAGCTTTTTCTGCTATAATGCTTCTTTAATAAAAGAAGATTGTCAACCGAAAAGGAGGAAAACGATATGCATTATACGCCATCCGGGGTCTGTTCCCACGGTATTGATTTTGAACTGGAGGACGGTATAGTAAAAAATGTGCGCTTTGCAGGCGGCTGCAGCGGAAATACTCAGGGAGTGGCTGCTCTTGTTCAAGGTATGCCTGCTGAGGAAGCTATCCGCCGCCTCAAAGGTCTGCGGTGCGGTTTTAAACCCACTTCCTGCCCCGATCAGTTAGCAAAGGCACTGGAGGCCGCGCTTGTCAGTCAGTAAATGCAGGAGGTCATATATATGTCAAAAAAAATCATTTTGACAGGCGGCGGAACCGCCGGCCATGTCACGCCGAATATTGCCCTGATCCCACACTTAAAAGAAGCGGGATATGAAATAGTCTACATTGGTTCCTATGACGGGATCGAAAAGAGATTGATCTCCGACTTCCCCGATATTCCGTACTATGGTATCGCCACCGGAAAATTCCGGAGATATCTGGATGTCAAAAATCTCACCGATCCGTTCCGCGTTGTGAAAGGCTTTGCGGAAGCAAAGAAAATATTGAAAAAAGAAAAACCGGACATTCTGTTTTCCAAGGGCGGCTTCGTCAGCGTTCCCGTGGTCAGAGCTGCTGCCTCCCTGCATATTCCCTGCATCATCCATGAATCCGATATGACGCCCGGACTTGCAAACAAACTTTGTATTTCCTCCGCCAAAAAGGTATGCTGCAATTTTCCCGAAACCCTAAAGATGCTTCCGGAAAAAAAAGCTGTGCTTACCGGATCCCCCATCCGCGAAGAACTTTCCGGCGGAAATAAGATCGCCGCCTTTGAACTGTGCAATTTCACAGCTTCCAAACCTGTCATCATGGTAGTCGGAGGCTCTCTCGGCGCCGCCAGTGTCAATCAGATTGTCAGAAAGGCTTTAGACAAATTATTAGAGGATTTTCAGGTGATTCATATCTGCGGAAAAGATAAAGTTGACGAACAGTTGTTAAACGTGAACGGTTATAAACAGTTTGAATATCTTAAAACTGAACTGAAAGACGTATTTGCCATGGCGGACGTCATTATATCCCGCGCAGGTGCAAATGCTATTTGTGAACTTCTTGCTCTGAAAAAGCCGAATCTGTTGGTTCCGCTTCCGGCGTCCTCGAGCCGCGGCGATCAGCTTTTAAACGCCGCTTCCTTTGAGTCTCAGGGATTCAGCATGGTCGTGCAGGAAGAGTCTCTGACGCCGGATCTGCTCGTAGAAAAAGTACAAGAATTGTACTTTACCAGACAAATCTACATCGACGCGATGAACGCTTCGATGCAGATGAGTTCTATCGATTCTATTATGAAGCTGATCGAGACAGAAGCAAGATCATAGTGTGGGACGGAGGCTCGCAGGCCAGACTTCTCCCGCCGGAGATATCACCCAAAGCTCTCCTGCCGGCCTCCCCTGTTCTGATTCAGGCTTCTGTTTACTGTCCGCTTGTTCCTGCATTTGTGTAATATCATTGCCGGATACCGTTTCCGCCTCATTCACTTTCTCCGCCGCTTCCGCCGTATCGGCATTGTTCGCTGCATTTAACGCTTCCGCCGTATCCGTTGTTTCTTCCGTCGGCACATCTTTGTCCGCCTCATTTTCCGGAATCGCTCCGTTATAGAGGAAAACAAGAATTTCTTCTGTTCCGTCGCCGTCCGTATCTTTACAGGAAATCTCCGGCAGCTTTGCGTTCTCATCCATATAATTCCAGTCAAAATACCGGCACTCATCTCCCACCCGAAGAGCTGTCCCTGTTGCTTTTCCGTTCTCATGATAACCGTACAGTGAAATATCCTTTTCGGGCAATTCCGCAAGCAGTATAGTGCGCAGCTTTTCCGGAGCATCTGCATATTTTTCTTCCAGTTCCGGCACATAAAGTTCCGTTACTTCCCGGAGTTTCTCCGACGTCATCTCTGCTTTCCAGACATCTAATCCCTCGAACGATTCCGCAGGCATCTGTTCTGACACCTCTGATCCTGCAGCTCCGGACAGCGTTAACAGACCGTCGTCTTCATTATTCTCCGCAAGTACCGCTTCCGGCTCTTTCTCCGGAATCACCTCCGGCTCTTTCTCCGGAATCACCTCCGGCTCTTTCTCCGTGCGCCGTCCTGTCTTATTCTCCTCATATACCGCCACGATCTCCGGCTTATAGCTTCTGATCACCACAGCCTGCGCCATGTTTTTCACCACCGGTATCTTTACCGCCGCCTCCGCAAAGGCATAGGAACTGTTTACGCCTATCATCAGACACAAAAAACAGACAGACGCGGCATAGACCGCTGTCTTCATGAAATGCCTGCGCCGCTCGGCCGCTTTTTTCTTTTTGTCCGCCGCAATCGTCCGGCGCACCATGAATAGAAGCTCCTCCGGGGCTTCGATCTCCTCATATTTTAATTTCTCATCCTGAAAGTAATCATTTTTCATGCCGGCTTTCCTCTCCGCCCCTTTTCAATGATTTACCATATCTTGTCAACAATTCTTCGTCTTCCTTTTCCAGTTCTTTCCCCAGTCTTTTACACGCCGCATACAGCCTTGATTTCACAGTATTCAAATTTGTTTCCGTAATCTCAGCAATTTCTTTTAACGTCTTATCCTCAAAAAAATGCAGCTGGATCACAATCTGCATATCCGTGGGCAGTTCCGAAATTTTGGAGACTACTTCCAGCTTAGGCTCATAAGCCGGCTCTTCATAGATTCCCTCTAACAAACTGCTGTCCGACTCGTCCCACGCTATGTATTTTTTCTCTTTCCTCAGATACATCAGACTCTCATTGATCACGATCCGGTAAAACCAGCTCGCCATCGCTTCGCTGCTCTGCAGCTTTTCATAATTCTCCAAAGCTTTACATATCGCGTTCTGCACTACGTCTAGGGCCGCTTCTTTGCTTTTTACATAATAAAAAGCGGCACGGTAAAACTTGTTCTGGTTCTCTATAATATGTTCTACCAGAGAGTCATACAGTGCTTTTTTAGACATAACTGTATTCCTTCCTACTTTCAAGATGCGCTTCTCTTAAAGTTAGTTTACATCATTTTCATCTTTTCCATTATTTTGTATCAAAGTTGTATCTTTTTTACGAAACAGTATATTCTTCCAAAAATTTTTCCCACTCTTTTTCCGAACCGTAAAAGACATTCAGATCGATATACTCTTCCTCCCCGCTGTAGCCTTGCAGCTTGGCCTCGCTGTCATACTGCCAGAACGTCCACTTTCCGGGCATTCCCATATTGGGCGAAAAGTATACGTTGCGGATCCAGAGCGGATACCTGTCAAAAGCTCCTCTGACATAAGCGCTGTAGGAACTTTCCGTTGCATAAATAACCGGCGGTGTACCGTAATGCGCTTCCAGAGTATCCAAAAGACTTTGCAGTTCCCTTCTCGTTTCTTCTACATCCGGCCTATTGTGAAAACGGTCCCCGTAAAATTCGATATCGACCACCGGCGCGAGATCCCCGTCTGTTTTTGGCACGATAGAAATAAAATGTTCTGCCTGCGCCTTTCCGCTGCTCTCAAAACTAAAAAAATGGTAGGCGCCTCTCTTTAATGCGGTCTTTCCTGCCTGATTCCAGTTCTCTTCAAATTTTATATCAACATGGCTGCTGCCCTCTGTCGCTTTAATAAAGGCAAAATCTATATCTTCCTTTGACAAAACCTGCCAATCGATCTCTCCCTGATAATAAGATACGTCTACGCCGCGGATCGGATACTCCTCCCGTGACGGACGGTTTATAATAATCTTCCTCTGATAGATCAATATACCGAATAATACTATATCAAAAAGCAGAAAAAGAACCGCCCCTGCCCATAATTTTTTCTTCATATTTTGTACCGGATCTCAGGCCAAATGCCTGCACCACGCCTTTCCTCTTATCTCGTATCCTTCACTATAGTATATGATAATCGCAGGAAACTCAATCCTTCCACCCAAAAAACCTCCTGACTTTATAAAAATTTACTGCTTATACTATAAAAAATACACAAACAGGGTCATATACCCTGCGCAGGATATATGACCCTGTTCATAATTCATTTCATAAAATCCGCTTTTATTCTGCCGGTGCAAATCTGGATCTGTCTTGCCCTTCCGGTCTCGGCTTGATCTCTCCCGCCTTCGTCAATGCGATCTTTGTCAACATCGGTCCCACAAGTTCATAGATCAGTACCGCAAACAGCACGATATTTCTGATGATTGCTCCCTCGCTGCCCAACTCTTCCGCAACGGTTACCGACATTCCGAGAGCCACGCCTGCCTGAGGCAAAAGTGTTACACCGAGATACTTACAAACCTGGGGATCACATTTCGTAGCTTTTGCACTGACAGAAGCCCCCAGATACTTTCCGGCAGAGCGGGTGATAATGTAGATTACACCTATTGCCACCACCGTCAGGTTGGAAAATACGCCAAGATCCAGTTCCGCACCGCTGAGTACAAAGAATACAACAAAAAGCGGCGCTGTCCACTGATCCACACGATCCATAATATCGGCGGAAAAGTCGCAGATATTGCAAAATACCGTGCCCAACATCATACATACTAACAAACTGGAAAATCCGAGTTCGATCTCCGTTCCCGGAATCTCCATCCGGATCATCGAAAGAGCCACTGTGAACAGCACAAACGTAATGGATATACCCATACGCCTTGTGTTGGAGTGAAACCATTTCTCCAGCATGGCAAAAATAATACCCATAACAAGCCCCAGAAGGAGCGATCCGATCACTTCTAACATAGGATTGATCAATACCGTGATCACACTGATTGCCGCTCCGGAATAAATTGCTTTCGCTATACCAAAAGATATCGCAAACACGATCAGTCCCACCGCATCGTCCAAAGCTACGATCGGGAGCAAAATGCTGGTAAGCGGGCCTTCGGCTTTATACTGGTTTACTACCATCAATGTGGCCGCCGGCGCAGTGGCCGTTGCAATCGCACCCAGACAGATACAGGTAGAGAGGCCGATACTGCTGCCAAGATCAAATATGTAATAAACGGCAATCAGGCATACATCCACAAAAACTGTCGCGGCCAACGCCTGCACCACAGCTACTACCGTAGCCTGTTTTCCCGTCTTTCTCAACTCCGCAAGCCGGAATTCATTTCCGATGGAAAAAGCGATAAATCCAAGCGCTACATCTGACAGTATCCCAAATTTTTCTACATCCTCAAAGGTCCGAAACCCGATTCCTAATTTTCCGATTAGGCTCGGTCCTATCAAAAGCCCTGCAATCAAGTAAGCCGTCACCGCCGGAATACCGAAATTTTTCAGCGCACGAGTCAGCAACAGTCCAAGGAACATCGCAAAGCCAAGCATAAGCAACAATGTTGCCGTTTCCGATATTTGTATCATTTTCTGCCTCCACTGGCCATTTTATTTCTTTCCGTTATCTTTTTAGCCTCACTTATAATACTCCTGTCTTTTTTAAGTGTCAATAATTTCATTGTTTTTATTTTTCACTACGGCCCTCATCTTACGCCTATCAACTTATTGTTCACCATTCCAGAGTACGGTTTTCCCCTCCCTTAAAGATTCCGCCACCCGTATCAACCGTTGATTCGAGGATCCTCTGAACTGAAGTCCCATGTCTTTCTTTTCCTGAACAAACTCCCCGTCTACCAGCACATCGAAATAGGAAAGCAATTCTCTTGTCTCCTCCCATTCCGTGCACATGCGCTCCAGCACGTCCGTCTCAAAAGTGTAGCCTGTGTAACACCAGATACTTTTATCAGGCAGTTCTTTTTTTACCCGTCGGACAAAGGGTAAAAGCCCGCGCTGGTTGCTTTGTTCCAAAGGTTCTCCGCCTAACAGAGTCAATCCTTTTATGTAGGCGGGACGCAGCGCGTCTATCAATTCATTTTCCGTCTCCGCCGTAAAAGGCTTCCCATACTGAAAATTCCACGTTTCTTCATTAAAACAGTTTTGACATCTGTGGGTACACCCGCTGACAAACAGAGAAACTCTGATGCCGGGCCCATTGGCAATATCACATGTTTTAATCTCCGCATAATGCATAACCCTTCCCTCCGATCTGTCTGATATTTTTACTTATTTTTTCATATTATAACAAAAACGTGGGAAAACAAAACTGCTTCTCACGTTTTTATTTTAATATTTTTCATTCCTTGTTGTACTGTTTCAAGAAAATCCGGCTCTCCTGCACTTTTTCCTTGCGGTCTAAAGATGAAGAACCCTCTCTTTGATCTCCTGAGTCCTTCCCTGATTCCAGAACTGGGTTCCGATATAGCCGCAAGTTCTTCTGGCCACATTCATCTTATCCTGATCCCGGTTTCCACAGTTCGGGCACTCCCACTGCAGTTTTCCGTGTTTGTCCGAAACAATCCGTATTTCGCCGGTATAACCGCACTTCTGGCAATAATCGGATTTTGTGTTCAACTCCGCATACATGATATTTTCATAAATATACTGCATCACGGTCAACACCGCATCGAGATTATCCTGCATGTTGGGCACTTCCACATAGCTGATTGCCCCGCCCGGAGATAAGGCCTGAAACTGTGCTTCAAACTTCAGTTTTTCAAACGCATTAATCTCCTCCGTCACATGCACATGATAGCTGTTCGTAATATAACTCTTATCCGTCACACCGGTGATGATGCCGAAACGCTTCTGTAAGCATTTCGCAAATTTATAGGTGGTGGACTCAAGGGGCGTCCCGTACAGGCTGAAATCAATGTTGGACTCCTCTTTCCATTTTCTGCAGGCCTCGTTTAACCGCTCCATCACTTCTAACGCAAAGGGTGTCGCCGTAGGATCCGTATGGGAGCGTCCCGTCATATAGCGGGTGCACTCGCAAAGCCCGGCATAGCCCAGAGAGATCGTTGAATAGCCGTCATACAACAGTTTATCTATTGTCTCTCCCTTTTTCAATCTCGCAAGCGCTCCGTTCTGCCAAAGGATCGGCGCCACATCCGAGGGGGTTCCTTTTAGGCGTTCATGTCTGCATACCAGTCCCTTGTGACACAACTCCAGTCTCTCATCCAGTATATTCCAAAACTTTTCCTTGTCGCCGCCGGAAGTACAGGCGACATCCACCAGATTGAGAGTAACGACTCCCTGATTAAATCTGCCGTAATATTTATGTTTTGTAGGCTCATAGTTTCCGGCATTTGCCAGATTTCCCACATTTTTGTCCGTAAATCTGTCCGGTGTCAAGAAGCTTCTGCAGCCCATGCATACATACACGTCGCCTTTTAACTCCAGCATCACCTTCTCGGAAATATAATCCGGCACCATCCTCTTTGCCGTACACTTGGCCGCCAGCTTTGTGAGATACCAATACTTGCTGTCCTCGTGAATATTATCTTCCTCCAGCACATAGATCAGTTTAGGGAAAGCAGGCGTAATAAACACGCCCTTCTCATTTTTAACACCCTTGATCCGCTGATTTAGCATCTCCTCGATGATCGCCGCCAGATCGTCCCTTGTCTGTCCCTCCGGCACCTCGTCCAGATACATAAAGACAGTGATAAACGGCGCCTGACCGTTGGTGGTCATCAATGTAATCACCTGATACTGGATCATCTGCACGCCCCTGTTGATTTCCTCCTTGACACGCATTTCCGCGATCTGGTTTATCCTCTCTTCGTTCATCTCCAGATCCGCTCTCTCAAATTCCAGCCGCACCTGTTTTCTCAGTTTTTCCCGGCTTACCTGCACAAAAGGCGCAAGATGGGACAGAGAAATGCTCTGCCCGCCGTACTGGGAACTGGCTATCTGTGCAATCGCCTGTGTGGCAATATTGCAGGCTGTGGAAAAACTTTTCGGTTTGTCGATCATTGTCTCGCTGATGACCGTGCTGTTCTGCAGCATGTCCTCCAGATTGACAAGACAGCAGTTGTGCATATGCTGTGCAAAATAATCCGCATCATGGAAATGGATGATCCCCTTTTCATGAGCATCCACAATATCCGCCGGCAGCAAAAATCTCTTCGTGATATCCTTGCTGACTTCCCCCGCCATGTAATCGCGCTGCACGCTGTTCACCGTGGGATTTTTATTGGAATTCTCCTGTTTCACTTCCTCATTGCTGCACTCAAGCAGGCTCAGAATCTGTTCGTCCGTAGAGTTTGCTTTTCTCACAAGCGCTCTCTTGTAGCGATAGGTGATATAACTTCTGGCCACTGCAAACGCACGCTGGTTCATGATCTCATTCTCTACCATATCCTGAATCTCTTCCACCGAAAGAGAACGATTCATCTTCTCACACTCACGAATCATATTATCCGCGATCACATCGATCTGCCGGTCAGTCATCCTCTCGGTATCAACTACGCTGCTGTTCGCTTTCCTGACCGCTGCAATAATTTTGGAAATATCATAGGCTACTTCCTGGCCGCTTCTCTTGATAATCTTCATGCTCTTTCCTTTTCTGCCCTGTTCCTCTTCTCCATCATACGGCAGGCTTTTTCGTATGATTCCCCTTATTTACAACGTCTTTTCCTGATTTTAAGGCGTCTACTATATATTGTATCATTGTTTTTTTCATTGTCAAGATTTTGTAGAATTAAATTACTAATTAAAATTTAAAAGAAACTTTTCCTGTGATAAAGGAAGTCCGTGCCGCGCCTGATTCAATATAGGACAAACCGCCGCATTCATGATTTATCCCATCATTCCTGCGACGGCTTTTTTCTTCGTTTTTCATTAAAACAATATTTTTTTTATTCAGTTTCTCATATTCTCCACAGCCGCCCGCTCGATTGCAAGGCCCGCGCTGTAACGTGACATAAATTTCTCAAAACCTTCCACATCCGCGGGATCCGGATCCATCACATAGGTTTCAGAATCCCCGAATACCCTGTTTTCCAGATATGTACCGAGGTCCTCTCCCTCCTCTTTCCATACCATGTAAGCGGCAAGAAGAGCCATGCCCCATGCGCCGCCCTCGCCCGCAGTAGCCATAACGGATACCGGTGTGTTTGTAGCCGCCGCCAGATAACTTTGCGCTACGCCTTTTGTTTTAAACAAACCACCGTGCCCCTGCAGCTTATCGAGAACTACGTCCTCTTTCTTTGTCAGAATATCAAAGCCTGTCTTAAGCGCTCCCATAGTCGTATAGAGATTTGCCCGCATAAAGTTCGCCAAATTAAACTTGCTGTCCGGTTTTCTCACCAACAATGGTCTTCCCTCGTCAAACCCTGTGATGTGTTCGCCGGAATAGTAGTTATAAGCGAGTACATCACCGCAGTCTTTATCCCCTTCCAGAGATCTGTTGAACAGCACGCCGAACAATTTCCCCATATCCGCTTCCATGCCGTAGCCTTCCAGAAACTCTTTAAATATGCCGACCCACGCATTCAGATCCGAGGAACAGTTATTGCAGTGCACCATCGCTACGGCATCGCCCCCCGGTGTCGTCACAATATCTAACTCTTCGTAAGGTTTGGACAGGTCTTTTTCCAGTACCGCCATGCCGAAGATGGATGTTCCGGCCGATACGTTGCCGGTACGTCTCGCCACGCTGTTTGTCGCCGCCATGCCCGTACCTGCGTCTCCCTCCGGCGGACACATCGGGATTCCTGCCTGCAGCATGCCTGTGGGATCCAACAATTTCGCTCCCTCCTCTGTCAGCACGCCTGCTCTTTCTCCTGCCACCAGCACATCCGGCAGGATATCTTTCAGTTTCCACTCAAAGCTTTTCGGCTCTACCAGCGCGTCAAACTGCGTTATCATATTTTTATTGAACTGTTTTGTGTCGATATCGATAGGAAACATACCGGAGGCTTCGCCAACACCGAGTACCTTTTTCCCTGTCAGTTTCCAGTGGATATATCCTGCTAACGTCGTGAAAAAGTTCACCTGCCGAACGTGCTCCTCCGCGTTTAAAACCGCCTGATACAGATGAGCAATACTCCATCTCTGGGGAATATGAAAGCCGAACAATTCACTCAGTTCTTCGCTTGCCTGTCCGGTAATCGTATTTCTCCACGTTCTGAACGGCACGAGCAAATTATCCTCTTTATCAAATGCCATATAACCGTGCATCATACCGGAAAAGCCTAATGCCGCAAAATTATTCACCGTCACGCCGTACTGTTTTTTCACATCCTCCACAAGGCTTCTGTAGCAATCCTGCACTCCGACCCAAATCTCCTCCAGAGAATAAGTCCAAATTCCGTCCACCAGTTGATTTTCCCAGTCATGTCCCCCCGACGCGATCGGCTGATTCTTTTCGTCCACAAGTACAGCCTTGATTCTGGTAGAACCAAACTCGATGCCCAGTACGGCCTTTCCGCTCTCAATCAGTTCTTTTGCATTACCCATAATATTTCCCTCCATGTAAACAAGCGGCAAACGGAACAAGATTCTCCGCCTACTATCCTCACTGCCGCCATATTTCTTACTTTATTATATTCTAAAACTTATTTGGAAATCTTACAAGCTATTTTTATATTCACAGTAACTTTTCATCTTTTCAAAGAGGTGAATTTACTTGACTTTTTTTCTTTCTTTCGCTAGTGTTTTAAATAGATATTCTAAAATAAAAAAAGGAGCAAAGATATGACTAAAATCGGCATTATAGGGGCTATGGCATCGGAAGTGTCCTCCCTGAAAGATCTCATGAAAATAAACACCGTCACCCAAAAAGCCGGCATGTACTTTTACGACGGTACACTAAACGGGAAATCTGTCGTTGTCGTCCAGTGCGGATACGGCAAAGTGAACGCCGGCATATGTGCGCAGATCCTTGCGGATCTCTTTGAGATAACCCACATTATCAATACGGGCGTAGCCGGATCCTTAAATCCGAAGTTGGATATCGGTGATATCGTCGTTTCCGAAAAAGCGCTGCAGCATGACATGGATGTGGCTCCTCTGGGTTTTGCTCCCGGCCAGATTCCGGATATCAATACTCTGGCTTTTCCCGCTGATCAGGCGATGATCGACGCCGCTGTCAAGGCCTGCAGACAAATGAACCCTGATATCAATGTGCTCACAGGTCTTATCGTCAGCGGCGACCAGTTTATCTCTGACAGGGAAGTGAAAGACCGCCTTGTCTCTGTGTTCCACGGGGATTGTGCCGAGATGGAAGGCGGCGCCGTAGCGCAGGTCGCCTATTTAAACCGTCTGCCTTTTATAATTATCCGCGCCATTTCCGATAAAGCGGATGATTCTGCCGGTGAAATGGATTTTCCGACCTTTGAAAAACAGGCCGCTGAACATTGTGCAAAAATGACTGCTGAATTTTTAAGAATATTTGAAGCGATATAAATATTTTATATTAAGACCAACAACCACATGCTTCGCAAGTGGCTTTATGCCAATAATCCGGCAGGTGCTCCCATACTTTGATGAAAGCGCCTGCCGGATCCTGTCTTTCATTTTTTATGCCAGTGTATAACTGTTCAAATATTTTTCCTGCTCCGGTGTGAGCACATCGATCTCTTTCCCGAGGAATTTAAGTTTTCTTCTTGCCACATCGATATCCACCTCGCGGGGCACGTCAATCAGTTTCTCCGTAAGATCTCCGCCGCGCTCTACCAGATATTTAGCGGAAAGCGCCTGTATCGCAAAACTCATATCCATGATTTCCGCGGGATGTCCGTCTCCTGCTGCCAGATTTACCAACCGGCCTTCCGCCAACACGAAGATCCACTGCCCGGTAGGCAGCTTATAACCCATGATATTCTTTCTCTGTTCTCTGGTTTCCACAGCGATCTCTCTGAGTCCGGCCATATCGATCTCACAGTCAAAATGTCCCGCATTGCAGAGGATTGCGCCGTCCTTCATCACTGCGAAGTCTTCCTCATCGATTACCTTGTCGCAGCCGGTGACCGTCACAAAGAAATCGCCCACTTTAGCCGCCTCGTTCATAGGCATCACATCGAATCCATCCATTACCGCTTCGATCGCCTTGATCGGATCGATCTCGGTCACAATGACCCGCGCGCCGAGCCCTTTCGCCCTCATGGCAGTTCCCTTGCCGCACCAGCCGTAACCGGCAACTACCACGATCTTTCCCGCAACGATCAGATTGGTGGTGCGGTTGATGCCGTCCCACACGGACTGTCCGGTACCGTAACGATTATCAAAAAAGTGTTTGCAGTCCGCATTGTTTACCCTGACCATAGGGAATTTTAACTGACCTGCATTGTTCATCGCTTCCAGACGGATAATGCCTGTGGTAGTCTCCTCACAGCCGCCGATGATAGCCGGAATCAGTTCCGGCATTTTCGTATGTACCATGTTGACCAGATCTCCGCCGTCGTCGATGATGATATTGGGACCTGCCTCCAGCACATGCCGGATGTGCATATCATATTCCTCCGGCGTGCAGTTATACCAGGCATGAACTTCCAGCCCGTCCTTCACAAGGGCCGCCGCCACATCGTCCTGTGTGGAAAGGGGATTAGAACCTGTCACATACATCTCCGCTCCGCCCGCTTTCAGCACTTTACATAAATATGCTGTCTTTGCTTCCAGATGTACGGAAAGGGCTATTTTTTTTCCGGCAAAAGGTTTTGTCTCGCTGAATTCCTTTTCCAGAGTGCGCAGCAGGTCGCAGTTGCGCTTCACCCACTCAATCTTTCTTTCGCCGGATTCGGCCAAACTCAAGTCTCTGATTTCACTGCTCATTTCTTTTCCTCCAATTTAAAATGATGAGATATTCAGCCGAATTTTTATTATAGTGATGGTCGTCTGTCCTATCATCACTGTCATGGTTAATATTCTTTTTTGTCGAGTCCCATCCTTACGATGATCTCGTTAACCTTTTTATACACCAGTTCCTCGTCCATCGTCAATACTTTTCTGTTCTCCATCGTCACTTTTCCGTCGATGATCACGGTCTCTACCTCGGATCCGTTGGCGGAATAGGAAAGACCTGCGATCAGATTGTTCCTCGGCGTCAGCGACGGCGTATTCAGATTCAGGATCGCTATGTCCGCTTTTTTTCCTGCTTCCAGCGTACCGATCTCCTCCTCCAGCCCTAACGCCCTCGCCCCGTTTATCGTAGCGATGCGGAGCACTTCTTTCGCGCTGATACACTGAGGCGTCTTTGCCACCCCTTTATGAATCAGAGCAAGCAGACTCATCTCATGAAACAGATTCAAGCTGTTGTTGGAAGCCGCTCCATCCGTACCGATACATACATTGATCCCCTTTTCCAACATCTTCGGCACAGGCGCAAATCCGTTCCCCAGCTTCATATTACTGGCCGGATTCGTCACAACACTGACATTCTTCGCTTTCAGGATATCCATGTCTTCCTCTGTGATCTGCACACAGTGAGCCGCTATGGCCGGCACATCAAACAGTCCGTTTTTGTCCGCCATCACGATGGGTGTGCAGTGATATTTTTCTTTGATCTGCTTGATCTCACTCTCGCTCTCGGAAAGGTGTACATGGATCCGCATATTATTTTTCTTCGCTTCCTCCGACACAATACGCATAAATGCATCATCACAGGTGTATGGTGCATGGGGGCCCAGCATGAAGGTCATTCTGTCACAGTCTGATGCCGCATCTCTCTCTTCGTACGCCTGCCGCAGCCTCATCTGACCGGCCTCATCATCGCCGCTTCCCACCAGACCTCTGCAGATTACCGCGCGCATGCCGGATTCTTTCACCGCTCTGGTGGTCTGATGAATATTCATCTGCATATCGTTAAAACAGGTGGTTCCGCTCTTCATCATCTCTATGATCGCAAGGCAGGCTCCCCAGTACGTATCTTCGTCCGTCATCTGCTGCTCAATGGGATCGATCGTCCCAAACAGCCAGTCCATAAAACTTAAATCGTCCGCCACATTTCTCATAAAAGACATGTAGGAGTGAGTATGGCAGTTCACAAGTCCCGGAATGGCAAGCTTATCTTTTCCGTCGATCACTTTATCTTCCGAAAAACCTTCCGGCCTGCTGCCGATGGCTGCTATCCTGTTCCCTTCAATATAAATATCCGTTTCACAAATGACATCTGTGTCATTCTTTGGCAAAACCGCCAAAATATCTTTTAATACAATTCCCATCGTGTTTCCCTCCATTCCGCTGTCAGAGACAGCCTGCCTTTATTATAAAAGATTTCTATTAAAAAGAACAGTCTGAAAAGTGCAAATCTTCTTGACTTTTCCCATTTCTTTCGATAGTGTCTTTTTATAGAAGCATCTTAAACTTTGTTGCTGCGCAATATATAAAATGCGCGTGACAGCTTATCATGAAAGAAAGGATATGGTCATCAAAATGTACAAAGCATCCGAAACAAGATATGGCACTATGAAATATAACCGCTGCGGGAACAGCGGCTTGAAGCTTCCTGCCGTCTCTCTGGGATTTTGGCACAACTTCGGCAGCACCGGCTGTTATGACAATATGCGGAACATGTGCTTTACGGCATTCGACAACGGCATTACCCACTTCGATCTCGCCAACAACTACGGGCCGGAGGACGGCAGCGCCGAAACCAACACCGGACGGATCTTAAAAGAAAATTTTTCCGCCTATCGGGATGAACTTGTGATCAGCACAAAAGCCGGATATTATATGTGGCCCGGCCCTTATGGGGAGTGGGGAAGCCGCAAGTATCTGCTCTCCAGTTTGGATCAGAGTTTAAAGCGTCTGCAATTAGATTATGTCGATATTTTCTACCATCACCGCATGGATCCTGACACCCCTCTGGAGGAGACTATGGGCGCTCTCGATCAGGCTGTAAAGAGCGGAAAGGCGCTTTACGCCGGACTTTCCAACTATGACGGCCCTACGCTGGAGAAGGCTGCGGCTATTTTGAAGGATTTGCGCTGCCCCTTTATTATCAATCAAAACCGATACTCCATTTTCGACCGTTCCATTGAGGAAAACGGCCTGAAAGAATCTTCCGCCGCTCTAAATAAAGGTATTATCGCATTTAGTCCTCTGGCACAGGGTATGCTGACCGACCGCTATCTGAACGGCATCCCGCAGGATTCCCGCGTCAACACGGACGGTCGGTTTTTAAATACAAATTCTGTTACCGAAGAGAAACTTGCAAAGGTGCGCGCACTGAATACACTGGCCATAGAACGCGGACAGACTTTGGCCGAGATGGCTCTCGCCTGGGTTTTAAAGGACGGTATCGTGACAAGTGTTCTGATAGGAGCTTCCAAACCGGAACAGATTTTAGACAATGTCAAGGCGATTGAAAACACCACCTTTTCTCAGGATGAATTGAATAAGATCGATGATATCTGCGGTCTTCGCTAACTCACAGGCGATTTTATTCCAAAGCGGGAAATACGAAGCGCTTCCCGCTTTGGAATACCGGCACCTTTATCCGTTTACCACATTGATTGGTGTTCCCTCCACGAAATTCTTAATATTCTGATAGACCCCGTCCACGCAGCGCTCCCTCGCTTCCATGCTGGCCCACGCCATGTGCGGCGTTATGATCAGACGATTGCTGTCCTTAAATTTACCCAGAGGATTATCCTCTGCAATGGGCTCTTTTTCCAATACATCCAAACCTGCCGCCGCAATCTCACCCTGTGTCAAAGCAGTGTACAGATCGTCGCCGTTCACCACCGGCCCTCTCGCCACATTGATTAAAACCGCCGTTTTTTTCATTTTTTTCATCGCTTCCAGATCGATCAGATTTCTCGTTCTGTCACTGAGCGGACAGTGCAAGGAAAGAATGTCGGATTTTTTTAACAGCGTATCAAAATCAACCCGTTCGTATTCTGTACAGGTACTGTTCCCGGAGGCGGAATAAAAGATCACCCGACAGCCGAAACTCTCCGCAATCTTTGCCGCTTTCTTTCCGATATTTCCCATGCCGACAATGCCCCATGTCTTTCCCTCAAGTTCCCAAAATGGTTTGTCAAAATGGGAAAATCGGCTCTGATTCTCGTAGGCCCCGGATTTTACATAATTGTCATAGTAGTGCAGATTTTCTATCAGGAAAAGAGCCATCGCAAAGGAGTGCTGCGCCACCATAGCGGTAGAGTAGTTACGCACATTACAGACAAGAATGCCTTTCTTTTTGCAATACTCTATATCTACATTGTCATATCCTGTTGCAAATTCACAGATTAGCTTCACATCTGCCGCCTTCTCCAGAGATCTTTCATTCATGGGTGCTTTGTTAGATACCACAATATCCGCTTCCTTTATGCGCTCTGTGACCTCCTGCTCCGTTACTGTATTGGAATATATTTGAACTTCCCCAAACTCTTGAAACCGTTCCACGTCAATATCAAGACCCACACTGTTTCTCTCTAAAATGACGATCTTCATTTTTCCTCCGTTCCGCTGCCCCGACAGCCTGCTTGTTTTTCTTTAGAAAAAATTACCCCCGCACCTGTTATAAGAATGCGGAGGCAATTATATTATTTCATTTTATACTGAGCTTACAGGTATTATTCAGCAATATCAGCGTACATGAAGTACCAGTAGCCGTATGCGGAATGCCACATACCTGTAATCTTCTCGCTCTGCAGCCAGAAGTCATTGTAGTATGCAACCGGTACACAGCCTGCCTGATCCATCAGGATATCCTCTGCTTTATGCAGCGCTTCGGAACGCTCAGCAGCATCCAGAGTTGTTCTGGAAATATCCATTGCTGCATCGTACTCTGCATTGTTGAACTTACCGTCGTTGTTGCCGTTTGTGGAGTACAGCAGATCCAGCATATTGGAAGGATCGGAGTAGTCTCCTACCCAGCCGTTACGGGATGCTTCGTAGTCGCCGTTACGTCTCATCGGTGTGAAGCTTGCCCACTCAACGATATCTACGTCAAGAGTAATGCCAAGCTCAGCCCATGCCTGCTGCAGATACTCTGCAACTACTTTGTGGTAACCCGCATCGTTTGTGCTGTAAGTGATAGCCGGGAAACCTTCGCCGTCAGGATAACCTGCTTCTGCAAGAAGCTCTTTTGCCTTTTCTACGTTTGCTTCATGATTTGTAATATCAATGTAGGGCTGTCCGCCGTTTGCATTGTCCATGAACTGAGAACCGTCTGTATCAATCCAGCCCGGGCCCATGAAGTTGGATGCTGCGGAATAAGTTCCCTGCATCAGAGTACCGGCAACATATTCACGATCGATCGCAAGGCTTAATGCTTTACGAACATTAGCATCATCAAAAGGCGCTTTCTGAGTATTCAGGCTCAGGTAGTAAGTTCCGATGATAGGATCAACGTAGAACTCAGGGTTGCCTTCCAGAGAAGGAATCTCTTCTGTCGGAACGTCTTTGATGAACAGTACTTCGCCTGTCTGGTATGCGCTGTAAGAAGCGTTAGCATCCTCGATCAGGTTGAACTTGATTGCATCCAGTTTTACAGCGTCTGCATTCCAGTAGTTGGGGTTCTTTGTACACATAATGTAAGAACCGGGAACCCACTCGGAAATGTAGAAGGAACCGTTGGAAATATAAGTGCTTGCATCTACTGCCCATGCATCACCGTTTGCCTCGATTGTTGCCTGCTGTACAGGGCTCAGGGTAGCAAATGCTGCCAGAGAACCAAAGTAAGAACATGCGGAAGACAAATGTACTTCCAGTGTCTTGTCGTCCACAGCTACTACGTTCAGCTTTGTGATATCGCCTGCGATTGCTTCTTCATAACCCTCCACCATGCTGAGAACTGTTTCTGCATAGGGAGCTGCTGTATTAGGATCACAGACACGCTGCCAGCTGTATACAAAATCATTAGCTGTCAGATCGGAACCGTCGGACCATTTCAGGCCATCTCTCAAATGGAATGTCCATGTCAGGCCATCCTCGGATGTCTCCCAGCTTTCAGCCTGTCCGGGAGCAAGTTTGCCCTCCTCGTCGACTGTCAGAAGACACTCAAAAGTATGAAGGATCATGTTGCCGCCGTCAACTGCGCTGTTCAATGCAGGATCAAGCGTCTCAGGGTTAGGTCCGATCTGTACGGAAAGAACTTTCTCACCTGTGGAAGCTGTTTCACCAGTTGATTCTTCTTCTGTTTCTGTTGTTTCTGTCGTTTCTTCTGTGCTCTCGCTGGGCGCTGCAGGATCTTTTGATTCAGAATTACCGCAAGCCGTTACGCTGACAGTCATAAGAGCTGCCAGAAAAAGAGCCGCTACTCTTTTTTTCATAATGTTTCCTCCTTTTATAGTTTATGATTAAAAAAGTGTATCACTTTTCAGTGTTACCATATTTCATTCTGTTTGTCAATAATCAAAATTAATTTATTTTATCCAGATTATGACACGCAGCAAAGTGGTTTTTCTCCACTTCTTTCCATTCCGGAACCCTCTGCGCACACTCCTCTGTGGCATAAGGACACCTTGTTCGGAATGTACAGCCGGAAGGCGGATTTAAAGGACTCGGCACATCTCCTTCGAGAACAATACGATTGCTCTCCTTTGCCTTTTTCGGATCCGCAATGGGAATTGCCGAAATCAGACTCTTCGTATAGGGATGCAGCGGTCTGTCGATCAATTCATAGCTGTCCGCCAACTCCACCATTCTGCCAAGATACATTACACCGATGCGGTTCGATATATGTTTCACCGCCGACAGATCGTGAGCGATAAACAGATAAGTCAGACCCATCTGTTCCTGCAGATCTTCAAACATATTGATGACCTGCGCCTGAATGGACACATCAAGCGCCGAAATAGGCTCGTCGCAGACAATAAATTCCGGATTCACCGCAAGCGCTCTGGCAATACCGACACGCTGCCTCTGCCCCCCCGAGAACTCATGAGGATAGCGGTTGGCGTGCTCGGAGTTTAGTCCTACTTTCTCCAACATCTCGATGATCATATCATAGCGTTCTTTATCGTTTGCCGCAAGTTTGTGCACATCGATGGCTTCCCCTACAATATCACCCACTGTCATACGGGGATCCAGACTTGCATAGGGATCCTGAAATACGATCTGCATCCGTTTTCTGAAAGGCAGCATCTTAGGAAATTCTTTCTTGTCTACATCAAATACCGTCTGACCATCGAAGGTAAATCTGCCCCCTGTAGGATCATAGAGACGCAGCATGGTACGTCCGGTGGTCGTCTTGCCGCAGCCGGATTCTCCTACCAGACCTAACGTTTCCCCTTTATTGATAAAAAAGGACACATCATCCACCGCGCGGACAAACTTTTTCATGCTGCCGAAACCGCCTGCCGGAAAATACTGTCGAAGATGTTCTACTTCAATAAAATGCTCACTCATGGGATGCTCCTTTCTCCATTTCCTCCTTCTGGTTCAGCCAGCACTGTGTATAATGCACCTCTCCAAACTCCGTGACAGGCGGCATCTGGTTCAGGCATATCTTCATGGCCTCGTCGCATCTTGGAGCAAAAGGACAGCCCTTAGGCGGATTCAACATATCCACCGGTGTTCCCTCAATCGGGACAAGCCGCTCATGTTCTTTGGTATCCAACCGCGGAATGGAACGGATCAGCCCCTTTGTATACTGATGTTTCGGATTGTAAAAAATATCGTCCGCGGTACCGTATTCCACGATCTTTCCCGCATACATAACCGCTATTCTCTCACACATGCTGGCAACTACACCGAGATCATGGGTGATCATGATAATGGCCATTCCCAGTTTATCTTTCAATTCCATCATCAATTCCAAAATCTGTGCCTGTATCGTCACATCCAGCGCCGTCGTAGGCTCGTCCGCAATCAGAAGCTTAGGCTCACATGCAAGCGCGATAGCAATCATGATACGCTGACGCATACCGCCGGAAAGTTCGTGGGGATACTGTTTCAAGCGCTTTTCCGGCTCGTTGATACCCACAAGCTCCAACAGTTCTTTTGCTCTTTCTTTCGCCTGCTGTTTTGTCTTGTCCGTATGAAGACGGATCACTTCTATGATCTGATTCCCCACCGTATAGACAGGATTTAAGCTTGTCATAGGATCCTGAAAGATAATGGATATCTCATTTCCGCGGATTTTACGCATTTCTTTCTCGGACATATTTTCAATCTGATGTCCGTTAAAATTCAGGTTTCCGTCGATGAGTTTTCCGGGATACGCTGTCAGTCCCATCAGACTGTACGCGGTAACGGATTTACCGGAACCGCTCTCTCCCACGATACCCAGCACTTCTCCTTCCTTCAGATGAATGGAAACATCATTTAAAGCTTTCACTTCTCCCGCCGGCGTAAAGAAAGAAAGCCGTTCATTTTTTATATCAACAAGATATTCTGCCATTTTTCACTCTCTCCTTTTAATTTTTCAGCTTCGGATCGAATGCATCCCGCAGACCGTCACCAAACAGGTTAAAGCTCAGAATGATCAAACTGATCAGAATCGCCGGAATAAACAACAGATGCGGATAAGTACCCATACCGTTGATTGCATCGGCCGCCAGAGAACCAAGAGAAGGGAGCGGTACTGCCACACCCATACCGAGGAAACTCAAAAAACTCTCCGTAAAAATGGAGGACGGAATCTGCAAAGTCGTCGTAACGATCAGCGTACCGATACAGTTTGTCAGAAGATGCTTTTTGATGATCCTGCCATTGCCTACACCGAGGGCTCTCGCCGCCGTAACATATTCGCTTTCTTTTAACGTCAAAATCTGGCTTCTGACCATTCTCGCCATACCAACCCAATAAAGCAGTGCAAATACCAGAAAAATACTGATCAGATTGGTTCCTACCACATTGATCCAACCGAAGCCCGGCACCATAGCCAACTGTTTAAGGGGATCATCCAACGCAAATTTTAACAGCACGATCAGCAGAATATCAGGGATCGTATAAATAACATCCACGATACGCATCATGATAAGGTCCACCCAGCCGCCGAAAAACGCTGCTACAGAACCATAAACAGAACCGATGATCAGGATGATTCCGGTAGCGATAAGTCCTACAAGCAAAGAAATACGGCTTCCCATCATCACACGGATCGCGTAATCACGCCCCATTTTATCTGTTCCGAAAATATGGGGAAATACTTTTTCTCCGGCATCTATCCTTGCCTGTTCCCCCTCTGAATATTCCATAGGTCCCAGATTGTTTGCCCCTTTTATCTGCTCCTTATAACTGTAGGGATAAAACATCGGAACAATAAAGGAAAATATCATTACCAAAATAATAACAACCAAAGAAACCATTGCCACTTTATTTTTGCGCAGACGACGCATACCGTCTTTCCAGAAGCTTACGCTCTCACGCATGATAACCTGACTTTGCTTTTCCTCTTCCGTAGCGGGAAGGAAATCTTCAGGTTTTAATTTTAACTGAAAACTTAAAGCATTCTCTTTCATTTTATCGCTTTGCCTTTCTGATTATTTTAACTTGATCCGAGGATCTACGATCTTGTAAACAATATCCACCACCACATTCATGATAATGACAAGTGTCGCGAGGAAAATAGTCGTCCCCATGATCATCGTGTAATCACGCCCGTTGATAGCCTTGATAAATTCTCCGCCAAGCCCCGGAATAACAAATATCTTCTCTACCACAAAGCTTCCGGTGATCGTGTAAGCAAGCATCGGTCCCACATAGGTAACAACCGGAAGGATCGCGTTCCGGAGAGCATGCTTAAACAAAATAATGCCGCCTGCGAGGCCTTTCGCCCGGGCCGTACGCATATAATCCTGTCCCAGCACATCTAACATGGAGGAGCGCATCAGTCTCATAATATAAGCCGTAGGATAAAAAGAAAGTGCAGTTACCGGCATAATATAATGTTTCGCTGTCTCCAACCCGATAGTCGGCAAAATAGCCAGTTTTACACCAAGAAAATACATGAGTACCGTACAGATAACAAAACTGGGCACCGCAATACCGCAGGTTGCCACCACGCTGATCACGCTGTCCGCAAATTTTCCTCTGTTTAATGCCGCAAAACATCCAAGTGGAATCCCTAAAATCAAAGAAACCAGAACACAGGATCCGCCAAGTCTGGCAGATACCGGAAATCTCGATACAATAATAGATGTAACAGTACGCCCCCTCTGTTTTAAACTGTCACCGAAATCACCTTGAAGCGCGTCCGTCATATAGGTGAAATATCTCTGGGACATCGGTTTATCCAAACCATATTTTGCTTCCAGTGCAGCCGTTGCCTGAGGACTGATCGCCTTCTCTGACAGAAACGGACCGCCCGGCACCATATTCATCAGAAAGAACGTGAGTGTTGCAACTGCCCAGATAGTCACAATCCCCAAAACAATTCTTTTAACGATGTACTTAAACATAGTTAAAACTCCTTTACTTTTCTCTTGTTTTTGCTAAACACGCCACATTATGTATCCCCGCCTAATCGACTTTGTTATTTTATTATCAAAATAATATTCTATGACGCATCAATACTTTATCACACTAATCTACGATAGCACAAAAAAACTACAATGTCCAATGTTTCATGCGTTTTCCAGAAATTTTCTGCAAATTTTTCTAATAAATGGAAACTGACAGGCACTTTTATTATGTAAATTTATGTATAATTTTACACAAAATTGCCTTCTCTTTTCCTGTTGACGAATGCTTTCCCGCTATGCTATCGTAAAGCATACAGATTACAGAAAGGGATTTGAGAGTTTTTATGAAGCAATCTCTGAATAATATTCTCATTATAGAAGACGATTCCGCACTGCTGTCGGGTCTTTGCAGGGCCCTTACAACGGATGAATGCTGTACGCACGGATGTCATAATCTTTCGGAGGCAAAAAAGCTTCTTCAAAAACATACCTATTCCCTCATCCTTCTCGATGTGAATCTTCCGGACGGCAGCGGCTTTGACTTTTTGCCGGAACTCAAGAAAAATTACTCCGTGCCCGTCATTATTTTGACTGCCAACGATTTAGAGACAGATATTGTAACAGGTCTCGAACTCGGCGCCGAAGATTACATTACAAAACCTTTTTCCCTCGCCGTGCTGCGCGCCAGAGTAAACGTTGCCCTGCGCAGAAACACTGCCGAAAAGTCATCTGCTGATTTTGTAATGGAACAATATCATTTTAATTTTGATAAAATGGAATTTTTCTGCGGCGACGAAAAAGTAGAATTAAGTAAAACTGAACAAAAATTACTGCGTCTTCTTGTAGAAAATGCCGGTATCATCTTGAGCCGCGACAGCCTGATCGACGCCGTATGGACTGACGGTGCGGAGTATGTGGATGAAAACGCCCTTTCTGTCACCATAAAGAGACTGCGGGATAAACTGCATGCCCAAAAATATATAAAGACAGTCTATGGAATCGGGTATACATGGAACACGGGAGATTCTATATGAAAGATTATGGTTTTTTAATTATTACTTTTATGATTCTGTGTATTACAATTTGCCTGCTTGTTATTTTCTTCTATCATTTCCATACCCTGCGTACTATAAGCCGTCTGGAAAATATGATAAACGCCGCCATCAACGGTTCTTTTACGGAACAGGTTTTTGACGAGAGCAGGCTTTCCTATCTGGAAAACCGCTTGGCAAAATATCTTTCCGCTGCGGAAACCTCCTACAGAAATATTGATGAGGAAAAAAACCGCATCAAAGAACTGATCTCTGATATTTCCCACCAGACAAAAACGCCTATCGCTAATATTTTATTGTACTCCGACTTATTGAAAGAGCAGGATCTGTCAGAAGAGGCGGGACAATATCTTTCTTTTTTAACAATACAAACTGAAAAACTCAATTTTCTGATTGCTTCGCTCATAAAGCTTTCCCGTCTTGAAACAGGTATTCTTGCTTTATCGCCACAAAAAACTTTTGTCTTTCCGATGTTAGAAAAACTTGCAGAGCAATATGGACCTTTGGCAAAAGAAAAAGGGCTTGTCCTTTCCATAAATGATCCCGAACCGGAACAGGAAAATCCTGCTGCCCTCTTTGATGAAAAATGGACTCTCGAAGCTATTGGGAATCTGATTGACAACGCTATAAAATATACGGAAAAAGGCAGTGTTGTATTGACAGTCAAATCTTATGAAATGTATTTGTGTATCCAAGTTGCGGACACCGGTATCGGTATTCCGGAACAGGAATACGCCAAAATTTTTTCCCGCTTTTACCGTTCGGAAGCCGTTCGCGAAAAATCCGGCGTCGGTATCGGACTCTCTCTCGCCAGAGAAATCATTTCTCTGGAAGGAGGCTATATAAAAATATGCTCAAAGCCTGACAAAGGTTCCGTATTTTCCGTATTTCTCCCCAAATGAACCTGAAAAAGCAGAGCTGTCTCTTCTTATAGCGCCTTTCCGTTTTTTTATTTCGTAAAAAAAGTACAATAGATTTATCACTTTAAATATGCTATATTTTTTCTACATTTTATCCTGCCTGCTGCATATTTACGGATGTAATAAAATTTTTACGGGAAAGGAGGCATTCTCATGTTACTGACAAACGAAGATCTATTGGCGATATCAAGAATCGTAGACTCCAGACTGAAACCGATAAAAAAAGATATCACGGAATTAAAAGAAGACATTCTTATTTTGAAGGAAGATGTCTATGTCCTGAAGGACGAAGTTTCAATTATCAAAAGAACAGTTGCTGATCAAAGCAAATTTCTTACAAAACTGTCATAATCTTTTTCATTTCGGAAAGAATCTGGTAAGATTGTTATGAAAAAATAGTACATATACAAAGCTATGCACGACAAATAAAAAATGAAGCAAACAACACAAACAGCATAGCTGAAAGGAGACTGTTTTTCTATGGCTATCTTATCAACAACAAACCTCAAAAAAATTTACGGAAACGGTGAAAATGCGGTACATGCTCTCGACGGTGTAACACTTTGTATTGAACCGGGAGAATTTGTAGCGGTTGTCGGCACCTCCGGCAGCGGTAAATCCACACTTCTTCATATGTTGGGAGGGCTTGACAGGCCTACATCGGGCATTGTTACCGTGGACGGAAAAGATATTTTTTCTTTAAAAGATGAAGCTCTGACAATATTCAGGCGGCGCAAGATCGGTTTTGTTTTTCAAAACTACAATCTGGTTCCGGTGTTAAATGTTTATGAAAATATCGTTCTGCCGACTCAACTTGACGGCAATGAACCGGAAACCGCCTATATCAGCAATATTATTGAAACATTGGGACTCTCCGAAAAACTCAATAGTCTTCCCAACAACCTCTCCGGCGGCCAGCAGCAGAGAGTGGCCATCGCAAGAGCTATCGCCTCCAAACCGGCAATCATTTTAGCGGACGAACCCACCGGCAATCTTGACAGCAAAACTTCTCAGGATGTTCTGGGTCTATTAAAGCTGACCAGCAAAAAATTTTCACAGACCATCGTTATGATCACTCACAATGAAGAGATCGCACAGCTTGCAGACCGGATCATCCGCATTGAGGACGGCAAGATCGTAACCAGAGAAATTGTGTGAGAAAGGAGGCGTACCTATGAAAGTGGCAAACAAAAAATGTATCCGCAGGCTTGCTTTTAAAAATATGCAGTCTGCAAAACTGCGCAATCTGATCACCATCACTGCCGTGGCCCTGACTACGATTCTTTTTACGACGCTCTTTACGATAACCCTATCCATCGTGGAAAACTTTCAGCAGAGTAATTTCAGACAGGTGGGCGGTATTTTTCACGGTATTTTCAAAGAATTGACCAAAGAACAGTTTGATGAATTAAAAGAAGATCCTCTGATCAAAGAATGGGGACTTCGCAGAGTGGCAGGACTTTCGACAGATGACATCTTCCGCAAATCTCAGGTGGAAGTCAGCTACATGGATGAAAAGTGTGCCAAATTCAGTTTTTGTACTCCCATTGTCGGGAAACTTCCGGAAGAGGGAAGCAATCAGGCGGCAACAGATCTGAAAGTACTGTCTCTTCTCGGTGTGGAGCCGGAGATCGGAAATGAGTTTACTATCACCATTAATGTGGATGGGACGGAAACAACGGAAACTTTTACTCTCTGCGGCTATTGGGAATACGATGAAATCACGATAGCGAACCACATAATTATAGCAGAGAGCCGTTTAGACGATATCCTTAAAAAATGCAACAACCAAAACAAAAACGGTATCACCGGGTCCTATGGTCTCGATGTTATGTTTCAAAATGCTTTTTCCATTGAAAAGGATTTAAATACAGTTTTAGAAAATCACGGATATCAATGTGAGGATACAAACAAAGATAATTATATAAAAATCGGTATCAACTGGGGATACGTGGGAGCACAACTTTCCGATTCCATGGATTTTTCCGTTGTCCTTGGTATAATAGCGGCTCTTGCCTTGATCATCTTTACCGGATATCTGATCATTTACAATATTTTTCAGATTTCCGTGGCAGGAGATATTCGACATTACGGCCTTTTAAAGACCATTGGTACCACCAAAAAACAGATTAAAAAAATTGTACTGATACAATCTTTATTTCTTTCTGCAGTCGGTATTCCTATAGGACTTTTGTTGGGCTACGGAACAGGGGTGCTTCTCGCGCCAATCGTCGTACGGTCGGCAACGGATAACAACAGCATTTTTTATTCCTCCGCTTCTGTTGATCCGGCTATTTTTATCGGCGCGGCATTTTTTTCCATTATTACAGTGCTCATTTCCTGCAGAAAACCGAGTAAGATGGCAGGAAAAGTTTCTCCCATTGAAGCGCTGCGTTACACTGAATCGGATCATTTGTCTAAAAAGAAAAAGACGAAAAAAGTATCAAAAAAGGGAATTTCCATTTTTTCCATGGCTTTTGCCAACATGGGCAGAAACCGGAAAAAAACATTTGTCACCGTGATATCCATGTCCCTTTCCATCGTGCTATTCATTTTGACAGTTACTCTGTCAAAGGGTTTCAGCATGGAAAAATATCTGAGTATGAAGATCAACACGGATTATATTGTAGCAGATGCAGGCTATTTTAATATCACGATGCACTGGGGAGATAAAACGCCTGTTCCGGATGATATCGTTGAAATTATTGAAAATATGGATGGTATCGCAGACGCCGGAAAAACATACGGACAAACTGACTTTTTTGTCTATGACTTTATTACAGAGGAATATATGAGAAGCGGCCATATGTCAAAATATTACCCTCCTGACGCTCTAAATGAACATATCAACAACATGCCGAAAGAAGGAGAATTTCTCTTAAATGATATAGACATCTATGGGATGGATGATTTTTGTCTGGATAAACTGAAAGTATGGGATGGGGATATTTCAAGATTAAAAACGGAAGAAAATGTAATTGCCGCCGTATATTTTACCGACGATTACGGTAATATGGAGGAACATACAAACTGGGCAAAACTCGAAGATACTGTAAAATTGCGCTATGCTGAGAACCTCGAATACTATAATACGGAAACAGGAGAAATATATGAAAATCCGGATTTTAATTCTCTGAACGAACTTTCCTCCGTAGCTGCACGCCCCAAAGAATTTAAAGATGTGGAATATAAAGTAGTAGCCGTTGTTTCCATATCACCCAGTCTGAACTACCGTTTCTACGGCAGTGAACAGTTCGTTTTAAACTCTGAACAGTTCATCAAAGATACCGATACTTCCGTTCCGATGTACTATGCTTTTGATATGGCGGAAGATGAATCTGTAAAAGAAAATATGGAAGACTTTATTGCGAACTATACTGAAAATGTAGATTCTTCTCTAAATTACGAAAGCCGTTACACTTATGCCAGTGAATTTGAATCTTTTCGCAATATGTTTTTGCTGATGGGAAGTATCTTAAGTTTGATCGTAGGGCTGATAGGCATTCTTAACTTCCTAAACGCTATCCTAACCGGAATCATCACGCGCCACAGAGAATTTGCCATGCTGCAGTCCATTGGTATGACCGGAAAACAACTAAAAAAAATGCTGGTATCAGAAGGACTTTATTATACCTTAGGCTCTGTCATCATCTCCTTTATCTTGGCGGCTATTTCGAGTCCGCTTGTGGCAAATGTGTTGGAGAATATGTTCTGGTTTTTTGAATATCACTTTATAATAACACCGCTCTTTATCACAATGCCGATCTTTGCGCTGCTCGGTGTTCTGCTGCCTTTGATCAGCTATCACTTCTTCGCAAGGAAATCGATCGTGGAGAGACTGCGGGACGCAGAATAAAAAAAATATTACAAAATCAGGCAGTTACTTTATACGGTAACTGCCTGAAACTTATCATATCAATATCTGCTTATCTATTTTTAATCAGTTCTTCCACTTCTTTTCTATCCGGCATTACCCGAAGAGCTCCTTTTCTTGTGGTAATAATAGAGGCCGCTCCATTCGCAAAAGTAAGCATTTCCTTCAAATCATTTTCCGATAGATCATCTAACCCTTTTTCCAGCACATAGTTCAGCACACATCCGCCGAAAGTATCTCCCGCGCCTGTAGTTTCAATGGTATCTTCCTGAAGAAAAGGTTTTACTTCCACCATTATTTCTTCTTCACTGCCTGTTTTTTTATAATATGCTCTGCTGCCTTCTTTTCCGAGAGAAACCATAATAAGCGGAATATCGTTTTTCTCTCTGATCTTCTTTACTCCCTCCGTATAATCTTCCTTTCCGGTAAGCCACTGAATTTCATTATCGGAAATTTTTAAAACGTCACATTTTGTCAATCCGTAAAGCACCTGTTCTTTTGCATCCTCCAGATCATTCCAGAGGGGTTCTCTTAAATTCGGATCAAAGGAAATGACTGCTCCCGCTTTCTTCGCCTCATCGATACTGAATTTTGTAGCTTCACGCACTTCCGGATGCGTCATGGAAAGAGTGCCGAAATGGAAAATTTTTGTATCCTGCAATAGAGATACATCCACTTCCTCTTTTTTCAACATCATATCCGCACCGGGATTTCTGTAAAACGAAAAGTCTCTGTCTCCATCTTCAAAGGTCTCTACAAAAGCCAGCGTTGTTCTCGCTTCTTTGTCAATGATCAGATTTCTTGTATCAATTCCCACTTCATCCAATACTTTTTTCAATTTATTTCCAAAGATATCATCACCGACTTTACCGATAAATGCGACTTTTCGCCCAAGTTTATTCAGCATAGCAAGCACATTGCAGGGAGCTCCCCCCGGATTTGCTTCAAACAATGTATTTCCCTGACCGGACAAACCGTTGTCTGTCATATCGATCAGAAGTTCTCCCAAAGCAATCACATCATACTTTTTCCCCATCATTTTTTACCTCCTGCTCTTCTTTTACTGCTTCTTCCTCTGATTCTTCTCCCTCAATTTTTTCACGCACTTTTGCTATTTTCGCAACTTTTATACCTTTTTCCAGATTGATCAGCTTCACTCCCGAAGTGATCCTGCCGAGTATGGATACATCGCTCATACGGATCTGAATAATAATACCTTCCGTAGTGATCATCATGATCTCATGTTCTTCACTGACAGCTTTCACACCCACTACATTTCCGGTTCTGTCTATGATCTTATAACATTTAATACCTTTTCCGCCTCGCCGCTGCACCGGGAACTCATTGATATTTGTCCGTTTACCCATACCGTTTTCAGAAACGATCAACAGTTCATCACCCTGAGTATTTAGCTGCATTCCGATGATCTCATCCCTGTCGGCAAGATTCATACCGATTACACCCATAGAGCTTCTGCCGGTATTTCTCACATCTGTCTCTTTAAAACGGATACACATACCGAATTTTGTGACAAGCAAAATCTCCGTCTCTTTATTGGTCGTTTTTACTTCAATCAACTCATCGTCATCCCGCAGATTGATGGCAATCAACCCGTTTTTCCGAACATTACTGTACTCTACAATAGAAGTCTTTTTTACGATACCCTTTTTAGTGACCATGAACAGGTTCTGGTCATCATCGTATGTCATAACCGGAATCATTGCAGAAATTTTTTCTCCGGGATTTAACTGCAGTAAATTGATGATAGCCGTTCCTCTTGCAGTTCGCCCTGCCTCCGGAATTTCGTAAGCTTTCATCCGGTAAACTCTGCCCAAATTAGTAAAAAACATCACATATTGGTGAGTATCCATCATCAGAAGGTCCTCAATATAATCCTCCTCAATGGTGGTCATTCCTTTAATACCCTTCCCGCCTCTGTTCTGAGGTTTGAAATTATCCACCGTCATACGCTTGATATAACCGAGGCTGGTCATAGCTATCACTGTATTTTCTCTGGGAATCAAGTCTTCCATATTGATGTCATAGACATCGTATCCTATCTTGCTTCTCCTGTCATCGCCGTACTTATCAGAAATTACCTGAATTTCCGTTTTGATCACGCCGAGAAGTAATTTTTCATCGGCCAGAATAGCCTTTAACTCCTTGATTTTAGCCATCAATTCCTTATGTTCATTTTCCAGCTTTTCCCGTTCCAGACCTGTCAGCGCACGCAGTCTCATATCCACGATAGCCTGAGCCTGCACATCGGTAAAACTGAATCTTTCGATCAAATTGATCTTTGCTTCCGCGGTGGAAGCGCTGGCCCTGATGATCCGGATCACCTCGTCAATATGATCAAGTGCGATCAATAATCCCTGTAAAATGTGATCTCTTTCTTCCGCTTTATTTAAATCATATTTTGTCCGCCTCGTCACGACATCTTTCTGATGATCCAGATAATAATTCAACATATCTAAAAGATTCATGACTTTCGGCTGATTATCCACAAGCGCAAGCATATTGACGCCAAAAGAATCCTGAAGCTGGGTATGCTTATAAAGCTGATTCAAAATAACGTTTGCATTCGCATCTTTCCTCAGTTCAATAACGATTCTCATACCCTCTCTGCTGGACTCATCGCGCAGATCGGTAATACCGTCAATCCTTTTTGTCTTTACAAGATCGGCGATTTTCAATACAAGATTTGCCTTATTTACCATGTAAGGAAGTTCTGTCACAATAATGCGGGTCTTGCCGTTGCTCATAGTTTCCATATCAGTAACGGCGCGCACTCTTACTTTTCCTCTTCCCGTCCTGTAAGCCTCTTCGCTTCCTCTCGTGCCGAGAATCACACCGCCGGTAGGAAAATCCGGGGCTTTCACAAGCTTCAAAATTTCATCTATTTCTGTTTTTCTGTCTTCCTCTATTTGATTATCGATAATTTTAACTACAGCGCTCACAATTTCTCTCAAATTATGAGGAGGAATATTAGTCGCCATGCCGACAGCGATTCCGGTGGTGCCGTTTACTAAAAGATTCGGATAGCGGCTCGGCAAAACTACCGGTTCTTTTTCGGTATCGTCAAAGTTCGGTACAAAATCCACCGTATTTTTATTGATATCCGCAAGCAGTTCCATAGATATTTTGGAAAGTCTGGCTTCCGTATAACGCATAGCCGCCGCACCGTCGCCATCCATGGAACCGAAATTTCCATGCCCATCCACAAGGGGATACCTTGTGGACCAGTCCTGCGCCATGTTGACCAATGCGCCGTATATGGAACTGTCGCCGTGAGGATGATATTTACCCATCGTATCACCGACGATACGGGCGCTTTTTCTGTGCGGTTTATCAGGACCATTGTTCAACTCTATCATGGAATAGAGCACACGTCTCTGCACAGGTTTCAAACCGTCCCTAACATCAGGAAGCGCTCTTGCAGCGATAACGCTCATCGCATAGTCGATGTAGGAATCTTCCATTTTCTTCTTCAAGTCTACTTCTTCTATTTTATCAAAATCGAAGATACGATCATCCATATTTCCTCACATTCTGCCATTATCAAACAGCACTTAAATCTTCATTTACCCAACAATCATATATCCAGATTCTTTACAAACTTCGCATTTTCCTCAATAAAAATACGCCTCGGCTCCACCTTATCACCCATCAACGTATTGAAGGTCAGATCCACTTCCGCTTCATTTTCCTCATCTATATTCACACGAAGCAAAATTCTTTTTTCCGGATCCATAGTAGTTTCCCAGAGCTGATCCGCATCCATCTCGCCAAGTCCCTTATATCTCTGTATTTTATTATTCTGATCTCTGCCTACTTCATCTAAAATTTTATTTAATTCATTATCGCTGTAAGCATACCGAACCTCTTTTCCTTTTTCCAACTTATAGAGAGGCGGTTTTGCCAGATAAACATGCCCCTGCTTGATCAGTTCCGGCATAAACCGATAAATAAAAGTTAACATCAATGTAGCAATATGAGCGCCGTCCACATCCGCATCCGTCATAATAATAATTTTATCATAGCGCAGCTTACTGATATCAAAATCATCATGAATACCCGTTCCGAAAGCGGTTATCATAGACTTTATTTCTTCATTTCCATAGATCCTGTCAAGCCTTGCCTTTTCTACATTTAAAATCTTACCGCGCAGCGGCAGAATTGCCTGCGTAGCACGGCTTCTCGCAGTCTTTGCGCTGCCGCCTGCAGAATCTCCCTCCACGATATATATCTCACAATTTTTAGGATCTTTATCGGAACAGTCCGCCAGTTTGCCCGGCAGCGTACTTCCTTCTAAAGCTGTCTTTCTTCTTGTCAGATCTCTGGCCTTTCTGGCTGCTTCCCTTGCGCGCTGCGCCATGATAGATTTTTCACAAATCACTTTCGCAACGGAAGGATTCTGCTCCAAAAAATAGGTGAGTTGTTCACTGACAATATTGTCAACCGCACCTCTGGCTTCCGAATTGCCGAGTTTTTGTTTTGTCTGTCCCTCAAACTGAGGATCTTCAATTTTAATACTGACAATTCCGGTAAGTCCTTCTCTGATATCTTCACCGGACAGGTTCTGTTCGGAATCTTTTAAAAGCTTTGCATTTCTGGCATAATCATTCATGGTCTTTGTCAGAGCATTTCTGAATCCCATAAGATGCGTTCCGCCCTCCGGCGTATTGATATTATTGACAAAAGTATAAACGCTTTCATTGTAGGCATCGTTATGCTGCATAGCGACTTCCACATAAACGCCATTCTTTTTTCCCTCAAAATACATAATGTCATTGTAGAGAGGTTCTTTGCTGTTATTTAAATATTTTACAAACTCTTTGATACCGCCCTCATAATGAAATTCCCTTGTTTTTTCGGGATCTTCCCTTTTGTCTGTCAGTCTTATTTTCAAGCCCTTCGTCAAAAAGGCGGTTTCACGAAGCCTTGTCTTCAAAACATCAAAATCATAAACCGTATCTTCAAAGATAGTTCCATCCGGCTTAAAGGTAACTTTTGTCCCTGTTTTATCTGTATTACATTCCCCTACAACTTTCAGAGGATAACAGACATGTCCTCTCTCATAACGCTGTTTATATACTTTTCCCTCACTGTATATTTCCACTTCCAACCAGTCCGACAAAGCGTTTACAACGGACGCGCCAACGCCGTGAAGTCCTCCCGATACTTTATATCCGCCGCCGCCAAACTTACCGCCGGCATGCAGAATCGTAAATACAACTTCCACCGCCGGTTTCCCGGATTTGTGGTTAATTCCCACCGGAATACCACGACCGTTATCTACAACGGTAATAGAATTATCTTCATTGATAAAAACATCTATCACACTGCAGAATCCTGCCAGCGCTTCATCTACAGAATTATCCACAATTTCATAAACAAGATGATGAAGTCCACGCAAAGATGTCGTACCTATATACATGCCGGGTCTTTTTCTTACAGCTTCAAGACCTTCCAAAATCTGGATTTGATCAGCACCATATTCTTCCTTGTTTTTTTCAATTCCCATCTAAAATTTCCTTTCTTTAAAAATAAATCCTATCAATAAAAATTGCTGTATTGATCTAAGAAATATCTATTGCTCCATCTACAACCTTAAATACCTTATTGATTTCAAAACGATTTTTAACAAATTCATCCAATCCTGTACAGGTAATGATCGTCTGAATATCTCCGATACTGTTCAATAAATAATTTTGTCTATTGCTGTCTAATTCCGACAACACATCGTCAAGAAGCAGAACCGGCGTGTCCTTTATCGATTTTTTTACCAGCTCTATCTCCGACAATTTCAAAGATAATGCCGCTGTACGCTGTTGTCCCTGTGAACCAAATTTTCGGATATCTATATCGTTTACTATAAAAATAATATCATCTCTGTGGGGACCTACGGTAGTTTGCTTTAAAACAACATCCTTATCCTGACTTTTTTCCAGCTTTTCTTCAAAATCATCTATTTCCACATTTTTTTCATATATGATTTTTAATTCTTCTTTTCCGCCTGATAATTTATTATGTAGTTCACTGATGATATAAGAAAGCTGAGATATAAATATCTCTCGCTTTTCGATCAGTTTGCTGCCAAAAGAAACAAGCTGGGAATCCCATATAGAAAGCGTTTCTCTTAATCCCGGATTGAAAGAAAGATCTTTTAACAGTTTATTTCTCTGCCCTACAATTTTATTATAGTGATTTAAATTATAGAGATAAAAAGGATCCAATTGACAAAGTTCCATATCAATAAAACGCCGTCTTTCAGATGGACCATCCTTTATGATACTCAGATCCTCCGGCGAAAAAAATACTACGTTTAACAATCCCATCAATTCTGAAGCTTTTTTGATCCGCTGGGAATCTATGGCAATTCCCTTTGTTTTTCCTTTTCTTAAATGCATATCTATCTGTCTTGTGATTTCTTCTTTAAACAGATAACTTCTTATATGCGCTTCTTCATGCCCAAACTGAATAATATCCTGATCTTTACTTCCCTTATGTGACTTTGTAGTAGCCGTCATAAAAATAGCTTCAAGGATATTTGTCTTTCCCTGCGCATTGTCACCGTAAAAAATATTGGTTCCATTATCAAATTCCAGTTCTAAATTATCGTAATTTCTGAAATTCTGAATTTTCAGGGATTTTATGATCATAAAATAATGTCCTTATTGTATTTAATCCGTTCTTTTTAAATAGTAAATCAATTCTTTATGATAAATTCTTTCCCGTTATAGGAAAAAATATCGTCTTTGTAAAGTTTTCTGCCGCGGCGGCAGTCAACCTCTCCGTTGACGCTCACTTTTCCATCCTGAATCACAAATTTCGCGTCTATCCCGGAATTCACTTCCCCGGCAAGTTTGAGAGCCTGCCCAAGCTTGATAAACTCATCTTTTATTTTTATCTCTTTCAAATCCATTCTCCCCGCAAAAAATCACATATAAACCTGCATAAAATCAGTTTTTTATGAAACTGTAGTAAAATTCACCGGCAGAATCATATAAACATAACTATCCTCAGAATCTTTAATAAAACAAGGAGCTTTCGGATTCACAAGATAAATATCCACTTCTTCACCATCAATGACCCTGAGGGCATCGATCAGGAATTTCGGATTGAAACCAATCATCAGGTCTTTACCGTTTTTGGTGATATCAATAATTTCACGCATACTGCCGATCGTGGAATTTATTTTAAGTTCCATATTTTCGTCAGTAATATCTATTATGATAGGTTTTTTGTCTCCCTCTTTCACAAGCAGAGTTGCCCTATCAATACTGTCGAGAAGTTTTCTCTTATTGATCGTTACTTTTGTCTCATAATCGGAAGATAACATTTGATCTATGTTGAAATAATCTCCCTCTATCAATCTGGAAACTACTGTCGTATTTTCAAATTCAAACACAATGTGCTTATTTGTAAAGAAAATAACTACATCTTTGTCTGTATCACCGGACAATATTTTGCTGATCTCGTTCAAAGCCTTTCCGGGTACCACAACTTTTTTTCTGGGATAAGAACTTTTCAGATAAACTTTTCTGATGGAAATACGGTGACCATCCAGAGAAGCAACACGCAGCTTATCCTCATTTACTTCAAACAGTTCTCCTGTCATCAGTTTATTTGTATCGTTATCCGCAATAGAAAAAATAGTTTGGCGAATCAATTCCCGCAAACTAAATTGGGATAAAACTATGGAGTCCAGTTTTTCAATACTCGGCAGATAAGAAAAATCATCACCCGGTTTTCCTACGATCTTGATATTTGCGTTTCCACTGGTGATAACAGTTTGATAAGAGTCATCTGTTTCTATTTTGATATCACCGTCAGGAAACTTACGCACTATCTCGAGGAATATCTTAGCATCCAGAGCAACAATACCCGGTTCTATGATATTTCCGTCTACTATCGTCTCTATCCCAAGCTCCATATCGTTAGCCGTTAATTTTATATTATTTTTTGATGCATCTATCAATATGCACTGTAAAATAGACATAGTTGTTTTACCGGGAACAGCTTTAGATACTATCTGAACGCCGTTTAAAAGATTTGTTCTTGAACATACTAATTTCATCTGTACACGATCCTTTCCTGTGTGTTTTGTTTATGTGGCCGGTTCCCGAGAGGGACAATTAACTATATATTGATTATGAGTTTCATAATCAATAGTAATAATAGATGTTGAAATGTTTATAACCTCGAAATCCCTTGAAAATAAAGCTTAAACTGCATGGTAAAAAGTATGGATAACAAAGTAATAACTTTTTATAACTCAGTATTTATACACATTAGGAAGAACTCAAAATATTTCGAATGATGTTGATTTTGTTTTTTAATTCTTCATTGTACTTCATTTCTTCTTCTATTTTTTTAATGCCGTGGATAATGGTCGTATGATCTTTTTTTCCGAGAGTTTTCGCTATATTAGTGAGAGGTGTTTCTATAAGCTCTCTGCAAAGATACATGTAAACCTGTCTTGGAATAACAAATTCTGCGTTTCTCTTTTGAGATTGAATATCTTTTGCGGTTACTTCAAAATGTTCCGCTACTATATTAAGGATGAGATCCGTCGTTATTTCCTTTGTTTTTGATGGATATATTACATCCTTTAAAGCATCTTCGGCATGTTCAAGGGTCATCTCTTCGAGAGGTATCTTATTGATTTTAGAAAAAGCGATTATTTTATTAAAGGCTCCCTCTAACTCTCGGATGTTTGACTGAATGTTGGTTGCAATATATTCAAAGATAGCATTATCTATCTTTTTTCCGTAATTTTCAGCATTTTTAAGAAGAATAGCCACTTTTGTTTCGTAATCCGGCTGTTGGATATCAGCGATAAGTCCCCATTCAAAACGGGATCTGAAACGTTCTTCCAGCGTTTCCATTTCTTTCGGAGGTTTATCGGAAGAAAGAACGATCTGTTTTCTGGCGCTGTGCAGCACGTTGAATGTGTGGAAAAATTCTTCTTGTGTGCTCTCTTTTCCTATAATAAATTGGATATCATCGATCATCAGTACATCAACGGTTCTGTATTTTTCGCGCAGTTTTGTCATAGTGGTTGCGTTACCGCTTCTGATGGAATCGATCACTTCGTTTGTAAACTGTTCGGAAGTGACGTAAAGCACTTTCATATCATTGTTTGCTTCTAAGATAAAGCGTCCGATGGAGTGCATGAGATGGGTTTTACCTAGCCCTGCACCACCGTAGATATAAAGAGGATTGTAAGTTATTCCCGGAGTTTCCGCGACAGCAAGAGCAGCGGAGTGAGCAAATTTATTATTATTTCCCACCACAAACGTATCAAAATTATATTTAGGGTTTAGATTGGCTCTTTCATATAAAATATTATAACCGTTTCCCAAACCGTTTTCTGCGTTTGCTTCATCTTCTACATCTTTTTCCAATATAAAAGATATACTGTAATCTTTTCCCATCATTTCCGTGATGGTTACCTGAAAAAAAATAGTATATTTGTTCGTGATATAATTGATAGCATGAGCCTTTTCTTTGGGAATTATAATAAATACATTATCATCGTCTACTTTGTACAATGATAATGGCTCAATCCAAGTAGAATATGAAATGTTGGATAATTCATACTCTTTTCTAATATTTTCTTTTATAAGACTCCAGTTTTCTCTAATGGAATCTGAAAAAGTACCTTCCATTCTTCCCCTCATATTCTATTTTGGTAAGTTATCACTATTTTGAATCTTTTTTGAGCCCACTGCCAAATGCTTTAGTGAACATTATAGCACAGAATAAACAAAACGACAACGTGTGAATTATTTTGAAATATTGTGGATAAATAAAAAGTAAAAAAATTATTAATTATTAAATAAAAATTAAATTGTGTATAAAATAAAAGTCTTTTGACGAAAAATGGTAATGAATAGGAACGTTATATTTAATTATCCACAACTTATCCACATAATGTGGATATATTTGTGTAAAGTAATCCACTTTCTTGTGGATAAATTTTGTGCAAAAATTTGGCATATTTGCTTGACGAAAAAGATAATTACTTATATAATGGAAAACGATATTTTCCACAAAAATCGATTGTTTGAAGATTCAAATATTCAATATTTGGTAAGGAGGTGTAAAGGATATGAAAATGACATTTCAGCCTAAGAAGAGGCAGAGATCAAAAGTGCACGGCTTCAGAGCCAGAATGAGCACACCGGGCGGAAGAAAGGTATTAGCTGCCAGAAGAAGAAAAGGAAGAAAAAGATTATCTGCATAAGATATTTACATGGGCCGCAAAAGAATTTGTGGCCTGTTTTATATGTGTAAGAATGTACAAAACGATAAGTTTTTGTGCGCTATGGGGAAATGCAGATGGAATTTTCGACATCATTGAAGAAAAATGAAGATTTTCGGTTTGTTTACAGAAACGGAAGAGTAAAAGCAAATTATTATCTTGTGATGTATGTTGTGGAAAATAATCAAGCTGTGAACAGACTGGGTATTTCTGCCAGTAAAAAAATAGGGAACAGTGTGGTGAGACACCATTTCTACAGACTGGTCAGAGAAAGTTACAGACTACACGAAAAAATATTTAATAGTGGTTTAGATATTGTAGTCGTTGCAAAAAAGAATGCGGCAGATGCCAATTTTAGAGACATCGAGAGCGCATTGTTACATCTTGCAAAACTGCACCGTATCGTAGAGTGCAGAAAATAGTCATGAATATGAAAAATATTATGATTTGGTTTATTAAGTTTTATAGAAAGTATTTATCACCTCTGAAAAGCACAAAATGTCCATACTTTCCGACCTGTTCAGAGTACGGTCTTGAAGCGGTGGAAAAGTATGGGGCTTTAAAAGGGGGAATGTTGGCTTTATGGAGAATATTGAGATGTAATCCCTTTTCAAAAGGAGGGTATGATCCTGTTCCATGAAAGAGCCGGCTGAGAACGAGGAGGTTAAATGTCAAATATATTATTAACACAGTATCAGGGTATGTTTATAGGCCCGGTGGCAAAAATACTTGGTTATCTGATGGAAGGCATTTTTTATGTGTTGGATTTGATAAATGTGCATAATTCAGGTCTTGCCATTATTTTGTTTACGGTAGTAATTTATTTTTGTATGACGCCGCTTACCTATAAACAACAGAAGTTTTCAAAACTTCAGTCAAAGATGAATCCTGAAATTCAGGCTATTCAGGCAAAATACAAAAATAAAAAAGATAATGATTCTATGATGGCGATGAATCAGGAAACACAGGCTATCTATGCAAAGTATGGTGTTTCTCCTTCGGGAAGCTGTGTACAGCTTTTGATCCAGATGCCAATCCTGCTTGCTTTATATCGTGTTATTTATGCTATCCCTGCCTATGTAGCATCGGTAAAAGAAGTATTTTTCCCTTTTGTGGACAAGTTGATTGCGCAGTCGGGCAGCGCTGATTTTATTAAGAATTTTGCTAATGCAGGTATGTATGCAAAGCAATTTGAAAATGAAAATTTTATCGGGGGAGTCACAAGTTTTGTTCAGAATACTTATATTGATGTTTTAAACAGAGCCAGCACTGCAGATTGGCTGAGTTTAAAAACACAGTATCCTTCTCTTTCGGCTGATGTGGATATGACATTGTCGGCTCTTGATAAGTACAATAACTTTTTGGGGTTAAATATAGCAAATTCTCCTTCTTTCATTATTAAAGACGCTTTTTCAAATGGCTCGTTTTTACTTGTAATAGGGGCAGTTTTAATTCCTGTTCTTGCAGCGGCTACACAGTGGATCAATACAAAACTTATGCCTACTCAGGCAAGCAGCGGAAATGCTCAGGCTGATCAGATGGCCAATCAGATGAAAGTAATGAATACTATGATGCCGCTCATGTCCGCATTTTTCTGTTTTACGCTTCCTGCAGGTATGGGTATTTACTGGATTGCCGGTGCAGTGATCAGAAGTATCCAGCAGGTAATTCTCAATAAGCATATCGATAAATTGGACTTTGAAGAAATTATTGAGAAAAATAAAGAAAAAGCAGCTAAAAAAATGGAAAAAAATAAGATAAAGACGGAAAAGATGCAGCAATACGCCAACATCAATACAAAAAATATAAATGTAAATAAAACTTCAGGTATAAGCGAAGAAGAGAGAGAAGCTGCTTTGAAGAGAGCGAACGAATATTACAGCAAAAATGCAAAGCCCGGTTCAATGGCTGCGAAAGCTGGTATGGTTCGGGAATATAACGAAAAAAACAGTAAAAAATGATGATGGGAGAGTTAAAAATGGAATTTATTGAATTTTCTGCGAAAACAGTAAATGATGCTATTATAGAAGCGTGTCAGAAACTTATGGTGTCAAGCGATAAACTGGAATATGAAGTAGTGGAAGAGGGTTCTTCCGGATTTTTGGGGATCGGATCCAGACCTGCCGTAATCAAAGCAAAGGTAAAATCTTCTATTACAGATACAGCAAAAGAATTTTTAAACAGTGTTTTTGAAGCAATGAATATGGTTGTTGTCGTGACAATAAAGTATGATGAGCAGGAAAAGACCATGGACATTGAATTAAGCGGTGATGAGATGGGTGTCCTGATCGGAAAAAGAGGTCAGACTTTAGATTCTTTGCAGTATCTGGTATCTCTTGTAGTAAACAAGGATGTGGAAGAGTATATCAGAGTAAAAGTTGATACTGAAAATTACAGGCAGCGGAGAAGAGAAACACTTGAGAATCTGGCAAAGAATATATCTTTTAAAGTTAAGAGATCGAAAAGAGCTGTTTCTTTAGAGCCTATGAATCCTTATGAGAGAAGAATTATCCATTCTGCACTTCAAAATGATAGGTATGTTACGACTCATAGTGAAGGAAATGAACCGTTCAGACATGTGGTAGTTACCATTAAGAAAGAAAGGTAAATTGATTGAAAAAATTCAGGTGTTGGAATGGCACCTGAATTTTTTTAGTAAGATCATTTATCATAGATATGAGGTTTATTATGAAGACAGATACGATCGCGGCCATTGCAACAGCATTTTCAGAATCAGGGATAGGGATCATCCGTATAAGCGGTGATGATGCTTTTCAGATAACAGACAGAATTTTTTTGAGTAAAAAGGATTTTGACAGATGGAATAAGGAAGAAATTAAAAAAGATTTTCAGAAAGATTTCTTTATAGAGAGTGCAAAAACTTATACTTTGCATTATGGTTTTATCGTGGATGAAGAATCTGTGATAGATGAAGTTTTAATTTCCGTTATGCGGGCGCCGAAAAGTTATACGGCTGAGAATGTGATAGAGATAAATTGTCACGGCGGTATTTTGATCCTGCAAAAAATTATGGAACTGGTTATAAAAAATGGGGTGAGAGTTGCAGAGCCGGGAGAATTTACGAAGAGAGCTTTTTTAAATGGTCGGATGGATCTTTCCGAAGCGGAGGCTGTCATGGATTTGATCCATTCCAAAAATGAGTTTGCTCTGCAGGCTTCCATAGGACAGTTGAAAGGTTCTGTTTCTTCTGTGATAAAAGAAATCAGGAGTAAGATAATTTATGAGATTGCTTTTATAGAATCTGCGTTGGATGATCCGGAAAATTATGATACGGATGGCTATGACAGAAAACTTTCTTGCGTTTTGGAAGATATTTGTAAAAAAATAAGAAATTTGATAGATCACGCGGATAATGGAAAAATTTTGAAGGAAGGCATTCAAACTGTTATTTTAGGAAAACCGAATGCGGGAAAATCTTCTTTTTTGAATGAGTTGTTGGGAGAGGAGAAAGCTATTGTCACAGAAATTGCGGGAACTACAAGAGATATTTTGGAGGAAAATATCAGAATCGGCGAGATCAGTCTGCATATTATAGATACGGCGGGTATCAGAAAAACAGAAGACCGGGTAGAAAAGATCGGTGTGGAAAAGGCAAGGGAATATGCGAAGAAAGCTGATCTGATCATTTATATTGTGGATTCCTCTGTTGATCTGGATGAAAGCGATGAAGAGATTTTAAATATTTTGAGAGACAAACATTTTATTGTACTTTTAAATAAATCTGATCTGGATATGTCGGTATCAGAAAAAGAGATAACAGATAAAATTGATGTTATCCGCAAGGGATGTGATATAATAAAAATATCTGCTTTGAAACATCAGGGAATCGATGAGTTTGAAAAAGCTGTGAAGAGAATGTTTCTGAAAGGAGAAGTTTCTTTTAATAATGAGGTAATCATTACAAGTATGCGTCATAAAGAAGCTTTGTTGGAAGCAGAAAAAAGTATTTTGATGGTGGGAGAGAGTATTGAGGCAGGAATGCCGGAAGACTTTTACTCTATTGATCTGATGAATGCTTATGCGGCTCTCGGAAGGATTATAGGGGAAGAAGTTGGTGAAGATCTTATAAATGAGATTTTTGAAAAATTTTGTATGGGGAAATAGAAAATGGAATTTAGAGAAAAAGCAGATATTTGTATAATAGGTGCAGGACATGCGGGATGTGAGGCGGCGCTTGCCTGTGCCAGGCTTGGACTGCAGACGGTTGTTTTTACGGTTAATATAGAAAGTATAGCAATGATGCCCTGTAATCCTCATATTGGAGGTTCTTCAAAAGGACATCTTGTCAGGGAAATAGATGCTCTGGGCGGAGAGATGGGGAAGATTATAGATAAGACTTTTTTACAGTCGAAAATGCTCAATAAGTCTAAAGGCCCAGCGGTTCATTCACTTCGCTGTCAGGCAGACAAAGCGGAATATAGCCGTTTTATGAGAATGGTATTGGAAAGTCAGGAAAATCTGACCATCAAACAGACAGAAGTATGTGAACTCTTGTTGGAGGATATACCTGACTGTGAAAACAGGTCAAAAAAAATAACCGGTGTTAAGATTTTAACCGGAGGTATCTATGAATGTAAGGCTGTTATTTTGTGTACCGGTACTTATCTGAATGCCAGATGTCTCTGTGGAGAGGCTATCACTTATACAGGTCCTAACGGACTGCAGTCTTCCATTCATCTTTCGGAAGCTCTGGAGAAGGCGGATATCAGACTTCGGAGATTTAAAACCGGAACTCCGGCGAGAATGGACAGGCGTTCCATTGATTTTTCAAAGATGGAAGAACAGTTTGGAGATGAGAGGGTAATTCCTTTTTCTTTTGAAACAGATCCTGAAGATGTTCAGATCAAACAGGAATCCTGTTATCTCACTTATACAAATGAGGAGACTCACAATATTATCCGTGCAAATCTTGACAGATCTCCTCTTTATGCGGGTGTCATAGAAGGAACGGGTCCGAGGTATTGTCCTTCTATAGAAGATAAGGTTGTGAAATTTTCTGATAAGAACAGGCATCAGGTTTTTGTTGAACCGGAAGGAAGATATACAAACGAAATGTATGTGGATGGTATGTCTTCTTCTCTGCCGGAGGACGTACAGCTTGCAATGTACAGGACAGTTCCGGGACTTGAAAATTGTAAGATCGTAAGAAATGCCTATGCGATAGAATACGATTGTATTGATCCGGGACAGCTTGCCCTGACTCTCGAATTTAAGCACATCAAAGGTCTTTTCAGCGCGGGACAGTTTAACGGCAGCAGCGGTTATGAGGAGGCAGCAGCGCAGGGGTTGATGGCAGGTATCAATGCAGCCAGAGAGATTCAGGGAAAAGAGCAGATTGTTTTAGATCGCTCTCAGGCTTACATAGGTGTTTTGATCGACGATCTTGTGACAAAAGAAAATACGGAACCTTATCGTATGATGACATCCAGAGCAGAGTACAGACTTTTATTGCGGCAGGATAATGCGGATTTGAGACTTAGAAAAATCGGATATGAGGCAGGGCTTATTTCCAAAGAGCAGTATGAGTATGTCTGTGAGAAAGAAAAACAGATTGCGGAAGAGATAGAGAGATTGAAAAAGACTGTAGTCGGAGCTTCAAAAGAGGTACAGGAATTTTTGGTTTCCAAAGGAAGCGCACCGCTCAGGACGGGAACCAGTCTGGCTGAGGTATTGTGCAGACCTGAATTTACTTATAAGAGTATAAAGGAGATTGATAAGAACAGACCTCTTTTGAGTGATGCCGTAATAGAACAAGTCAATATTTCTATTAAATATGAAGGTTATATTGAAAGACAGATCAGACAGGTGGAGCAGTTTAAAAAACTGGAGAAACGTATGATTCCTGAAGGTATCTGTTATGAGGATATTGCGGGACTGCGGATCGAGGCAAGACAGAAACTGGCAAAGCACAAACCTGTTTCGATCGGACAGGCATCCAGGATACAGGGAGTTTCACCGGCAGACATTTCGGTGCTTCTTGTATATATAGAACAGATGAAAAGACAGGTTTAATAATTTTAAGTTAGGTTTGGTAAAATTATGGTTCATTATAATACGGATGATTTTCAAAAAAAATCCAGAATATTCGAAATTGATTTATCTGAAGAACAGATACAAAAGTTTATGGATTACTATGAACTTCTGGTGGAGTGGAATTCTTTTATGAATCTGACTGCAATCACAGATTTTGATGAAGTAATCTTAAAACATTTTGTGGATAGTCTGGCAGTTTTTCAAGTTTCTGCTTTTCGGGAAAAAGTGAAAAGTGGTGAGATATCTCTGATTGATATAGGAACCGGCGCAGGATTCCCGGGTATTCCTTTAAAAATTGTTTTTCCGGATATGAAAGTTACTCTGCTTGATTCTCTGAATAAGAGGATAAAATTTCTTGATACAGTGATCGAAAAACTTGATTTAAAGAATATTGAGACTGTTCACGGAAGAGCGGAGGATCTTGCCGGAAAAAAGGATTATAGAGAACAATATGATTTTTGTGTTTCAAGAGCTGTTGCGAATCTTTCAACTCTGACGGAATTATGTATTCCCTTCGTGAAAAATGGAGGTTATTTTATTTCCTATAAATCTGAAAAAGTAAAAGAGGAATTATCTGCCGGAAAAAGAGCTGTCGAGATACTTGGCGGAAATATTTTAGATATATTTGAGTATCAGTTGCCGGATTCAGATATGAGCAGGAATCTTTTACTGATTAAGAAAGAAAAAAATACGCCAAAAAAATATCCGAGGAAAGCGGGAACCCCGGCCAGAGAACCATTATCATAAAAATTTAGGAAAGGAATAAGTTATGAACGAAATTATAAGATCTTTATACAATAGAAAATCAGTGAGAGTATTTGAAGAGCGTCCTATATCGGATGAATATAAAAAAGAAATTTTGCTGGCGGCAATGGAAGCTCCTACAGCGGGAAACCAACAGCTTTATACGATTCTCGATATAACAGATCAGAATTTGAAGGATAAACTTGCAGTAAGCTGCGATAATCAACCGTTTATTGCGAAGGCGCCGATGGTACTTATATTTTGCGCTGATATTTTAAAATGGATGGATGCATTTAAGGAGGGAGGTTCTGATCCGCGAAAACCCGGATGCGGCGATTTGCTTTTAGCAATTGATGATGCTTTGATTGCAGCACAAAATGCAGTGACTGCTGCGGAAAGTCTGGGTATTGGTTCTTGTTATATCGGAGATATTATGGAACAGTGTGAATTACACCGTGAAATGTTAAATCTTCCCGAATATGTTTTTCCGGCAGCCATGTTGGTTTTAGGATATCCGACGAAAAAGCAGAAAGAAAGAATTAAACCGAAGCGATGCAGACTGGAAGATATCGTACAGGAAAATTATTATAGGAGAAGAGATGGAGAAGAACTTCGCAGGATGTTTGATAAAGAGACAGAAAACAGAAGTTTTGAGGAATGGAGTCAGGCGTTTTGTAATCGGAAGTACAATTCTGATTTTTCCAGAGAAATGAGTCGTTCAGTTCAGGAATATTTAAAAGAATATGTAAATTAAAAATAACACATATAGAAAAAATACTGTTTTTGGAGAGGGTTATTCTTAATGGAGAAAAATGTAGAAGTTTTGAGAGAAGTGTTGGATTTATTGGAGGAAGAAAAGAAAAAGTTTAATGATCTGGTCAATCAAAATGATTTTAAAATTGAAGAGATAAATTCTTATTTGAGAGAAATCACTAAGAGCGAGACAGATGATTTTAAAGTTTTCTCCCCGAGAAATTCTGAAAATAAGCATAGAGAACAGATAGAAGCCGATGCTGCTGAAAAAGAAAAATTTGAGAAAGAAAATGCAGAGTATAAAAAGAAAATAGAATATCTAAGATTATTGAGTGACAAAGTAAATATTGTCATGGATAATCTGGAGAGTAAAGAAATAGATACAGAAAAGCAAATGGCAAACAGTAGTAATGAGTCAGAAAAAATAGCTATTGATAGTGAAAATACAGAAGTACAGAAAATTAGAAATCAATTCAATTTGGAAAAGAAACATATAGCACATCAAATAATGAATTGTATCTCTTTTATTACTCCGGATGAGGAGCGCGCTAAAATAGAATTATCAGAAATCGCAAAGAAAATGCTGGAATACTAGATATTGTGAGTAAAAAGTATTTTCTAAAAACACCAATAACGATATGTTTCACGTGAAACATTTTATCTTTTTTATTTTAAACACAAGATAATGTTTCACGTGAAACATTTTAAATACAATATCTTGAGTTAGCTTTTGTGAAACATATTTATTTAGTAGGAAAGAATCTGTGAAACATTCAAAAAAAATAAAAAACAGAAGAGAGAGGACAATATAAAAACACTATATATAGTAAAAACTTTATTTGAAAAATATCATCCGGACTTCCTTCGTAATGAAAAGTTAAATGATTCACACTAATTAATGACATATTCAATCTTCCTTATATCTACGATATACAGATAATTGCAAACTTTGTTTTCTATTGTATTGTCTGCAAAATTTTTTATCCAACGCAGGCACGCTCTCGCTGCGGTTCAACCGTAATGGCAGTAAGTTCAAAAAAACCTCACTAACTGCCAACGGTTTCACAGCGCCTGCTTATGGATAATATAATTTTGATCCATAAAATGATAGTAGTTCTAAGCTTGCAATTATCTGCCAGCAATACATTTTATTGTACGCAAAAAAAGATGTAGAAAATATTTTTTGATATGTGATAGAATGGAAACAGTAAATAGCAGATACAAATTTGAAAGGAGAACTAAAATGAAATCATTTGATAAAAATTACAAATTGTTAGAAGAGATGTATCGAGACGAATATTATCCAAATTTTCTGGTAGACAAGATAAAAGGCGAACTTCAAAAGGTAATTGACCTGTTGGAAACTGGCGAAACAGATACCGAGGTTATTCAAAAAAAGTTAGACGAGATGGTCTGTGCTATTAACGACTTGCAGGAGGAATTTGACGAGAACGACAGCGAAATTGAAACGGTGGCTCGTGACTGCATAGGAGAAAATGTGGGCTATGTACTGGAATGGTTTGGTATTCCTATTGATGTGGAGGAAGCTATTCGAGAACGGGATTGGTAACTATCGGGTTTTCTATTTATCAAGCTCACTGAATAATCTAAAAAAAGATGATGAATATACCGTCTGTTTTACAGGGACAGGAATAAAAAATGCAATAATTTCTATTGGATTTGAAAATGATTATGTTCAAGAACGTGAAAGGCCACTCAAATAATTTTCTGATCTATCGGAAAATAGCGGGAAATATGATAAAATATGTGATACATATTTTATTAAAGATGGCAAACTATATACTATACATTAAAGGTTTGTGATTTAAGTAAAGTGATTGACAAAATAGAATTTAAAGATTATAGTATATATAGTTTAAAAGAAAAGAGGTGTGCGTGTGATTATTATTACCTGCTAATTTAGTAACTTAAAATGATTGAATGACAGTATTATTATAGTAATGTGTAATGTCATTCAGGCAGGAATATTTTTGCACGGCGCTTTTATTTTTGTGATAATTAGAAAACACTTATATTTATATAAATATGTGATGAATGTCGCAAAAATAAAATAATAGATGAGTTATTTAAAATGAAAGTTGAGATGCAGAAATTTTTCTGCATCTTTTTTTGCGTACAATAAAATGTATTGCTGGCAGATAATTGCAAACTTAGAACTACTATCATTTTATGGAGCAAAATTATATTATCCATAAGCAGGCGCTGTGAAACCGTTGGCAGTTAGTGAGGTTTTTTCGAACTTACTGCCATTACGGTTGAACCGCAGCGAGAGCGTGCCTGCGTTGGATAAAAAATTTTGCAAACAATACAATAGAAAACAAAGTTTGCAATTATCTGTATATCGTAGATATAAGGAGGATTGAATATGTCATTAATTAATGTGAATCATTTAACTTTTCATTACGAAGGAAGTCCGGATGATATATTTGAAGATGTTTCTTTCCAGATCGATACTGACTGGAAACTCGGATTTGTGGCAAGAAACGGGCGTGGAAAGACTACTTTTTTAAAACTTCTGATGGCAGCTGATCTGAATAAATATAATATTAAGACCTATGAATACAGCGGAAATATCAGTTGTGAAGAAAGTTTTGATTATTTTCCATTCAAAATAAAAAATACGGATAAAACATTTCTGGAAAATATTGAAGAGTTGTATCCGGAATATGAGTTGTGGAAGATATGCAGAGAATTATCTCTTCTGCGGGTAGAAGAAGAGATATTGTACAGACCGTTTTGTACGTTGAGTAACGGTGAGCAGACAAAGGCGATGTTGGCGGTTTTGTTTTCACAGGAAAACAGATTTCTGCTGATCGATGAGCCGACAAATCATCTGGATATAAGGGGAAAAGAAAATATCAGAGAATATTTGAAGAAAAAGAAAGGATTTATTTTGGTTTCCCATGACAGGGATTTTCTTGATCAGTGTGTGGATCATATTCTTGTGATCAATAAGACAAATATTGAAGTATACAAAGGAAATTTCTCTGTCTGGTGGGAGGAAAAGCAGAGAAAAGATATTTGGGAGAAGGAGGAAAATGAGCGGCTGAAAAAAGATATCAAGCGACTGGAGGAATCCGCTCGGGTGAAGGAAGAGTGGGCAGACGATATTGAGTCGAGAAAGATAGGAAAGAAAGCAGCTATGGAAGTAAAGAAAAAAGGAATCAGCACAAAAGGAAGGAGAGCTTATATCGGAGAAAAGACCAGACGCATGGAAAAGCGCCGCAAAAATCTGGAAAACAGGGAAGCTAAAGCGATAGAAGAAAAAGCCGGGCTTCTCAAAAATCTGGAAACGACAGAAGATTTGAAGCTTTATCCGGAACGTCATTATAAAGATACGTTAGTCAGCTTGTCAGATGCTGCCGTCTACTACGAACAGCCGGACGGAACCCGCAAGGAACTGGGGGCAGTAAATTTTGATGTGAAAAACGGAGAATGCGTCGTACTTCGGGGAAAAAACGGATGCGGAAAATCCAGTATTTTAAAAGCAGTGATACAAGCCGCAGAAGAAAGAAGCGGAAAAGAAAATATAGAAAGTATATCTCTGGCGGATACTATTTTTTATACAGGCAGTATCATGACAGCCAGCGGATTGAAAATTTCTTATGTGTCTCAGGACACTTCTCATTTAAAAGGAAGTCTTACAGATTACGCTGAAAAATATCAACTGGATTTGACCCTTTTTCTCATGCTCCTCAGAAAACTGGATTTTGAGAGAAAACAGTTTAAAAAAAATCTGGAGGATTACAGCGGCGGGCAAAAGAAGAAAGTATTGATTGCCAGAAGTCTCTGTGAAAGGGCACATTTGTATATTTGGGATGAATCTTTGAATTTTATAGATGTGTTTTCGAGAATGCAGATTGAAGAGCTTTTGATTAAATACCGTCCGACCATGCTGCTTGTGGAACATGATACGACGTTTGCAGAGAAAGTGTGCACAAAGATCATAGAAATCGGGTAGTTTTCAGAAACAGTGGGATCGAAGAAAATATTTGGGGAATCTTTACAGTATTTGTGGTATTTGATAAAATAATGAGTGAAAAACAATATCAATATTATGAGGAGGGAAGAAGAAATGGGATTGTTTTCAAAAAAGCCGAAGGAGTTGGAGTATGATTCGGCTGAGTGTCAAAAAAAGAAAGAAATCATGCGTAAAATGTGGAATGAGGCAGTGGAGGACGGAAACTCTTATGAAATTATCCATGCAACCCAGACCACATCCAAATTTGAGAGAGGTCTTGTTTTCGACACTAATACTACTACTTTCTATCACTATATTGTAGGTTATCGCAAAAGTGATTGGAAAGTAGGTCTTGTGCAGGTCGATACCGGGCTTACTCAGCATACGGAGCCGTTCTTCGTGGATATGAACGCGGTGGTCGGAGTAAATTATAATCCGAAATATCAGCAGGCATGGCTTATCTATCAGAAAGGCTATGAGAGTTACGGTGAGCAGTTTGATATCGACGATACGGGAAGCAAGACAGTAGCGGGTATTCCGAATACGGTACAGCCCGAGGAGAGAGAAAAATTCCTTGACTTTTTGGAAGAATTACGCAGTCGGTTAGAACAACAGGGACATAAACAGGAGAAATGGAGAAGACAATGATTGGGAGATTATTAAGAAGTTTATCAGGATTTACAGTAGGCCTTTTTGTTTTCGGATGTATCTTTCTCGGTGCAATGATAAAGGTGGGAAATATCCCGCAGATTTTAATGCCCTCCAAAGATTATGATTATGTGATGGAAAATGGATTAAAAAATGGGCAGCACATTAAAGGAGAGATCTTTTACAGTCTGGGGAGCTTCGCTTCCGAGGAAAGCTATACTCAGTATGAGAACTCCAGAACGGCATCCAAAACGACAGGATATTATTATATGATTCCGGTTGGAGAAAATGGCATGGCGGCAATTTTTGTCCGGAAGGATGATGTGGAAGCTATGGAAACTCTGACAGAGGAAACATATTACTATCTGATGGGCGGAGATATGCCGCAGACAGAAATTTCTTTTAACGGTGTAGCTGTAAAAATGGATAAGAGTTTGGCAGGTCTTGAGGGTGCTTTCCGGGATCAGCTTGAATATATGGGCTACACAGATAGTGAAGTGGAAGAGATGCTTGCTACATATTCGGACGGAGAATGTCTTGTTCTGGAAGGACCTGCGGATATGTCTGTCATGTATGTGATGATGGCTGTTGTAATCGCTGTGCTCGCGTTGTCAATCTTTTTGATCGTACGCAATTATAGAAAAGAACTGGCTTATGACAAAATGAAACAGTAGAGAGTAGTAGGAGAAACCCCGATGGAACTGGAATTGAGTATCTTAGATTTCATACAAAGCCTTCGCACTCCCTTTGGCGATACAGCGATGCCGCTTATTTCAAAGCTGGGGGATGCCGGAATGATCTGGATCATACTGGGGCTTATCTTGCTGATCATACCTAAAACAAGAAGCTACGGAGTTTTAGTGACAGCAGTGTTGATTGCAGATGTTATTTTGTGCAACGGAATATTAAAAAATCTATTTCAACGAATTAGACCCTGCGATATCAACACTGCTGTAACGCTTCTGATACCAAAGCCGAAAGATTTTTCTTTTCCGTCAGGACATACGGCATGTTCTGTTGCAGTGTCGACAGCTCTTTTTCTTGTCAGAGAAAAGAGATCTGCTCCGGATAAAGAAAGAAGCAGAGTTCGCAGCACAATGGGGAATTTGTGGATTCCGGCGTGGATATTGACAGTGATGATCGCCTTTTCAAGAATGTATCTGTATGTGCATTATCCTACAGATATACTGGGAGGGATCGTTGCCGGACTGGCAGCAGGGTATATAGGATATAAAGTGACGGAGATATTAGGAAAGAGGGACAAACGGGTTACAAATTAAAAATTTCACTGAAAAGCATGTGAAGCAAAAAATGAAAGGGAGAAGGAACATTATGGGACAGACAAACACACCGACACCGCACAACGAGGCAAAATACGGGGAAATCGCGAAGACAGTTTTAATGCCGGGGGATCCCCTCAGAGCGAAATTTATTGCGGAAACATGGTTGGAAAATCCGGTCTGCTTTAATAAGGTGCGGAACATGTTGGGCTATACCGGAACTTACAAAGGAAAAGAAGTTTCCGTTATGGGGAGCGGTATGGGTATACCGTCCATAGCGTTATATTCCTATGAGCTGTATCACTTTTACGGGGTGGAAAGCATTATCAGAGTGGGAAGCGCGGGAGGACTGCAGGACGGATTAAAGCTAAAAGATCTGGTGATCGCTATGGGCGCCTCTACGGATTCTTCTTACTCAGGACAGATGAATGTGCCGGGAAGCTTTGCTCCTATCGCGGACTTTGATTTGTTGGAAAAAGCGGTTCTTACAGCGAGAGAAAAAAATATCAGCGTGAAAGTGGGAAATGTGCTTTCGGCCGATGCTTTCTATAATTTTGATACCAGCCGCACAAAGAGGTGGGCGGATGCGGGTATTCTGGCAGTGGAGATGGAATCGGCGGCGCTCTATATCAATGCGGCGCAGGCGAAGAAAAAAGCGCTCAGCCTTTTGAGTATTTCCGATCACGTCTTTACGGGAGAAGAGCTGACGGCACAGGAGAGACAGGTAGAATTTAAAAACATGATCGAGGTGGCGTTAGAGCTGGCATAATTTTCGGGGGCTGCAAAGCCCCCGATTTTAGTTTTAAGGTTCCGGCAAGTACAAAAACAGCTCAAAGATACCATTGTCAGCGTTGATTTCCATGCTGCCCTTATAATGGGTCACAATAGTATCCATGCTGCGCAGGCCGTAGCCGTGATATTTTTTATCAGATTTTGTTGTGGAAGGCAGGCTTTTGGAAGCCTTATTTTTCTTTTTGGAAATAGGGGGGGCGCTCTCTGTGGGATTTTTGATGGACAGAGCCAAAATGCCTTTCCGGTAACGGGCGGTCAGCTCGATAAAACGTTTTTCTTTCGGCAGAGCGAGGCAGCTTTCGATGGCGTTGTCTAATGGATTGGCAAACAGAACGCAGATGTCTGACTTTTTAAATGGAAGTTCTTCCGGAAGATCTAGCTTGTATGTCAGGGAAATATCGTTTTCCCGCATGGCGGTTTCTTTTACCGAAAGCACGGCATTTACCGTCATATCAGCACAGTAGTCTGTCCGCTGTATAAATCCGGGACTTTCTAGAAGATGGGCAATATAATTGTCCTTTTTCTGTGCCGGAAGGAGCGAGAGGGTGTGCAGGTGGTTGGAGAGATCATGTTTTAAACGCCTGATCTCAAAATGCTGTCGTTTCATGGCGTCGTAATATGCCTGATTCATCTCGGCGTAAAGGTTTTGTTGCTCCAGCTTTTTCTGCTTTGAGAAAACGGCAATAGTCAACAAAAGTCCGATAAAAGAAAGAATCGTTAAAAGGAGCAGGACAGAGTATAAAAATAAATGTCTCAAAGAAAATGTCCATTCTTCATCTGCAATTAACACAATAGATAGAACGATACCCATCGGAGCAAGAGTTAGAAAACTCATAAGGCGCCACAGGGATTTACCAAGTTCTGTCTCTTTGTCAGGCCCCACAAATCGTATCAGAAAATACAAAAAAACGGAAAAAAGAACGCGCAACAGAGCCATTTCCAAAAAGCTGCGATAAAGTTCCAAAATACTGTCAAGAAAGATGTTCCACGCGAATACGGTGCTGGAAAGCATCAGGGAAAGGGACAGCTTTTTATACGGGGAGTCCGTGCAGGCGTACTGGATACCGGCAAGGTAAAGGAAGAAAGTCAGGGGAAGATTGTACCAGTCTCCGATAAAGATGACCATGCTGACGATCAAAGAGCTTATAAATAGCAGGACAGCGTGGGCAGGCCAGAATCTTTTTATGCGAAAAAGTCTTCTGATGGTCAGATAATGAAAAAAATAACCGGGTATTTCAAATAAGATAACAAACATATGTCGTCTCCTGTTTTGTCATATACTATTAAAATGGTGTGTCGGACAAAAGAACTCTGGCCAGTTTTTCGGAAGCTTCCTTTTTGTAATTCCGGCTGACGGGCAGTTTCTCACTGGCCGGATTATTTATCGTCACATAATCACAGCCAAGGAAAGTTACTTTATCACTGTTCACAAGATACCGTTGGTGGATGCGGATAAAGTGTCTTTGTATCTGCTTTTCAATGTCGCTTAATTTGCCGTAAAATGTGTAGGTCTTTAAGACAGTGACGAGATGGATATATCTGCGGTCACTGTAAAAATACAGAATATCATCTATGGGCAGACGGTAGATCCCTTCCGTATTTTTTAAAACAAAAAATTTTTCGGACTGTGGAGAAAGCAGTTTTTTAGCCCGAAGGAGCACATTTTTAAGACTTTCGGGGGAAGGGGGTTTTACCAGATAATCAAGTGCGTCCACCTGATAGCCCTCGAAGACATAGTCAGTATATCCCGTCACAAAAACAATAAGGATACTGCAGTTTGCCGCTCTGATTTTTTTTGCCGCATCCATGCCGTTTTCCTTTCCCATTTCCACATCCAGAAAAAGCAGGTCCACTTCGCCGGGATGTGCCGTCAGCCAGTTCACGCAGGTGCGGCCGTTTGAGAATTCGTAGATGATCTCGTCCCCGGATTCATCCATCAGTTTTTCCAATTGTATTCTGAGTAAATCGCGCGCATTTTCCTCGTCGTCGCAAAGAGCTATTCGAAGCATAATTAGACCTCTTTTCCATTAACTGTCATAATATGCTTTTTGTCGGCATTCTGTTTGACAGCAATAACTATGTTTTCTTTTACTGTAGCATTTCCGGATGATTCTCTCAAGATACGCTGTGTCAAATATTACATGAGAAGCGCTAAACTTTACATATTTCACAGAAATGTGTGGATTTTTACAAAAACGAGGCAAAACTTGACAGGATAAAATTCGGTACAGATAAATTGCGGTATAGTAAAAAAGGAAAGAGAATCAAAGACATATAAAAAAAGGAGGACACACTATGCTTGAAGTGAAAAATTTGTATAAATCTTATGAGACGGCGAAAACCCGCTATCAGGTGTTAAAAGGGATCAGTTTTCATGTGGAAAAAGGGGAGTTTACAGCTGTGATGGGCGCGTCAGGCTCCGGAAAGAGTACGCTGCTGAACTGCATTTCCTGTTATATTCCCTACGATAAAGGGGAGATTTTGTTGGGAGAGCAGAATCTGGGCAATTTGGATCAGGAGGAGCTTGCGGAAGTCCGCAACGAAAAGCTGGGGTTTGTGTTTCAGGATTTTATGCTGCTCGACGGGCTGAGCGTGAGAGAGAATATTTTGATCCCCAGAATCATCAGGGAGAGAGCCGACAGAGAAGCGGAAGAATATGCAGTCAGACTGATGGAACTGTTCGGGATCTTGCACATAAAGGATAAATATCCGGCGGATATTTCCGGAGGGGAAAGACAGAGAGCCGCCGTTGCCAGAAGTTTGATCAACGATCCGTTTCTTATTTTGGCGGATGAACCCACCGGAAATCTGGACAGTAAGTCGAGCCGGACGGTGATAGAGGCTTTTGAGACGGCAAAAAGCGAGATGGATTCCACGATTTTAATGGTGACCCATGACAGCTTTTCGGCGTCCTTTTGCGACAGAGTGATCCTGTTAAAGGACGGTTTGATTTATAAAGAACTAAAGCGGACAGACAGCCGGAATAGCTTTCAGGGATATCTGTTGGATACATTGAAGGAAATGAACAATGGGGAATGAGGCGGCAAAGGAGAATAAATATGAGAACAATGAAAGATTTGGAGAAAAAACTAAGGAAGTCGGATTATCATCAGGCGAGGCTGTATCTGTTTTGCAACTTTATTTCCCTGCTGTTGATCACTGCCTATTCAATTATGATGCTGTCGCCCACGGTGCTTGAAGTCTTTCCGGAGGGTGGGGATTCCAGAAAGCAGGTGCAGATGATCTTTGTGCTGGCTGTGGTAGGTTGTACAGCCTTTACGCTGTATGCCACGGCGCTGTTCTTTAGAAAAAAATCAAGACAGGTCGGTATTTTGATGGCTCTGGGAATATCAAAAAGAAAGCTTGCACCGATTTTGTATAGGGAGATTTTAGTGTTAAGCCTTCTTTCTTCCGGGTGCGGTATTCTGGCAGGAATTCCCTTTGTGGCTCTTTTGTGGAACAGTTTTCGGCTGTTTCTTGCGGACAGCGAGCAGATGCAGCTGCATATGCGGTCTGCCAGCCTGATAATCCCGCTTTTCTTTCTGGCGATGGTGGTGGGTCTTGCCTGTGTGACGGCAAAGCGGTATCTGGCGAGAACCGATATACTGGATACGATTAAAGAGGAGCATAAGAATGAACCGGTAAAAGAGTTAGGGAGATGGTGCGGGCCTGCGGGCATTGTTATTCTGCTTTTGGGAGCTGTAGGGGGATATTCCGCGCCTACGATTTATCTGAGAATCTTGCGTACTTATCCCACAGCGTGGCTCAACATATTATATGCGCCGGTATTTATTGGGTTGTATATGATTTTACTTCATACGGTGGTGTATGGTTGGAGTTTTCGCACAGGTAAATCCCGCGGACGGACCGGTTCATCCTTAAAGAGCAATCTGATCTCCTACAGCATGATGAAGTTTCAGGGGAAACAGACTGTGAACAATATGCTCGTAAGCACTGTGCTGATCGCGGGGGCATGTTTTGCCATCTTCTATCTGCCTATGTTTATGTCGAGCATGACAGCCGATTTGAAAAATCGCCCTTATGATTATCTGTACCATTATCGGGCGGACCAGAGCGGACTGTCTGAAGAAGAAGTGAAAGGGATGGCCTCGGAGTACGGTCTGTCTCTAAAAGACTGGCATGAGGCGGAGTACGTCAATTTGGGCATGGATGGCATGGCGGATGTAGGAGGAGGACAGGAGGGAGATAAGATCGTGGAGGAATACTGGGAGTTGTTGGCTGAGGGAAAGTTTTTTTCTGAGAGCGGTTTCAGGGAGCTGACAGGAACAGAGGTGACCGTGGAGTCAGGGACCTATCTGGCTGTCACCGATATCGAGGAGAGAAGCGCCTACATGATGAGGAGAAATTGTAAAGTCTTTACCAATATGAATACAAGGAAGACTTTACAGACGTCCTTTGCCGGATATGTGCATTACACTATGTTGGCGGATCCGAATAAGGGGTATTACGTGTTGAATGATGCGGATTACGCAGAGATAGCGGAAGGTGCGGAAGGAGAATGGCGGGGTGTTATGCATGTTTTCAATGTGGGCGGAGAGGATGACTATCGGTTTGCAGACCGCCTGCTGCATTTGTTGGTGGAGTCTCTGGATGAAAGCTGTAATATAGCAAGCTATTATGACAGAGTATATAAAGTTGCGTTAAATGAGAGAGGGGAGGAATACTGGGGAGACACGGATCGTTCATTGACTAAAAGCTTTGATCTTGATCGTCTGGGTGATACGGATTTCAGGCTTTACTGGGAGTATATGCCGAAATCCACGATGTTGGAAAAAACGGATTTTATGCGGACTTTTTCGGTGTTTCTGATGATGTTTCTCTTCATTTTTCTAATCTGTGTGACGGCGGCCTGTGTGATCTGCTACACGAGATGCCAGACTATTGCGCTCAATAACCGCTATGTGTTTGAGGATCTGAAAAAACTGGGGGCGCCGCCCGCTTTTTTGAAGAAGGAGATCAGGCGGCAGTGCTGCACGGTGATCCGCACACCGTCCATAATCGGCATTACGGCAATGAGTATTTTATATGCCATGATCATGTTTGCCAACGACGGGGTGATCAGCATGTCCGAAGTGAAAGGACTTGGATCCTGCGGTCTGGTCATTGTCGGTATTGCGGTTTTGTTGTATGCAGTGTATCATGGGACTGTGAAGTCGTTGGTGAGAGAACTGGTGGATCTACGGTAGAGGGATAAAAGGGCGGATTAACCGCCCTTTCTAAATTAAACCTGCCTCTTTTGCCTTCCGAGAATAAAAAGCATCATAAGTAAAATGACCGGGAATATAAGACCGACCCCCATACCGATGCGGATATTGTCTCCTGCAAACTGTGTGACACGGCCGACAATGCCGGGGCCGATGCTTCCGCCCAAATCTCCGGCCATAGCGAGCAGTGCAAACATGGCCGTTCCGCCTGCAGGAAATTTTTGCGATGAAATACTGATCGTGCCGGGCCACATGATTCCCACAGAAAAGCCGCACACAATACAGCCCATCAGTCCGATGAACGGATTGGAGGACAGCGATGTGAGAAGATAACATACCACACATAGTACGCCGGATGCCGTCATAAATTTTATCAGATCCATCTTTTCACCGTATTTTCCGAAAATGACGCGGCTGATCCCCATTGTAACCGCAAACATGCAAGGCCCTGCCAGATCTCCTATAGCTTTTGCGAGACCCAGAGCTTCCTCCGCATAGGCCGATGCCCATTGTGCCATAGCAAGTTCTGATGCGCCGGAACAGATCATCAGGCAGACAGCTAACCAGAACAAAGGATTTTTTGCTAATTGTCTGATTCCCATGCCTTTTCCCTCGTCCACCAAATGTTCAATAGGGCATGTCGCAAAATTATAAATGTTTATCGTTGGGATAAGCGCCCACAGTACAGCTAACCATTTCCAGTTGTCCATGCCGAATATCGCAAAAAACAGCGTTGAGATAAGTATTGTTCCGACCGAGCCCCAGCAGTAGAAAGAGTGGAGCAGGCTCATGGTCGCCTCCTTGTTTTCAAAAGGACAAGCTTCTACAATGGGACTGCCGAGCACTTCGATCAATCCGCTCCCCACGGCGTAGATGATCACGCTGCACAGGATCCCTGCAAAAGGATCCGGCATGAGATCCGGCAGAAAGGCCAGACCGATCAGTCCTGCAGCGGAACATACTTCAGAAGTCACAATACATACGCGGTATCCGATCCGATCCACAAATTTTGCACAGAACAGGTCTATCAAAAGCTGCGTAAAGAAAAAGCATGTGGATACCAGTGCGATATTTCCGAGAGAAATATGGTAATCGTTGTGGAATTTTAAAAATAGCAGCGGAGCAAAATTAGCCGCTATTGCCTGTGTGATAAATCCCAGATAACAGGCTCTTTTTGTTTTTTGATAGTTTGGCATAATAGATCAAAGTCCTTTCTTTTACCTTTTTGCGGCGGATACTGTATTAAAGTACCGCAGGCATATTGAATTATATTATATGATAACAACGTTTTCATTGATATATGTCCGATGTTTATTGTATAATATCGTAAAATCATTTGTGATAATCTTAAAACCGTGATTTGTGGAGAGGGTGCAGATATGTATAATAAGATCATAACGGATGAAAATCTTATGGAAACGATTCAGCACGGCAACAGCAGTTACCCCTTCAATTTTTATAAGGAAAATCTGGCGCAGTTTGATTTTAACTGTGCGGAATGGCATTGGCACACCGAGCTGGAGTTTGTATATATCGGATCGGGAACGGTGACCGCATGGGTTGGAGAAAAAAAGTTTGATCTGCCTGAAGGAAGCGGCATATTTATAAATTCCAAAATTCTGCACCGCTTTTATTCTCCTGCGGAGGCTGATATTCCGAATTTTTTGTGTATGCCTTCTTTTATTGCTCCGCAGGGCAGCCTCATATATGATAAATACATTTTACCTGTTATCTCTTCCACATTGGCATTTCAGATTTTTTGTGAGGAAGTCCCGTGGCAGGCGGAAGTTTTGTCGATCATGAAACAGATTATAAAGGCTCAAGAGCACACTTCATCCGGTGAACTTATGACAGCCTCCCTCATGCAGAGTCTTTGGCTGAAAATATGTGAAAATGCAGATATTTCATATGAGGAAAACGGCAGAAAAAGTTCAGCCTCCTCACAGGCAAGATTGCAGATGATGATGCAGTACATCCATCTGAATTATGCGGATGATGTTTCGCTGGAAGACATTGCCGATTATGCGCGGATCAGCAAAAGCACAGTGTTAAATCTTTTTCGCAGATATTTGCATATCACGCCGATAAATTACCTGATAAACTATCGCTTAAACGAAGCCGCGCAGCTACTCTCAAACACAGAGAAAAAGATCCATGCCGTTTCCGGTGAAACGGGGTTTCACAATGTAGATTATTTTTGCAGATTATTTAAAAAGCGCTATCATGTAACGCCCACGGAATACCGGAAAAAGAAAATTTCCGGCTGAAGCGTCACGATATTTTTACCGCCACATCCTTCGTGGCCACAATATTCACTCCCGTCTGTGCAGCGTTTTCTAAAACGACGTCCCCGATATGGACAGGGGCGGGTACGCACAGACTTGCGAGACATTTCATGATATCCATGATCTTTTCCTTCGGAATATCATGTTCTGTCTTCACGGAAACTACGGGGATATCCCCGCCCTTCACAGAGACGGTACTGGTCACAATGCGCATGGGACGGGTAACTTCTTTTCTGGCATAATCATCGCCGCGCTTACAGGTATTTCCTGCGACATTTATAATCTGTCCGTCTTCTAATTCTACCGAAACGGCACATCCCAAAGGACAGCCGATACAAGTGAGAGAGCGTTTTTCCATGTTCAGGTCTCCTCTATTTTTACAGTGATCGTTTTCAAGTCATCTACAGCTTTTAACTGTTCTTTTTGCAGTGTGATTTGCTCCATCTCGCCGGGCGCCATGATCGGTTTTTTTCTGTGCAGGATCTGCCTGTCGTTCAGATAAACAGATATAAAACAATTTTTGTAGACGGAGCCTACCCGGAAACGGACCGTCAGTTTTTCCGCCATGCGGTCTGTGCAAAGTTTTTTCGGAACCGTGTAGCGAACGCCGTCTGCGGGAATGAGAGGGATCTCCGGGCCGGCAATGCAGAGAGCCGCTTTATTTTCCGGAGAGAGGGCTTTGTATTGTATATATTCCACAGCATTTTTGCCGGCTGCAGCAGCCTCCTCCGATACATAGTCCACCAGATCGTGAACATGCAATACATTTCCGCAGGCAAAGACGCCGGAAATACTGGTTTCCAGAGATTCGTTGACACAGGGGCCGCCTGTGACGGGATCCATCTCCGTACCCATAGCTTTGGATAGTTCATTTTCGGGAATCAGACCGCAGGAGAGTAACAGAGTGTCGCAGCGGTAATCTTTCTCCGTGCCAGGAATAGGTTTTCCCTCTCCATCCACCTGCGCCAGAGTGACGCCCTCAAGACGTTTTTTTCCTTTGACGGCAATGACGGTATGGCTCAATTTTAAAGGGATGCCGTAATCGTCCAGGCACTGGACGATATTCCTTTTTAAGCCGCCGGAGTAAGGCATCAGTTCGGCCACCACTTTTACGTTTGCGCCTTCCAGCGTCATGCGTCTGGCCATGATCAGGCCAATGTCGCCGGAACCTAAGATCACCACTTCCCTGCCCGGCATATATCCTTCGATATTGACCAAATGCTGTGCGGTTCCTGCGGAGTAAATGCCGGCCGGGCGGCTGCCCGGAATATTCAGGGCGCCTCTGGAACGCTCCCTGCATCCCATAGAGAGAATGACAGACTTCGCCTTGATCTGCAGCAGTCCGTCGGTGCTGTTCACGGCGGTAATGATTTTTTCTTCGGTAATGTCGAGAACCATTGTATTTAATTTATATGGAATTTCTAATGCGGCAACCTGTTTGATAAAGCGATCGGCATACTCAGGTCCCGTCAGTTCTTCTTTAAAAGTGTGGAGACCAAAGCCGTTGTGAATGCATTGGTTTAAAATACCGCCGAGTTTATCGTCTCTCTCTAAGATGAGAATGCTTTCAATGCCGTTTTCTTTCGCGGAAACAGCGGCGGCGAGTCCGGCGGGACCTCCTCCGATGACGACAATATCGTAAGAATTCATGGCGAAACCTCCTGTATATATTCTTTGGTACGGCCGACGATCATGTCTGCACCGTTTCCGCTTTTGGTGATATCTAACGGGGAGATATGATATTCTCTGGCCAGAATCTCCATTACTTTGGGGGAGCAAAAGCCGGACTGACATCTCCCCATCCCGGCGCGGGTTCTGCGCTTGATGCCGTCCAAAGATCTTGCTCCGAGAGGGCGGTGAATGGCGTCCAGAATTTCTCCTTCCGTGACGGTTTCACAGCGACAGATGATGTTGCCGTAGGCAGGCTGTTCCCTGATCAACTGTGCGTAAGCTTCTTTCGAGAGCGTTTTCGGATCGAGGATCCCGGTTCTGCGTCCGTTGAAATTCGGATTTTCGGCTGGAGAGAGCAGGCCGCATACCAACTCTGCAATATAGCAGCCGATGGCCGGAGTGCTGGTGAGTCCCGGCGATTCGATCCCGGCGGCATCGAAAAAGCCGGGAGCATCTTCCGGTTCCCCGAGGATAAATTCGCCTCCGTCCTCGTGAGCGCGGCTGCCGCAAAAAGAGGTGATGATCTGGCGTATCGGCAGAACAGGTACGGATCTTTTTGCAGACTCTATAACCTGAGCCAAACCTTCTGCGGTTGTGTCGGTGGATTCCCTGTCGTCGGAATCTCTGGCTGTGGGACCCATTAAAATATTTCCGTGGACCGTGGGAGTGACGAGAACACCCTTGCCCAGTCTGGTGGGGAGCTGGAAGATCGTCTTTTCCACCAGCTTGCCGGCCGTCTTGTCAAGCAGACAGTATTCGCCCAGACGGGGGGTGATGTGGATTTGGTGTTCACTGACCATATTGTGGAATTTATCGGCATGGATGCCGGCAGCGTTGACGACGCATCTGGTCTGTAATTCTCCCTCATTTGTTGTCAGCACATAGCCCTGTGGAATTTTGCGGATATCGGTTACTTCCGTATGAAACAGAAATTCTACGCCGTTTTCGGCCGCATTCTCGGCAAAAGCGATATTCATGCCGAAGGGACATACGATGCCGCCTGTGGGGGCATACACTGCGGCGATTGCCTCATCCGATATATTCGGTTCCAGATTATGCAGTTCCTCTTTTTCCACAATGCGGATACCGGGAATCCGGTTTGCAATGCCCTGTTCGTAAAGTTGATTTAATCGGGGACGGTCTTCTTCGGAAAAGCACAGGATAAGAGAGCCGTTTTGTTTAAACGGAAAATCAAGTTCTTTCGACAGAGCCTCCATTTTTTCATTCCCCAGAATATTCATGCGGGCTTTTACGGTTCCCGGTTTGCAGTCAATACCGGAGTGGACGATGCCGCTGTTGGCTTTGGAAGTCTCACAGCAGACATCTTCCCCTTTTTCAATGACTGAAATCTTCAGTTGATAGCGGGACAGCTCCCGCGCTATGGCGCTTCCGGTCACACCGGCGCCGATAATGATCACGTCATACATTATTTTTCACAACCCGTTTTCGGGCACTGCTCCTTTTAATAGTAACAGAAAATATAGGGTACTGAAAACTTCTCATTATTATCTGCATTTTCTGTGATGAATATCATAGTAACATATTTTTTGCCGCTTTGAAACTCAAAATCAAGCAAATAAATAAGTATTGACATAATGATATCAAAATGATATCATACAGACATCAAACAAAATGCCAAAGAAGGAGGAAAGAAGTTATGGAAGAAAAGATTTTACAGAAAAAGAAAAACGGTATGGCAATGCTCGTATTATTTGCTATACTATATGTTATGGGAATTCTGGCTATCATCGGCGGGATTGTCATAAATGTAAACGCCGACAGGGCGGGGGTGTCGGGTACGGTATTGGTCGTTGTCGGCATTCTTTATGTTGCTCTCGGTTGGATTCCGTTTTGCGGGCTGCATGTGTTAAAACCGCAGGAGGCGGCTGTACTGACATTGTTCGGAAAATACATCGGCAGCTTGAAAGGGGACGGATTCTATTTTGTGAACCCGTTCTGTTCCATGGTTAATCCGGCGGCCGAAACAAAGTTAAACCAAAGCGGCGACGTGGAGTCAGGGGCAGCGAAATTATTTCAGATTGGGGGGGTGAATCAGACAAGTTTAAATATGAATATGGGAGGTGCAAATAAGAAAATCTCCTTAAAGATCATGACATTAAACAACAACAGACAGAAAATCAACGACTGTCTGGGGAATCCGGTGGAGATCGGCATCGCGGTGATGTGGCGCGTGGTGGATACGGCGAAAGCGGTATTTAATGTGGACAATTATAAAGAATATCTGTCACTGCAATGCGACAGCGCGCTGCGTAATGTTGTCAGGATCTATCCTTACGATGCCGCAGAAAATGTGGATACCACAGGGGACGGGCAGGCGGACGACGGCAGTCTGCGGGGATCCAGCGAAGTTGTGGCGGAGCGGATCAGGCAGGAGATTCAGGACAAGGTCGCTGAGGCAGGGTTGGAAATAATTGAAGCAAGGATCACTTATCTCGCCTACGCGCCGGAGATCGCGGCAGTGATGCTGCAGCGTCAGCAGGCGTCGGCGATCATCGATGCAAGGAAACTGATCGTGGACGGCGCTGTGGGAATGGTGGAGATGGCATTGAAACGTCTGTCCGAAAATGAAGTAGTGGAATTGGACGATGAGAGAAGAGCAGCCATGGTATCTAACTTGTTGGTGGTACTCTGCGGAAATAAGGATGCCCAGCCTATCGTAAATTCCGGCAGTCTGTATTAACGGATGGCGGATAACAGCAAAAAACAGGTTCCGCTTCGTCTGTCGGCAAAATTGTATGATGCCATCGCAGCCTGGGCAGAGGATGATTTTCGATCTGTGAATGGTCAGATAGAATATTTGTTGACGGAATGCGTCCGCCAGCGGAAGAAAAACGGCAGGCCGGTACCTCATGAACTGGATGTGCCGCCGGAGTTTGATATTTCATAACAGGACGAAAGGAAACATGTGACATGACAGAACAGAATAAGACAAAAAAACAGTTGATTATTTTTCTCCTTATAGCATATGGCCTGACCTATGTAATGGGGATCTTGACTTGGTACGGCAGTACCATTCCGGTGGAGATGAGCGTATTTCCAAGCGCGCAGATGTTTTATCCGGCAGCCGGCGTTATGTTGGCTTATCTGGTGACGCAGTGGAAAGATGAGCTGCTGCCCAGATGGTTTTACATATGCTTTTTGTTATCGACGTTTGTGATGGTCGTCTGCTGTGTGCTCACTCTGGCGTCACCGGGGGAACCTTTATCCTTAAACGGGATGACACTTTCCATATGGTCATTGATTTCGCAGTTTGTGATAATTGCCGCGAGTATCCTGTGCTGGATCATGCTGCTCGTTTCAGGAAAAGAGAGGCGGAAAAAATACGGGCTTGCATGGAATAATTGGAAAGGTTCTCTATTCTGTATTTTTGTTTTTATCGTGCTCTATTTTGGCAGGGCGGCGATCAGTTATGTGCTGGAAGGGGAGGCAGGGATGATATTGGATATCGTTAAAAATCCCACTGCCTGGTTCTATCTGCTTTACATACCGATCAATTTCGTATTTTCTTTTGTCGCTTTTTTTGGTGAGGAATACGGATGGAGATATTATTTGCAGCCGATACTTCAGAAGCGATTCGGTATGAGGCGAGGCGTCCTGCTTCTCGGCGTGGTATGGGGTCTATGGCATATTTTTCTCGACTTTTTCTTTTACACCACACCGGACAAAGGGCTGATTATGACGGTATCGCAGATCATCACTTGTATAGGGCTAGGGATCTTTTTTGCATGGGCTTACTTGAAGACGAACAATATCTGGGTGCCTGTGATCCTGCATTTTTTGAACAATAATCTGATTTTGGTAGTGGCCAATGATTATTCTGTAGAGATCCTGCAAAATCAGGCGGTGACTTGGGAAGCAATTCCGGCGGCAATTCTGCTTAACGGAGTTTTGTTCGGAGTATTTATACTCTCAAAAGAGTTTCGGAAGAAAGAAGAGTGAAAATTTGTATTTTGTAACCTGTTCTACCGCCGTTTGACTGCGGCGGGACAGCCATTCTACTGTCATTCGATTGCTGAAAGGCCGGATTCACGTTAAAATAAATACAAGATTGCGTGGAGGTGTAGAGTATGTATGAGATTGACAGGCAGAAATTCGGAGCGTTTGTAGCAGGGCTGCGGCGGGAGAAAGGCTACACTCAGAAAGAGCTTGCCGAGCGTCTGTATATTTCAGATAAAGCGGTCAGCAAATGGGAAACCGGAGCCAGCATTCCGGATACAGCCCTGCTCGTGCCGCTCTCGGAGTTGTTAGGAGTATCTGTGACGGAATTACTGATGTGCGGGAAAATGGTGAAAGAAGAGGGGTTAGAAGCCGGTCAGGTGGAAACTATCGTAAAGACAGCAATCAGTTACAGAGATGATCAGGCAAAAAGAGCATACCAGATAAGGAGCAGATGGCCGGTCCGGTATGCAATATCATTTTTGGCTGGATGCGGCGGCATGATTTTGAATTATGCAGGTGGGCGGACTTTTGAGGTGTTGCTTACGCTTGTGCTGTTGAGCGCTGTGTTCGGAGCATATTTTTGTTTTTTTGTCAAAGTGAAATTGCCGAGCTTTTATGACGAAAATCGTGTAAGCGTATTTTGTGATGGGGTGTTCCAGATGAGCATGCCGGGGATGGAGTTTAACAATAAGAATTGGCCCCATGTTGTAAACGGCCTCAGACGATGGGCCTGTCTTTCCATGGTACTTTACCCGGTGCTGCATTATATCTTAGGAAATCCGGAGTGGGGAATAATGAGGTACGCCGGGAGTTTTGTGTTACTGTTTGCTTTTCTTGGCAGCTTGTTTGGGACAATTTACGCTGCGGAAAAGAAGGCGAAATAGAAGAGTGAAAAATCTCTGCGAAGCCGTCGGTTTCACGGAGATTTTTTACATTTTTGTCTATAAATTTCTTTTAGATCATCGATAGCCATTTCAACATCAAAAGTGTGGAAGCCGAGCCAGCATTCCTTCATAGTTTGGGCATCAGCTATTTTATATATTTCACTGCTATATTCTTCCGTGTAATAATGCCAATAACGATAGGTATATCCTGTCCAATACATAACTTCCGCAGGATAAGCCTCGCCGGCCTGTTTGAGCCCGCTCACTTCATCATTCAATTCCTCAAGAATATATTCTTCACCAGCCCATTGAAGTCGATCATAAATATCATCAAGGGAAGCGGCGGTCTTGCTGTTCATAAAAGAGTCTATAAACGACGGACAATCCAATCCTGTTTTTAACGCAAGTTCAAATAATCTTCCCTGTATATCGCAGAGTTGACGCTTTTCGAGAGTGAGTTTTTCCATTCTATTCACCTGCTTTCAATATTTCATCAAAGAATCGGCCGTCCCGACGATATTTCCGGCAAATTTCATCTGCCATTGCAATTCCTTTGGAACGGTTGGCTTCGCTTTTGTGCTTTAGTTTATCACGATCATTTGTGGTAAGTTCGCGTTCATCAAGGATTTCTATTTTTTTGCAGGCTTTTTCTGTCAAAGCGACATATTGCTTGCCAAGTTTCAATGCCGAAAGACTGTTGATAAGCGCCATATCGGTAATTTCTCCGTTGAAGAAACGATCCAGAACAACAAACATTCTGTCATTGGCGATATATCCGATAATCATGTCACAGCCGTTGCTTAAATTTGCAAAATGATTATATATAGTGGAATGTTTTATAGATTCCATCTTGCCGCGATTATATGCAATCAACAACGCCCAGTCTAATCCTGCCTCTAAATTGAGAATATTGAGATCTGATAGGTTAATTCTTAATGTATATATTTTAGCATTAGGATAATTGCAAATTAAAGTAAGTGGCTGTGTCTTGTCAGTTCCCATGTAAAAGCCCCTTCCGAAATCACAGCGTTTTCGGCTTATTGGGGCAATGGTATCATGAATTCCCGATTTTGAACCGTGGTAAAGGGTTACAATTTCATTAGTTTTAATAATATGACTTCCATCAAATGTAGGTTCGGAGTTTTTCATGACGGCCTCCCAAATTACAGTATAACATTGAAACATTTAAATTATAACACGCAGAATAAAGAAAAACAAGCAAAACTCGCATATAGTTGCGAATGTATCTTGAAAAAAGAGATGAAATTTGGTATTGTAGTATATATTAAGGGTGGATGAATAATACAGGAGATACAAATATGGCTATTTCATATAACCGGATGTGGAAGTTGCTTGTTGATAAGAAGATGAGTAAAGCGGATTTACGGAAAGCGGCAGATATTGCACCAAATACAATGACAAAACTTCGTCGGGATGAGCCGGTGAACCTTGCGATTCTTGGGAGGATTTGTGATGTACTGAGGTGTGATTACGGCGACCTTATGCAATATGTGCCGGAGGAGAAGGCTAATGACGAATAAACGTTACGCAATAGGGAGGTCATAGTATGAACGGTATTTTGGCAGCAGTCATGGCGCCCCATCCTCCGATTATCGTGCCGGAGGTAGGAAAAGGGGAAGAGAAAAAAATACAGAAAACGATTGATGCGTACAGGGAGGCGGCGGAATTTATCACAGCGTATAAGCCGGAGACCATTGTGATTTTGTCGCCTCATCAGACCATGTATGCGGATTATTTTCACATTTCGCCGGGGAGGAGCGCGAAAGGGGATCTGGGAACGTTTCGGGCGAATAATGTAAAGTTTGAGGTTTCCTACGATACGGAATTTGTGGAGGAGTTGTGTCTATTAGCAGACCGGAGGAATCTGCCTGCGGGGACACTGGGAGAGCGGGAGAAAAAGCTGGATCACGGGACTATGGTGCCGCTTTATTTTGTGGAGCAGTTTTATCAGGATTTCAAAATCGTGAGGATCGGCTTGTCCGGTCTGCCTCTCACAAGACACTATGAACTGGGAGAGTGTATCAAGGAGACAGCCGGACGTCTGCGGAGGAAAACAGTGATCATTGCCAGCGGGGATCTGTCCCACAGGTTAAAAGAAGACGGACCGTATGGTTTTCAGGAAGAGGGGCCGGTGTATGACGAACGTATTATGGAAGTCATGGGTACGGGAAGTTTTTCCGAGCTGTTTGATTTCTCGGAAAAATTTTGTGAAAAGGCCGGTGAATGCGGTCACCGTTCTTTTGTGATCATGGCCGGGGCTTTCGATCAGAGGGAAGTGACGGCAAGGCGGCTCTCTTATGAGGGGCCTTTCGGTGTGGGCTACGGCGTCTGCACCTTTGAAGCAGGCAGAGAGAACGATGAGCGGAACTTCAGGGGACAGTATGAAGAAAAAGAGAGAAAACGCCTTGAGGAGCTGCGGGAGAAGGAAGATGTCTATGTGCAGCTTGCCAGAAAGACGATAGAAAAGTATATCATATCCGGTAGAAAGCCGGAGGTCGCGGAGGATCTCCCTGCGGAATTGCGGGAACGCAGGGCCGGAGCTTTTGTTTCCATCAAGAAAGATGGGCAGCTGCGGGGATGTATCGGAACGATTCAGCCTGTGCAGCCTAATCTGGCCGGAGAGATCATTGAAAATGCTGTTAGCGCCTCTGTGCGGGATCCGCGGTTTTCGCCCATAGAGCCGGAGGAACTGGAATTTCTGGTGATCAGCGTAGATGTGCTGGGAGAGACGGAAAAGATCTCTTCACCGGAAGAACTGGATACGAAGAAGTACGGCGTGATCGTGACAAAAGGGCGAAAGAGGGGACTGCTCTTGCCGAATTTGGAAGGCATCGATACGGTGGAGGAGCAGATCGCGATAGCGAAACAGAAAGCGGGAATCAAAGAGAACGAGGAAGTAGAGTTGGAGCGGTTTGAGGTAGTGAGGCACTATTAAACGTTCGGAATGTTATATGATGTTATTAGTACAGACAGGATAATCGGGAGGGAACATGGAAAGAGTTTGTCAGACATGTCTGCATCATTGTAAATTGAGGCCCGGTCAGTGGGGACTTTGCAGGGCAAGAAAAAATGACGGAGGAGAAATAGTCTGCGGAAATTACGGGCGGGTTTCCTCCCTTGCCCTTGATCCCATCGAAAAAAAGCCGCTTAATCGGTTTTATCCGGGCAGCAAAATACTGTCGGTGGGGAGTTTTGGATGTAATCTGAGATGTCCGTTCTGCCAAAATCATGAGATATCCATGGTAGGGCCGGATCTGTCGGAAGATAATTATCTCTCACCGGATACCCTTACGTCAATCGCTGCAGATTGTAAGGATAAAGGGAATATCGGTGTGGCTTTCACCTACAACGAGCCGCTTGTAGGTTGGGAGTATGTGTTTGATACGGCGAAACTGGTAAAAGATGCAGGCATGAAAAATGTGCTTGTAACAAACGGTACGGCATCGCCGGAGGTCCTTAAAAAACTACTGCTTTATATCGACGCTATGAATATCGATTTAAAAGGATTCCGGAAGGAGTATTATCAAAAACTCGGGGGAAGCCTGACAGCTGTAAAAGAATTTATTGTACAGGCGGCGTCAGACTGCCATGTGGAATTGACCACGCTCATCGTACCGGAAGAAAATGACGGCATTTCGGAAATGGAGGAGGCGGCGGCTTGGATCGCTTCCGTAAACAGGGAAATTCCGCTCCATGTGAGCCGGTTTTTTCCGCGCTATCAGATGGGAAAGGCCGAAGCTACGTCAGTGAAGAGCGTGTATGATTTGGCGGAAACAGCGGGGAAATATCTGAAGTATGTGTATACGGGGAATTGCTGAGGCGGTTTCTTTGTGAAAACTACATAGAAAAATAGCAAAAATTGCGCAAAAATAGAATTATTTGTTATGGAATATGGCAAAAAAGAATGTTATACTGTAAAATAGACGTTTTAGAAAGAAAAAAGCTTTGTATGGACAAAAGAGAAATTGCCGCGCAGGCGGCGGAATGTGAGGAAGAATGGCAAAAGTAATAGCAGTGGCAAACCAAAAGGGCGGCGTGGGGAAGACGACAACTTCCATCAATCTGACGGCGGCTCTTGCTGAAAAAGGAAAAAGGGTTTTACTGATAGATGCCGATCCCCAGGGAAACGCGACCAGCGGGTACGGAGTGAATAAAAATGAGTTGGAGAATACGATCTACGAATTGATGCTGGGAGAATGTGCGATCGGGGAATGCCTTTTGGAAGAGGTGATCCCGAATGTTTCCTTGATCCCGGCAAACGTAAACCTCGCAGCAGTGGAGATCGAACTGATCGATGCGGATAAGAAAGAGTTTATTTTAAAAAATGAGATCGATTATATTAAAGATCAGTATGATTATATTATGATAGACTGTCCGCCCTCGTTAAGTATTCTCACCGTGAATGCGATGGTCACGGCGGATACGGTGCTGGTGCCGATCCAGTGTGAGTATTATGCGTTGGAGGGATTGAGTCAGCTCATCTACACGGTAAATCTTGTCAGGGAAAGGCTGAACCCTGTGTTAGACATTGAGGGGGTTGTATTTACAATGTATGACTCCAGAACAAACCTCTCCATGCAGGTGGTGGAAAATGTGAAAAATAACCTGACGCAGCATATTTTTGAGACGGCGATCCCGAGAAATATCAGACTGGCGGAAGCGCCCAGCCACGGCATCCCCATCAATCAGTATGACGGAAAATCCGCGGGAGCGGAGGCCTACGCAAAACTGGCGCAGGAGATCATCGAAAAGTGACGTGAGGGGATACAACGATAAAATATAACGGGAATAGAATGGGGGAAGTATGGCGGCAAAAGGAAGAGGATTAGGAAAGGGATTGGACGCGCTTATACCGGGAGCGCAGGTACCGAAAAAAGCAAAAGAAGGGGTTACGGAAATTCCTGAGGAAAAGGGGCCGGAGCAGCTTGTCAAAATCACAAAGGTAGAACCCAACAGGGAACAGCCCAGAAAGAACTTTGACGAAGATGCGCTGCAGGAACTGGCTGATTCCATCAAACAGTTCGGATTACTGCAGCCGATTCTTGTGCAGGATCGGAAAACCTACTATGAGATCATAGCCGGAGAGAGAAGATGGCGGGCGGCAAAGCTTGCGGGTCTGAAAGAAGTGCCGGTGATCATCAAAAGCTTCACGGAACAGGAGATCGTGGAGATCGCTCTGATTGAAAATATTCAGAGGGAAGACCTAAATCCTATCGAGGAAGCGTTAGCTTATAAGCGTCTTTTGACAGAATTTGACCTGACTCAGGACGAGGTGGCAGAACGGGTTTCCAAAAGCAGAACTACGGTGACTAACTCCATGCGTCTGTTAAAGCTGGACGAGAGAGTGCAGCAGATGATCATAGACGACATGATCACCACCGGACATGCCAGAGCGCTGATCGGTATTGAAGACAAGAACGCACAGTATGATTTGGCTCAGAAGATATTTGATGAAAAACTGAATGTGCGTGAAGTGGAAAAACTGGTAAAGAATATTCAGAGTCCGAAGGCGAAAAAAGAGCCGAAAACGGTAAATGAAAGTCTGGAGCTTGTATATAGAGATATTGAAGAGAAATTGAAACAGTCTCTCGGAACAAAGGTTTCCATCCAATCGAAGGAAAACGGGGCGGGAAAAATGGAAATAGAATTTTTCAGCCATGAGGAACTGGAACGGATCACAGAATTTTTTATGAAGATAAAGTCTGAAGGATAAAAAACAAAGGAGAAGCAGATGAACAGTGATTTTTTGACAATGATCGGTTTGGGCGGCATAGACATCGGGTATATTCTGGTCGGCATCGCAGCGGTGTTGTTGATCGTGCTGATTTTGCTGATCGTACTGCTTGTAAAATACACTAAGATCAAAAAACGCTATGAGAAATTTATGAGCGGGAAGAATGCGTCCAGTCTGGAAAACGATATACAGGGCGTTTTTGAGGATATGAAGCTGTTAAAAACAAATACGGACAGAAATAAGAAAGATATCCGTATTTTATACAAAAATTTGGAAAAGACTTTTCAGAAGCTGGGCATTGTGAAGTATGACGCCTTTAATCAGATGGGAGGACAGCTTTCCTTTTCGCTGGCCCTGTTAGATGAAAACAACGACGGTTTTATCATAAATTCCGTACACAGCAGCGAGGGCTGCTATTCCTATACGAAGGAAATAAAGGGCGGCACAAGTGCTATCTCCCTCGGAGCGGAGGAAGAAAGGGCGTTAAGTATTGCGATGGGATCATCGGCGAAATAAAATATGCGGAAACGTAAATAATGATTAGGAAGCAGTGCAGAGTCCGGAGGATGTCAAAATGAAGGCAGATCCGGAACGGAAAAGAGGGGTATTATGATCGATATCAAATTTTTGAGAGAGAATCCTGACATTGTAAAGGAAAATATCAAAAAGAAATTTCAGGACAGTAAACTGCCTTTAGTTGACGAAGTGATCGTGCTGGATGCAGACAGAAGGAAGGCGCAGCAGGAAGCCGATGAATTGAAAGCGGCAAAAAATAAAATTGCCAAAGAGATCGGCAAGCTGATGGGGCAGGGAAAAAAGGAAGAAGCGGAAGAAAAGAAAAAAGAAGTTGCCGAAAATGCGGAACGTCTTTCGGAGCTTGAGAAAAAGCAGGCTGAACTGGAAGAAAAAGTGACCGGTATTATGATGCAGATTCCGAATATTATTGATCCGTCTGTGCCGATCGGCAAAGATGATACGGAAAATGTGGAAATCAAAAAATACGGCGAACCCGTAGTTCCCGAGTTTGAGATTCCCTATCATACGGAAATCATGGAAAGCGTAAACGGTATTGATCTGGATGCCGCAAGAAAAGTGGCGGGAAACGGTTTTTATTATCTGATGGGGGATATTGCCAGACTGCATTCCGCAGTGCTCTCCTATGCCAGAGATTTTATGATCGGCAGAGGATTTACCTACTGCATTCCGCCTTATATGATTCACGGAAATGTTGTATCCGGCGTTATGAGTTTTCCGGAGATGGATGCTATGATGTATAAAATAGAGGGAGAGGATCTGTATCTGATCGGCACGTCCGAGCATTCCATGATCGGAAAATTTATTGATACGATGCTGCCGGAAGAAAAACTTCCCCAGACGCTGACCAGCTATTCGCCTTGTTTCAGAAAGGAAAAGGGAGCCCACGGTCTGGAAGAACGGGGTGTTTACAGAATCCATCAGTTTGAGAAACAGGAGATGATCGTCGTATGCAAACCGGAGGAGTCGCCGATGTGGTTTGAAAAACTCTGGCAGAATACGGTAGATCTGTTCAGATCTATGGATATTCCGGTGCGGACTATCGAGTGCTGCTCCGGCGATCTGGCAGACTTGAAAGTGAAATCCTTTGATGTGGAGGCATGGTCTCCGAGACAGAAAAAGTATTTTGAAGTGGGAAGCTGCTCCAACCTCGGCGATGCTCAGGCGAGAAGATTGAAAATTCGCGTAAAAGGCAGTGACGGAAACAAGTACTTTGCACATACATTAAATAATACGGTGGCAGCGCCGCCGAGAATGCTGATTGCATTTTTGGAGAATAACCTGCAGGCGGACGGCAGCATCCGTATCCCGGAAGCGCTCAGACCTTATATGGGAGGAGCGGATAAGATATCGTGATTTTTCCCGGGAGGACTTTTAAATCGAATCAGAACGGAGGTGAGATCTTTGCATAAATATTTGCGGGCTATCGGGTTCAGCAGGATCAGGACGCCGAAGCAGATGCATGACCTTGTGATGGAGGTTATTCAAAATGCAGATAAGAGGAGTTATACATCAAATTCCGAGACTACAATGCTGGCGGAGTTTTGCAAAGATTTTGCGAACCGCATCGGTATGACGGTCTGCGGTGAGTTTGATGAGAAAGATGAATTCAGTTATGAATATAGTTTCCCGTATTTTCGTGGGGACGGTATTTCCACGGAGGAGGATATCTCTGTGGAACGCCATGCGGAGAAAGAATCTTATGCGGGCGTCTGCAATGACCTGAGGGTTGGCGTTTCCCTGATCTTTTATTTGCAGAATATGATAGATTATGCAAAAATAAAATACGGTGAAAGACTTCCGGTGCGCGGCACAAGTCTTACTTTAAGCGCTCTTTCCATCAGCGGAAAAGTTGTTTTGCCCATTCGTAAGAATAAGGCGGATATGGAAAAGATTGAGAAGGAAACGACCAACCGCAACAAGCTGATCGCGCAGGCGAGGCAGGGAGATGAGGAGGCCATCGAAACGCTGACGCTTGAGGATATGGATACCTACAACGCAGTCTCAAAAAAGATTCGGACAGAAGATGTTTTAAGCCTTGTGGACACATATTTTATGCCTTACGGCGTGGAATGCGACCAGTATTCTATTTTGGGAGAAATTCTGGACTGCAGTACGGAGAAGAATAAACTGACGGGGGAAGAACTCTGGATCTTGGGAGTCACTTGCAATGATCTGATATTTGATGTCTGCATCAATAAAAAGGATCTGTATGGTGAACCTGCACCGGGAAGACGATTTAAGGGTACGATCTGGATGCAGGGCATCATCAACTTTCCGGAGACTTACGGGGTTTCCGGATGATTTTCCGCTTGTGGCGTCTGCGAATTTCTTTCGCATGCTGCAGGCGGTTTTTGATAGAGTCCGCTTCTTCGGCAGAGATAAACTTTTCTGTTTTTACAATATAGATGGTGCCTTCCTCCGTTTTGCGGACACGGATCTTGCCTTTCATATAACCGTGCTTATCACAGTAGGAAACCGCCAGATAATGTTTTCCGTTGGGAGTGAACCATTTGATCTTCCGGCGGATATTTTTATGGCACAAATAACAGCGGCAGCTTGCAACTTCTTTGTCGCTTAAAGCGTCCGCTTTTGTGGAAAATTCTCTGGAAATATATTTCGCATAGGTATCAAAAACGATTCGGATCTCTTCTTTTCGGCTTTTCGGTTTGATAAACGTATCAAAAGAGTAGCACTGCAAAGCGCTTTCGTCGTTGATAGCCGCCAGCACTTTCGCCGTGTAGTAGGCATCACTGAAAGCTCTGTGGAACGGGATATCTTTTTCTATGTTTAAAAAATCCACCGCGTATTCCAGAGAGCGCCTTGTCTTTTTATCTTCGTAAGCGATACTGAATAGTTTTTGCACATCATAAAATTTTAAAGGTCTGTCGGAGAGAGGATCCAGATCGTAATACTTCATGTTTTTCTGAAGTTCTTCCAGATCCAAAGGCCCCCAAGTGCAGAAGAGAAAATCTTCCCCACACCACTCCCTAAAGTCTTCAAAGACGTTTGGAAAGGGCTTGCCGTGCTCAAGCTGCGCCATCTGCAGATGGATCAGCTTTCTTGTGATATGATTCATTTCATGATAGAGCTGCGGTTTTACAAGTCTGTTAAACTCGCCGATCATCTTTTTCTCTTCATTTAGTTTTATAGCACCGATCTCCACGATCTCAAAAGGCACGCCGTATACTTCCGGTTCCCGCTTTGGATTCCCCTGATTCCACTCCAGATCAAATACAATATAGTTCATATGATTCCCTTCTGACCATTGTCTTTGGTTATCGTACCACAGTTTGGGCGGTTTGACAATGTATTATGGGACTGGGTGCCTTTTCGCTAAATTCTTTTTTATTCCGGGTATCTGATTTTGACTCCAGCGCCTTTCGTCAAGACTGTCATTTGTACCTTTCCGTCCGTTGGATAGAACAAGGTGGTAACATTACACTTTCCGTCAAACAGATATACTTCAATAACATTTCCATCCCGCATTACGTGGAATGGAATTTCTTCTTCATTTTCAATGTCTGCTCTATAAATCCTGATCCCATTTCGTGTCCATTGATCTGATTCGGAGAAATCTGTGATCAAATTTCCAAACAAAAAATCCATTGTGATCCTGATCCTGTGATTCTCCTCATCACTGAAGACAAAGGAAACTTCAGATGTTGATTTTTTCCTTGTAAGTACGCCCTGCAGATGCCACACTGTATGTTCTGCACCTACAGGCATAAGATCGCCGGCAATCTCCTTACCGGACAAGGGTTGTGTTTCTTCTTCAACGTAAGGGATCATTTGCAGCCTTCCATCATTTCCCATACTGAGCAGACGGGGAAATGACATGATCCCTCGATATCCGTTTTCTTCTGAAGGGCCGTGATCGTGAATCCAGGGCATCCATTCCCAGCCCCCCAGCCATGCGATAGATATTGGGCGATTATACTTGTCGTAATAGACTTGTGAAGCATAATAGTATGGTCCGTAATCAAGTGTTCCGAGATATTCCCTGCAAAACAAACAGTTTTTGAAATTTAATACACCCGTCATATATACTGTGGGCCGGAAATCCGTCCGATTCATCGGCGAAGCCGTAATGACCCATCTTTCATCAATTTTAAACAGATCCGGACATTCAAACATCGTACCTTCTCCATCCTGTGCCTCATACAATATACCGTCATATGCCCAATGATACAGGTCTATGGAATGATATAAATAGATACGACCATGACTTTTCAGATCAGCAGCATCGCCGCCGGATCCTCCGATTACCATCTGCCAGCGATCTTTATAAAAGATGACCTTTGGATCACGAAAATCCGAACTTTCGCAAGGGCATTCCGCGATAATCGGATTTTCTTTCGGTTTTGCAAATGTATATCCGTCTTCCGAATAAGCCATACACACTGTCGGAATAATTTTTCCATCCCGCATAGTCACGGCAGTATAAAAGGCATATATCCTGCCATCATGTTCAACAACGGAACCGGAAAAACAACCGCCTCGCTGATAGTCTTCATAAGGCTGATCCGGAAACAGCGCTAATTCACATTCTTCCCAGTGGATCAGGTCTTGACTGACGGCATGACCCCAGTGCATTTTATCCCATTCGTTGCTGTATGGATTACACTGAAAATACAAGTGATATTGTCCTTTGAACCATATCAATCCATTTGGATCATTGATCCATCCCTTTTGTAATGCAAAGTGTTTTTGTGGTCTGACAATTTTATTCATGACTTCACAGCTCCCAAAGTCATACCGGCAGTCATTTTCTTATTTAACGAGAAATAGATTGCCAGCGTAGGTAAGATAGACAGTGCGATCGCAGCATAAGTGGCACCCCAGTCTTTTAGCCCTCTCGGCCCTATAAAATCGGTAAGACCGGTGGAAATGGTCTTGAGTTCCGTGCTGTTAATGAAGACAAGACTGAAGGTATAGTCATTCCACACAGTAATAAAGTTCATTGCCAATACCGTCAGAATTGTATTAAGAGATAACGGAACAATGATTTTTGTATAAATTCCATAAATACTCGTACCGTCGATGATTGCCGCTTCTATGATCTCATCCGGAATAAAGGAGTAAAAGCTGACAAACAGCATGATTGAAACAGGCAGCTGGAATGCCACTAACGGCAAAATAACACTGAGTCTGGTATCTACAAGGCCTATACGGGCAAACATAGTAAACAATGGAATCAACGTTACCGCATACGGAATTGTAAGACCGATCAAAAAATATCTATATATTTTCTTTTTTCCTCTAAAGACCATCTTTGCGATCGCAAAGGATGCCATTGAACTGAATACAACGATGAGGAGCAAAGAAATCACAGAAATAATGGCACTGTTTTTGATATAAGTAAGAATATGGCTGGTCGTAAAAATTGTTCGAAAATTTTCAAGCGTCAGCGTTTTAGGAAAGCTGAAGGGTTCCGTCAAAAGTTCCATGTTCGGCCGAAATGCGGCAAGGAGAAGCCAGATGATCGGATAGGCCTGAATGATCAAAAATGCAATCATGACAGACCAATAAACACATTTTCTGATTCTTTTTTTCAATATATAATCCATATGCTATTCTCCTTTAAGCATCTTCTTTATCCATGTAACGACTAATCAAAAGAACACCGATAATGCTCAAGACAACGATAACCACTGCTATAGCGCTTCCGTATCCGTAATCGCGGCTGGTAAATGCCTTCTTGTACATGTATGTTGCAAGGATTTCAGATCTATGATTCGGACCGCCCTTTGTCATATTCATCGGGGCAGCAAAACCTCGTAAAGCACCGACAAGGCTCAGGATGCATGCCAACATAATAACATTTGCAATCGCCGGAATTCTAACCTTGAATAGAAGCTGAAGCTCCGTCGCACCATCTATCCTTGCCGCTTCCAGAATATCAGGAGATACGGAAGAGAGGGCAGAATAGAAAATGATCATATAGATACCGATATACTGCCAGCCTTCTACAGAAGCAACTGCAGGCAAAGCCATTTTATATTCACTTAAAAACGCCAGTGGTTCCAATCCGAATAACTGTCGGAAAATATTAAACAAGCCAAGGGGCTCATAAGAGTAAAAACACGTAAACAGCTGTGCAATTGCAATAACTGTAATGACGGACGGGATATAGTACACTGTCTGAATAAAGCCTCTTCCCTTTTTCAAATACGTCAGTAATACAGCAATGATAAAACCGAATCCCAACTGCAGTGTCATAACGATCACAATATATACCAGATTATTGCCAAACGCTCTTAAAAATACGGAATCCCCGAAAAGTTTCGTAAAATTGCTGATTCCCACAAATTTCTTTGCGCCAAGACCATTCCACTCAATCAAACTATAGTAAAGCGAAACGGCAATGGGTATCATAACCAAGATAGTATAGACAATAAAAGCCGGAAGCAGAAAGAATGCAATTGCTTTTTTATCACGTAAGACTTTCATAAATCAAATCATCTCCTATTTGATTCAAGCGCCTCATTAACGGCGTCCACAAACTCTTCCGGTGTTTCTTCTCCCATGCACAGACCGGGGAGGTTGTCGTTGATCGTAGCAATCACGTCTTCATTTAAAACAACATCCCACGGACGGGCCGCTGTATCGCCGATTTTTGCAGTATCATCCATGACTTGAAGGAACAGCGCATCAAAATCGGATGCATCGTCTGTATTCACCTTCTGTGGTGCAAGATGCTGATGTGCAAAATAAGCCGAGCTGTAATTCTTTACAACAAATGACAGGTAATCTTTATACTCATCATCAAATTTATCCGGATTCACTGCAAGACCGATTCCTCCGAAAGCCCAGTATTCATTTGCGCCTGTTACAGCGCCATCACATGTCGGCATATAGAAATAGCTGACATTTAATCCCTCCGGACGATTTTCATCGGTAAAATAGTTCAGTTCCCATGTTCCGGTCGGATACATGGCACATTTTCCGCTCAAGAACAGATTCAGGCCGGTTGCAACGTCAGTTGTTGTAAATCCGGGCTGAAAATATTGACCGATTTCTGCCATAAATTCGCTGGCAGCAATGCCCTCCGCATCTGACATTGTTGCTTCGCCGGAGGCTAACTGATTCAGGAAATCATTGCCGGACATACGGAAAGGATAGGCGGCCAGCAGACGGAGAAGCGGCCATCCATCAGCACCGCCGATACCAAACGGTGTATATCCTTTTTCTTCCAATGCTTTACATGCTGCCAGAAGATCATCAAGTGTCTCCGGCGCTTCCACTCCCGCATCAGCAAACATGTCTGTATTATACCAGATCATTTCTGTTGAAAGTTCCAACGGCAATGTATACAGTTTTCCCTCAGCGGTACGTCCATAGTTCAGTGCCAGCGGAATGTAGTTGTCTTTTTCGCCGATTTCATCCAGAAAAGCATCCATATCCGTAAGCTTTCCCTGTTCGCCAAGTTCAACGGCATACGGCGTAGCATCAAGATCAAACATATCCGGCATCTGATTTCCGGCAATCATTGTACGCAGCTTCTGATCATAAGCTGATCTGTCTGCATTACTGTCAATGACAAGTTTAATGTTGCCGCCTTGTGAATTATAAGCTTCTGTAATTTCCTGCAAAGTAACCATGGTATCGTCCGATGCAGATCTGGAAGAGAAGTAATGGATCTCCCGCATGCCGTCAGAAGCTGTCTCCGGCGCTGTTGATGTTGTTTCCTTGCCGCATCCGGCAAGGACTGTAGCTGCTGCAAGTGCTGCTGTTCCAATCGTCTTGATTTTTTTGAAATTCATTATGTCCTCCTTTATCAGCTGTTACTCAGCTGTTTTGATACATGTGAATATTAGTGACTTCGATACTGCCCTCATCCACCATAAAGCCCCAGTGTGCATGCTTTGCAGAATATGCTCTGGTTGTAAGTGCAACCTCATCATTGACATATAAGCTAAGGATCGAACCATCCGCAATCAACTGCAGATGAATTTTCTTCTGCAGCAATTTTTTATAATCAAAGGGCCTTTCTAATTCAACTAAGAATGGGATATCACCATTGATATACCACTGGTTTACTCCGGGGACGCGCCTGGGCCACATGTCTGCAATGACACGATTGTGGAACGGTTCGAAGCGCAGATAATATCCCTCTGCAAGACTTTCATTCTGTCTCACTGCAAGTTCAAAATATCTCGTGTTCTCCGAAAATTCGACGTCTGCCTCTATCATACAGGTACCCGGCATCTTCCCGATCACAACGCCCTTTTTGCCCTCTAAATTCGTTACGGACAATATCTTCCCTGCATAATTCTCCGGTGTAATATCTGTCTTAAATGAAGAGGCCAACGCATCCGGCGCCTGAACGGTCAGCCTTCCGTCAGACTGTTGCCGTATTTTGTGAATGATCAAGGTCCCTCCCCATTCATACTGCCCAAAATCGTTGTCACCACGTTTTGTAGGTACCCAGGCAAAAGCTAAACGTTCTCCACCAGCCGTTGCTGTTTTTGCCGCATAAAATGCCCGGCCATCAAATGTGTCTTCAATTGGTGCAATCCACGGACCGTGAATTGAATCAGCATAGCGATAATGCGTTACAAACTTTTCAGAAAACGTAGAATAGATAAGATACCACTTTTCACCCATACGGAAGAGATCAGGACATTCGTGGGTCATATATAATTCCGGATAGAAAAAAGGTTCTTTCGCTTCCCAATGAATCAAGTCGTTTGACTTACATAAACCAACACATCCGCCATTTTTCTCACTGGCACCAACTAATCTCGCTGCAAGGAGCATATAATAGCACTCCTCTTCTTCATTGTAAAAAACAAACGGATCCCGCCAGTCCCATGGCTCATAGATAGACTCGTCCGCACCGAAAGTATCTTCCGGAATCTTGACCCAGTGAATCAAGTCATCACTGACGGCGTGCGCAATGAATTGTAACGGCCGGCCTTCTTTATGATACCCGGGATTGTAATTATTTTGTGCGGTATAGAAAATATGGAATTTTCCATCTTTTCCCTCGACGACCGAACCTGTATAACATGCATAGTCCGCTTCATCATATTCTCCTACCGGAAGAACTTCTCCATAGTCCGTAATATTAACGCCATCCTTTGTTACCAAGAGGTTCCAACCGGTACGATATCCATATTCATCTTCCGAATTTCCATTTCGCTTATCATGGAGGTAAAATATATAATACTTTCCGTCGTGTGCAAATGGAATTGTGTCTCCGATCCATCCATCCTTTGGCTGGTAGAAAACTTTCTTCATAATTATCTCGCTTTCTCAATTTAATTGACTACATGATACATATAATTTATTTCAAATACAATTCGCAAACTCAACAATTTTTTCATATTTAGATTGTGCAAATGCTTGTTTTCTTGCATTTTCTATAAAAATATGCTATTATTTTCATAGTTTTTTCGAGGATGTAGATTTGTTTTCAAATTATTTTCATGGTGAGGTGTTTGCATGGTTACGATCAATGATGTTGCAGAAGCTGCCGGCGTGTCCATTTCAACTGTTTCCCGAGTAATGAATCAAAGTACTACGGTTTCAAAAGAAACATATCACCGCGTCATGGAAGTCGTGCGCGAATTAGAGTATGTCCCGAATATTTCTGCAAAGAAAAACTCCTCAAAATCAACCAAACTCATCGGCGTGCTTTTTCCGGATATTTCAAATAATATTTTCGGCAGAATCATGCAGGGCATCAACAACGTAGTCACATCCCTCGGGTATAATCTTATTATTTGCGAAACAGATGGAAATTTGGAAAAGGAGATTCACTTTCTCAATGTATTAAAAGACAAACAGGTAGATGGCGTCATCATGGCAAACATTCACATTCCCGAGGATCATATGATGTGGGTCCGCAAAAAACATATTCCCATTGTCTATGTGTGTCAGGACATTCCAAAATTCAGTATGAAAGTCCCTTGCAGTTCTGTAAACATGGACAACAAGCAGGCTATTTGCGACATGGTACACTTTCTGTATGATATGGGACATCGAAACATTGCCTTTGTCGGCGGCCCAATGCATGATCTTTCTGCAGGTAAAAAAAGATATGAGGGATATATGGAGGGTATGCACGAATGTAATTTGACGATCCGTCAGGACATGATGACTTTCGAAAATGCTTTCACTATTGAAGATGGCTATCATGGAATGAAACAAATCTATGAGACGTCCGCCTTGCTTCCTACGGCAGTCATATGTGCCTGCGATAACATGGCCATTGGAGCTATCGGATTTTTGTACGACAATAATATTCAGGTCCCACAGCAGATTTCAATAACCGGTGTAGATGACACAAATCTTGCAGGTGCAATTCGCCCTTCACTTACTACGATTCGCCATGCAACGCCGGATACAGGTGTCAAAGCTGCACAGCTTCTTCTCGAATACATAGCGGACCCTGACTTCTCCGGTGGATCATTTAATGCTCCGTATAAAATTTTACGCAGGCAGAGTGTTCGACAAATTTTTTGATCGGTTTGTTTCCGGAAAGAAGGTGAAAACCTGAATGTTTACCTGTTCTTTGAAGAATTAAGACACCATCTTGTAAATATAAATGTGTACTTAATATGTCAACGCCTTGATCTTTTTCTACAGGTTTTATGTTGATTTGTATTATTTCTTTAAATTCTATTTCAATTACTGATGGATTTATCATTTGTCTTTGAAACAAAAATCTGGCCACCGGAAAGCTTGTAACATTCATAGACAAATTATCAAAAACATAACCTCCTGTCGAAAAACATATATCTTTCAGACAACAATCATGAAACTCTCCAAAAATTTCATTTATAGGATCAACATCTTCTTGCGAATCCCTGCCCTTGCGAGAACAGCGCCTTTCTGCTATAATTGCACTATATTTTCTAGGAAAGAAAGCTTGACAGATATAATGATTTGTGCCATTTGCGAAGAAGGTGGTACTACGATACAGCCCCGCAGTTTTGTCGTGCTTAATTTTATATAGCCAAGACAGGTGCTCTTATGCCCGTAGGAAACTGCGCGGTGGGGAGCGCTTTTTGTTTTAAATATCGGTGGTGTTCTATCCACATTGTTCGGAAAGTAAATACTTATATTACAATCAGCCGGAAGGCAAGGAAAATATTCATTAAAGTGTTGAGGGGTGACTTAGTTGAAAAAAAGAAAAAAGATATTTGCTATTGGATTGGCCTGCATGTTGGCTTTGTCGCTTGTGGGCTGCTATGAATACAGGGGTCCCTATACCAAGACGGATGTAGAAGAATACCTGACAGGAAGATACCCGGATGAAACGATCAATGTCCGGCAAAGGGGGCTTCAGATTTGGGAGTGTTGGTTTGATGAACTGCCGGATGCCGTTTTTCAAGTTTGGGTGGGGCAAGGCGGCGGCGATCCGTTACCGATGCTCTACTCTCAGCTGGTTTCTGATGAAGCAGAGGTGCTTCCGGCATATTATCTGAAGCAATATCAGAAAGAGGAGGGCAGCTTGGATGCTTGGGAGCTGAGCGGCGAAATTCTCTATACTCAATACGCCTCTATGGCTGATGCCGCTCAAGCCTTAGAACAACTGTCCGCCTTTTTTGCTTGGATAGAGGGCAAGCCTTTGGCTCAGTTGGTGCCAAAGGGACAGTATAACTTCCGGCCGGAACTGCCTTGGCGAACCTATTCCCCACAGTTTCACAATTTTGAGGAGTCGGTTATCCATGGGCCGCAAGACAAGCCGGAGGCGGTGCAGGAAGCTCTGGAAAATTCTGTAAAGAAATATTACGCTTTTTACTGTCTGCCTTGTGGTGAATTTCATCAAACAGAGCTGGAAGAGTACGCGGCGAAAACTTGGCTTTGGGCCCCAAAGCCCAAGGTTCGGCAAGGGGAAGAAATTTTGTCTCCGGAACTGTTCGCCGGCATCGGTCTGGAAAGCGGTGTTATCAGCTATGGCGGCCTTTATACGCTGCTGACCCGTTTGGGCTTTGATGTGGAAGGGACAGCGGAGCATTTTACTTTCACCGGAGCAGATGGCTATTCCTACGAATTTTCTTACAGGTTTTGGGAGGAAAAGGAGATGGAATGGGCGAACAATCAAACTATCACCCTGTCGGTATGGCACCATCTTCGGGATAGCTACCCTGTTGAAGTGGAGGGGGAAACTAGCTGGTTTAGGCGTGGGCCGGTTGTTGATTTGGATGCAGGATGGCTCATTGACAACCATAACGGCTACTTCCATTTTTATATGCCGTTTCGGGAAATTACCGGCTTAAGCGTTTCTTGGGATTGAAATAGCGGCGGAGTCTTTGGCGGAGAGGAATGAAACCCTTGTCATTGGAGGTGGTTTTTTGAGACAAATTACTGCAGCGCAGCTGCTGGGATATTACAGGAAGGGACTGGAGTTACAGAACCGATTGATAGAAGCGTACCGTGAAAGGCAGGAGGAAGATGGCAGGTAAAATAAAAGCGAGAGTCTGTTTTGTTGGTCTTATATGTACGCTGGCGTTACTGCTTACTTCATGTGGTTTCCGTCTTATGTCCAAACGGGAAGTAGAAGAATATTTAGAGAAACAGTACGGCCAGAAATTTACGGTGATTTCTTCCGAGTCTGTCACCGATGATTATTATGAAGATGATGTATGGAGGGTAAGGGCATATACTGTGTCGCCAAAAGACGACCTCCAAACGCAGTTTTTTGTGTTCAACACTGTCGAGGGGGAGAGTTTTGGTGTACCGGGCTTAGCCAACAGATTATCTGATACCTATTCGCTTGATATTTTTGGCAGGGCATTTGAAACGCGGGCGGCTGATACAGATGTGGAATATTCTTTCGACTATTTTTATCCTGTCAAGTCGTCATCTGTCTATTATTCTGATTTGTATGTGAACATAGGGCCAGTTTCTTCCGGAAATTTGGAAACAGTGTGTATGATATTGTCCCAAGCCTACGCAGATACCTTTGAAAAAGCACAAGTGATGCCCTCTGGGGTGTCTGTCATGCTCACATATAAGGAACCTGCATGGCCGGAAGATCAATCTTGCCTGATAAGGATCGACAGTTTTTATTTGAGTGGGTTTGATACGAACACTGAAACTATTGAAAAATATATTTTGGATGAGGTAAGTAAATATCAAAAGAGGCTACAGCAAACTGGTCCATAAGGGCGTTACGCCCTTCGGTTTTACAGAGGAGTAAATTTTGGTATGGTATTTCAATAAAAGAAGAAAGCAGGTGAGAAGCATGGGATTGGCGTATTTTTTCTTGTTCATTATGATACTGGGGGCAGCAGGAGCAGCGGTTGCTTTATTGGCGTTGGCGTGGATAATTTGGAAAAAATCTCCTTTTAAAATCTTTTCAGTCATCCCTGTGCTTTTAGCTGTGCCTTGCACTGTTGCAGCATTTTACTTACTGGAAATCGTTTGGAGAGAGCCGCCCTGGGGGTTTCATTTCTGATAGGCTGACAAATATTCTTAATAAAGGATTGAGGAAAATGCCCCGAAGTAGGTGGCAAAAAATAATTACAGTTAGGAGCGTAGAACTATGGCAAAATTTCAACTGAATTCCGGAGAGACATTGATCGGCAGTGGGACGATGTCAATCTATTTGAAGCAGGGACTGAGTAAAAAGCCGTTTCAAGGTAACATTTATATCACAAATCAGCGGGCGTGTTTCAAAATCAGCATGATGCCCGGCGCATTGGATATGGATTTACCGTTGGAAGACATCAGGGGATTTTCGGTGAGCGGTGTGGCGATATTTACCCAGATAACAATCCACAGCCGGAAGGGAGAAACTTATTCCTTTACGGGCTTTCCTGCAAAGAAACTGCAGGGTTGGCTGTTGCAGTTGGGTGTGCAGAAATTGTAATGAGAGAGGTAGTGCAATATGTGTGACAAATTGTATATTGGTAAATTAACCTATCAGGAATTGGGTAGCCGAACCGCTAAAGTATTGTCACAAAATGCTCTGGATGAAAAGAAAATAACAAAGGTGCTTTCGCTTATCAGTCAGGAAAAGATAAGCTTGATTGATGCAATCAATGAGGATGAATGTGTTTCCATTACTATCCGCATTGACGGACATAAATTTTGGATCGGGATTCTTGACAGCCTTAATGAAGTTAGCTATATCTACGATAATTTATCCGGCAATGAAAACTATATTGCTGTTGGTGGAGATGGCTTTCCGGGATGGGCTATCCTTAGATAAAGCCTTTTATTTCACTGAGAATACAGAAGAAACTTGCAAATACTTAACAAATTCCTTTGGCCCTAACGCATTTACAAGGAAAAATCCAGTTTGGGAAGTTTTGTTTGCTGATATTCCAAGAGAAGATCCGCTTAATCCGATATGGATTCATGCGGAATACAGCGTATTGCATGGAGCTTTACCTTTTGCATCATATAACGACGAAAAACTGTTCCATACACAGCCTGTTTTAATTATCACTGGCCCATTAAAGGGGCAAGTGTGGAGAGCAATCAGTTTTACTCTTAGACCAGATGGTGACAGCTTATTCAAAAGATATTAAGAGAAATTCCCAAAGGTATAGGCGTTTATTTGTTCTTAGATCCTGATGGAGAATGTGATTGGCTGGAAGTAGTATCTGATGGAGAATGGCTGTTCCTTGGCTACTGCTTTCAAGATGAAACTGGTAGATTCGATAATTGGTATTCTTATAATCCTGATTATGCCGATACCATTGAACAGATTAGAGATGCAGATTTTTCCGACAAAAACATATATACACCTATCAATAGCGGAGGGCAATCTCCTATTCCTAAAATCCAGACAATCACGGATATGGATGCAGGTGTGAAAGCGGTAGAGTATTTTATCCGGACAGGAAAACGCTATCCGGGAATTGATTGGATGTGTTAGTTGTACACTTTCAGATTATTGAGATAGGGAGCAGCAATATGAAAAATTTTCAAAACTATACACCAGAGAAATATTCCGGAACAGATTTTCAAATGATTGAAGAAGGAATTTATCTAACAAAGTGTCCATATAAAACGATATTTGACAGGGAAATTTTCGTTACATCTCTTACATTTGAGATGGAGCCGGAATGTTATGGAGAAGAAGATGCATCGCCCAGAAATTTTACACAGGTTCCGATTGAAGGCATTCTGGATGAATTTGATCTGTTTGTTACAGATTTTTATGAGCAGCTAAATGAAACAAGTGAAACTATCTGTTATCAGGAGTTTGGTTCCTTTGAACTGGCGGATATCCAAAAGCTGAGGACTCTGATCGGAAAACGGTTTTATGCTGTACCATATATGGAGAATGGGGAAGAATATTATAACATGGTAACGGAATAATTCTGTTATCACCTGTCCGGAAGTAATGATTGGAGGAACCAACATGAACATAGAAATAACAGAAGAATATAAAGCATCTTTGATTCCATTCCCAAAAGAAACGCTGTAACCGCTGAAACTGCCAACAGAGACATTTGTCTTTTTGACAGAGACAGGGCTTCCACTCCATGCGTGAAAAAAGTTTTTCTGGCGCAGGATGTGTGAACCGGACATTATATAATGAGGAATTATAAAGCAGAAAGAGAGAAATAGCTTCATGCAGCCGAATAAGAAGATGGACACATTACTAAATGAAATGGCAGTATATAAAACGGAGTTAGCTAAAGGCAGTGTAACAAGTCAACTTCATCGAATTAAAAACATTATAGGAAATATTCCGGATATTAACATATCAGACCAACAAGGATATACTTATTTAATGATTGCGGTGATGCAATATAAAATGGATATTGTTAAGTTGTTGTTAGAGGCTGGTGCAGATCCCTCTTTAGCTGACAAACCAGAGCAAACCGCTTTTGATTTTGCAGAAATTACAAATGCGGATGCTCATTTGATTAAAATGTTGGAGCAAGCGAACTTCCGTCTACATGGTGTTTTACGTGGAGTAAAATAGCTTATATAGGTAAAATTTACAAAGACATATTAGGACAATATGTATGAATAAGGCATCAACAATCAAAATCTTAGTTGCAAGTTGTATGGGTATAACTTTGATTGCACTTTTAGCGATTGCGCTATTTTCCGATATATCTGTTTCGTTACAAGTTTTTGCTGTTTGTGCGAGCCTTTACGGTTTTTTTGAGTTATGCAAATGGACTGAAAAATAAATTCCAGCTTGTTATACTGGAAAACCGGTATTCAGATGGAGGAATATGTTATGAAAAAATATGTCGGGACACTTCTCCTTATAATGATTGCTTTGGGATTATCGGGGTGTCAAAATGAAGCTTCCACTCCCAATGCCTGTGTACCGTCTGTAATGTATAATGGTGATATTTATTGCACAACAGGAAAGCAACTGCCCGGTGAAGTGGCTGAGAATGCGATTATAGGGAAAATTACATCTACAGTTTCTCTATCGCAATGGCCGGAGGAGGATGGACAAGCAAATTTTGATGGATTGGGTTCACCTTATGCAATAACATCTGATGGTTTTGTTGTTTTACTTGATAATGAGTGGATTCTTTTTGAGACGAGGGATATTGATAATTAACTTCTAGTTTGTCAGGAATAAACGAAATCATAATTTGGCAAAATTAAGTATGAATGTGGAGAAAAACAATATGAGTTATAAAAAGAGTTATTTCTTTTTATCTATAGGGGTAATCGTAGGAGAGGTTGTTGTATTTATTGGTCTTGGTTTAGGCATGAAAATCGGCTTTTTAGGAAATGCAGTTGCTTTTATTGGCCTTGTGGCTATGCTGGGTGGCATCATGCAAGCTCTCATTTTTTTTCAAGTGCGCGAAATGTGGTATGTTGCTCAAAATCCGAGGTAAAAAGCCAAATTGCTGTCATGGTTGTGGGTATAGGCTTGACCTATGAAGATAAATTCAGTTTATGATAAAGTGGAACAAAGAAAAAGATGAAATTTACGGGAGTATTGTAATGATTATTGTTGCAATAATTTGTACCGTTTTAGGTGGAGTCCTTGGGGCATTTCTGGAACCAATTTCTTTCTCTGTTTCAATTCCAATTGCGATTATGGGAGGTTTTATTCTAAAGGCAATTAAGGATAAAAAAATGATAAATTAAATAAGAAGTTGATGGAGGAAAAGTATGGAAAAAATTTCTGTGTTGATAATTTCTTTGCCGTTGATGATAGTAGCTATCGTGTGTACTTTATTTGCTGATAGAATAGATACGGTTGTTAAAGGAGATACGAAAAACTGAAAACACATTCGTTTGTATAAATAAACAAGGAGATTTTGTTATGGCATTTACTTTACAGATCAGACAGAAGAAACTGTTTGGAAAGACAGTACTTGATATCCCATCGCTGGCTCAGGCCTGTGGCTTTTGCTATGGTTCCAACAATGATTTTTATATCCTGCAGGAGAATGAGCAGGCAAACGGAACGGCTGTTTTTTATCATCCGGAGCATATCGGTCGGGGAATCTTTTTTGACGGCAGCAGAGCCAGAGAAGGGTATTATGAGATAAGTTATAATATTCCTACAACCAGAGCGGAGATTACAGATTTTGCCAGGCTTGCAGGAGAGATAGAAAAACGTCTGGGCAAAGCAGAGATGTACTGTGTGGAAGAAGAGAGAACCTTTACCAGCAGGGAATTGAGGATTTTGTTGCATTCAGCCGGAAGTCACTGAATCAGTTTTGCGGAAATAAGGAATTTAAAAGCCATATCCTTACTCTGGCGCGGTGGCCTTATACACTGACGGAGGAAAAGGTAGCCGCATGGGAGGCATGTACGGATCTTTCTGATTTTGAGAGTACCCTGCATGATCTCCAGGCACGGGATGTCTATTATGCAAAGCCAAGGCTTCTGCAGAAAAACGATACAAAAGAGATCGGAGCCTTTTATGCCTTAACAGAAGAATGCGAAAGTATCTTTCCTGTCTGGGCTGACGGGTTTCTGAATCTGAGTGAACTGAAAGTGACAGAGGGATTTGTACAGTTTGTACTTTACAGTGAGCAGCGTGTGCTGGAAGGAATGTTTCCTTATGAACAGTTTATTGAGGAACTGAACAGATATGATGTCCGAAAGTTTGATGCGGATCACATTCTGATTCCGCCTATGACAAAAGCGGATCTGGAAAATTTGGCCGAGAAACTACGTTGAAAGGGAAGGTTGGCATGAACGGGGCAGCAGGAGAAAAGCAGGAAGCAGAAAAAAGGATAAAGGAATATATACAGGCAAGCTCCATGAGCTTGAGCAAAAAGGAAGAGCAGGATTTCAAAGAACTTGTGATTCACAATGAGGAAACGGCAAAAAAATATTCCGAGGTTCAAACCATACAGGGAAAGAGTATATTCTGATTATTCTCCATATGGTAGTGATGATTACGGCCTTATGCTCTATTTTTGCCGTCACAAAAACGATTGCTTAAAGGTGAACAGTAAAGATGACTTCTTCTCTTTCCTTGAAGGGAAAGATTATGATGGACGACAGGAAACATATTTATGTGGGCACTACTGCCTGCGAGACAAAGCAAGCGGCTATCGTGGCTTTGTAGATGGGATAATAAATTAAGCTGAACAATCAATATTTATGGAGGATGCGCTATGAAGATGTTAAAAAGCAAAACATGGCAGCATGAAGTAACCGGCAACGATGGAAATGTCATTTTATTTGGTGTCAATATATTTGATTACGAATGGAAAAACACTCATAAATCGGTGAAAGTTCGCGATCCTTTATATGATCAGGAATATAAGTTTCCTATCTATACAGTTGTCATTAACGGGCAGGAGCAGGAATTTGCCGCTGGAGACTTCAGTAACTGTGTTTGGGGGTTTTATCTTCTGAAGTATTGAGATTTCAGGACATGACTTTTTTGCCGAAGTGAGTAAACCAAAGGCACAGATCAGTACAGAGTATAATAACAGGACAAGGCAAAGTATGGATGTGGTTTGAAAATGGGAAAACAAATCAACTATTGGCTAAAATATGAAGAATTTTTACAAATTGCACAGACAGCATTAAACTGTGGATGCGTCATCATTAAACCGGATTCGGGGAAAAGAAAGTATGGGCAGACTTTAGACATAATTACAGAGAATAAGTGTCGTTATTACTTTTATTTGCCAGAGGCCGGGACATTGATGTCGCAGCAAATTCCATTCCAAAGTGAACAAATGATAGGATATAATGCGGCAGGTAATACGGTTATTGAGGCAGGCTTTTCTTTTATATATGACAATAAAAAGGAAATTACAAGAAGCCGCTTATTTGTAATCTCCGGATATTATAATGAAACGGGAGAATACATTGCAAGACCAAAATGTTTAACCCAAACATATCAAAAATTGGTTCGCATTGTAAAAAGAATAGCTCCCTATACAGAGATAACAGACCATATCATCAGTACTCAAAATAATGACTATCTACAGGAAAGAGAATGGATACATAAAGAATATATATCCGCATCTTGTTTGAAATTGAAAGCATCAAAGAATTATAAACTGGTCTGAGCCTAAAAAAATTGGATTGAAGGAAAATGGGTATGAACGTGGCAGAATTAGGTGACACAATTATTAAGATAGGAATATGCAACTATGGTATCAAACAATATCGTCTGTTTCTTTGCACAAGCACTTTCCTGTCAGGTACTGGAGATTATGAGGATGATCCTCCAATATATGATGATCAGGAAATAGATTGTTACTGTATATGGATTGAAGACATGATAAATGTGGGTAATATCTGCGCAGGAGCAGGGTATTATGAACATCTTTCCGATGCAATTCATGCGGCAGAAAGCAGTGCTGGATTTGAAAGATGGATAAACTGAAGATTTCTGTTTGCCAGAAAGGTAAAGCTGGAATTTGAAAAATATGGAGGAGATTTCGGATATGATAAAAATGAAAACACTGGCCTTTATGACGATATTGATGCTAGCATTAACCGGATGCGGAAAAGAAGAACAGGAACCATTAAGGGTATATTCTTTTAGCGGAGAGAATGAACAGTTCGCAGTGTCCAATGGCATTATTGTTTTGAATGGTTCAGAGGAAATTTTCTCCAGTGGTGATTTGAAAGCAGCTGATGAGTCTTTCCTTGATATTACGTCATATTCAACCACATTTTACACGATATCCGGTAGTGAAAAGAATGTGATTCTTTCCAATAGTGCGGTAGATACGACAGGAGGTACAGTCAATGTTTCCGGTGATTTGGGGCAGATATCGGGAGACAGTACACTTAGGAGAATAAAAATAGATGATACAAATGATTTGAATGGTACGCTTTACTTTGAACTTACTACGAAAGATAAGTATGGTACGGAAAATGTATATCAGCTGCAAATGGCTTTAACAGAAATAACAAAAAATGATGGTAATTAAATTCGGGCTGTTTTCTGTTTATTGAGAATTAAGAAAAACAGGAATCCAAGAATGAAGGGGAGATTAGACAATGGCAGATCAGATATTTGGCGAATTAAGATATGAGGATGATTATGGCTGGTGGGGGAAGCATACACTGGAGTTCGGTGGGAATTTATATACTGTGGATATATTGATACATGATGACGGAGAAAAAGTAATTTCCCAAAAACAGAAAGAGACATATGAATGCTTTCTAAAGAAATGGTCAGTGTTGCAGGAAGATTTGATAGAAGCCTTAGTCAGATACTATAATGAAGAAGTACGATTCAGCTACGGTCCGGACGACAAGATGGAAGCTGCAGAATGGTGGCCTGAAATTGAGACAAAAGAAGCACTTTTACAGGCAGTGACATTAGAAACCATTGTTATCGCATGGGATTTCATGCTGGAAGATACCAGATGCTTATATTTGCTTTTTTCTAGGACATGGGGAGGCGAGGATCTGGATGATAACGGAATCGGTGTTTGTGTACAAAATGAGAAAATAACTGAAATTGCTTATAAAGATATGGCATTTTAACAGGAAAGCAGGGGCTTCTCATTCTGATCTTTCTGCTATATGTTATTGTGGGCATCAGGGGAATCTGGTGGGGCGATGACGGCATTGCAGTTGTTCTGCTCAAATTGTTGCTCCTTTTTGTGATCACTTTTCCAATCAGCATTTGGATTTCCCGGGATTTTATGCTCTTGAATCTGATCTTGAGTCAGGACTGCGATCCGGTAACCTATGTTCAGGTAATGCGCTTGCTGGAAAAGGTATATAAAAGAAAGTGGAGCATCCGGGCTATCTATATCAACGAGGCATCCGGGCTTATGTGGTCCGGACAGTTTACCGATGCACTGGCTTTGGCGGAGTCTCTATGTAAGGACAGAGTAAGCGCTAATTATCAACTTGTCCTTTTGAACACCCGTTTTAATTGTTATAATAAAGAAGAAAGATATGGAAAGGGCAATGCAGGTGAGGCAGGAAGTGGATGGAAGGAACTGACTATGGGGAAAGAAAAGTTAAAATCTAAAATAGAAGAGCAGCGGGCTGCTTATCAGGCTCTGAAAGCGGGAAATGACGGTACAGTCCGCTATAAGGAGTTTCATAACGGGGAATGGGGTACGGATGACGAAAATTATACGAACCGTCTGCGGCTGGCGTATTATCTTCTGTACTGTCGTATCGAGGATGAAGAGGCGGTTGTTTTCCTCTTTGAGGAGGAACTGAAAGACAGGGAGCGGAATTCATTTCAGGGGATAGGGAGTACGCTGGAGATATTGACGCACCTGATCAGAAAATACAATGGGGATGGAAAATATGCCGGTTTATTGGAGCGGGCAAAGAACGCAAATTTTGACTGTGCCTGCGGTTATGACCCGGACGGACAGATGGAAGATGACTTTGGGACAAACAGCCTGCTGGACTGTATCTATTTGTGCCGGGAAATGAAATATCGGGATGTGATGGGAAGTCTGGTGGATGAGTGGAAAAAGACTATCACAGAATGGTCTGATTCCAACCGCAGGGTGCTGATCTACTTTAACACATTTCTGAAAAGAAATGCGGAAAATGAAAGGCTTTATCAGGAACAGTTGACGGAGGTTCTGTCGGCAGAAAACAGCAGTATGAGAGATATCATTTCCGGATATAAGGATATGATCCGGCATTACATATATATATGCGAATATGAAAAGGCACTCTGCCTATGCGAAAAAGTAATTGAAACCACGGATTACGGACAGATCCGGACGCTCCGGCTGTTCAAGGATATCCTGGAAGCCTGTTTTGAGGTCACGGCAAATCATGGTAAGGCAGCAGCCGGCTTGTGGAAGTGGGCAAAAACGGAACTGCAAAAGGTGCCGCAGTCGAGCTGGTACGGAAATTTATATATAAAGGGAATCGCGGCGGCAAAGGCCATGAATGATCCTTATGGGAAGCAGTTGGAGCAGGAGTATGAAAATTTTCTTGCAAGTTTCCGGAGATAGATGACAGGGAGGCTGAATATGGGAGAACTCAAGTTTGTGAAGAAGGTGCCGCAGACAGATGTGAACTGTATTTTAAAAGATTTTGCAGAGCATTATGTGGATAAAGAAAAATTGCGAAAGTATGGTCTGATGTGGAATTCTTTTGCGAGGAAGCCCAAATGCATTTCTATGGAAGAGATCAGGGATATTCCCATTCCGCCAGAAGACAGGGTATTTTTTTATGATGAGAGAGACAAAACCTTGTATGTTGTAAAGATGGAAGAAGTTGTCACTTAAAGAACAGGGCTGGACTGTAGAGAGGAATGAAAAACAGAGATTCTGTCTGCCTGAACCAATGAAAAGCCGATATACCGGCTATCCGGAAAGCTGGGTGGAATTTGTTTCGATTGTAAAAAGTATGATACGAGGTGATGAGAGAGCCTGGTTTTTATGTTCGGAAGATTATGATATGCAGGGAGACAAGGCATGACAATGGAATTGAAGAATCTCAAACAGTTGCTGACTCTTTTGAGGATTTTATGAAAAAGATAATCAGCGAGGAGATTCGTTTATAGAAAAGATGAATGTGGAAACGCATCTATTAGACATTGATAAGACCATCTATGGCATTGGGGAAGAATGAAGCTATGAAAAAGGAGCTGCGCTCAGCTAAATTAAAACAAAGAACTGCAAAGCCGGGAGAGGTATATGCCTTTTATGTGGAAATGCTGGGGAAATACGGCGCCTGCCAGATCCTTGCCGTGGATGGCAAAAGCATTTGCTATGTGCTGCTTGATTATCTGGAGGATGATCTGCCAGGGGAAGATATTTTGGAGCGGTTACAACCGTATCATCGGGAATCATTTCGATATCACCATCAGATGATAAAAACAGGGATTGAAAATACTCCTGTTCCCAGGGATTACTGGTACATAGACCAGTGTGGGCTCAAAAGCAGTCCGGTATGGGATTCCTACTCCTGGAAGTGGCCCACAGGGGAAGATTACTATTATGAAGAGTGTTGGAAGTCTTTTGACGAAACCAGCAGGTCGGCATACAAAAAATATATAAACAGCGGCGATTTTGTATCTGTACATGGCAGGATGTTCAGGAAAAATATCGGAGGACTGCGGGATGATCTTTACCAATGCCTAGCAGAAAAAGATACGTTAGAAGAGTTTCCCTGTATCACTTATGCCGAATTGCAGGGGTATTCCGGTAAGCTTCAGAAGCTGCTTTCCACAGCACCGTTGCTTCGGACACTGCGCCTGCAAAAGGCAGGTGTGGAGGTACTTGACCTTGGGAAGACCTGCCTGGACAATCTGGAGCTGGATATGAGCGGAATCAGGAAACTGGTACTTCCAAAAGATACCCACTTTCTGAAGCTATATGGGAAGATACAGCCGGAACTGCAAATTGACGACAGCCTTTGCAGTGGGAAACTGACTCTGGAGATATCCTTGAAAAAGGCATTGCTTCAGAGATACGGACTTCAAAAAACTCAGATCCCAAGACTCAGCCTGACCGACATAAAAGAGCTGGATATGAGGCAGGCGGCCGAACAGTTTCCAGAGGCGGAATATTTAAACATAAGCGGAGCTCCCGGCACCGCAACCTATATGCAGGAGGCAGGAAAGCTGTCCGGGCTTCGGAATCTTTACTGTAAGGATCTGTTTGGATATGATGAGAGGGATATGGAAGCATTGGAGGGGCTGCAGGAACTGCGGGAGCTGGATTTTGACAGCGTTCCCAAAGAAGCGGGCCTGTACCTGAAAAAACACTGGAAAGGGAAGCTGGACAGGTTAAGTGTCACCCATTTACGGGATGAAGGATGGCTTAGGGATAATCTGGAGAACCCGCTCCGCCATTGGGATGGAAACGAGTTTATTCCTGAGGCGGCATACCGGAGCGCCAGAAAGTGTTACAAAGATACAAAGAAGCTGCTGACGGAGGCGATGGGCAGGGCGGCGGACAGAAAAGAAATCGAAGAGATTGTCCGCGGGTACACCGGGTATTTTAATAAGCTTAATGACCGTTATGAGGAGTTCATCGAGACAGAGGAACGGGAGGATATCTTTATGGCCATGCAGAGACTTTACGAAGAGTGTATCCTGCAAGGAGAATACGGACAGGCGGACGAAAATGCGGCTCCGGTGAAGCTTTCGGAAATTTGGAATGTCATGGATGAGGTGCGGGAGAACTGGTAATCGATGTCCGGACATGGAATGTCTGGAAAGGAGACGGATGCATATGAAGGTACGAAGATTTCGTTTTTATGCCAAACGAGAGGATCTGCAGGCTATCCTGGAAGAATTTCAGAGTAAGTTTGATGTTTATTATGTGCCCACATATTCAGATGAAGGCCCTGTCTTTTTCAAGGACGCTGCCAGCCTGCCAGATCTGGGAACTAATTTTTTCGGCTCCCATCAGGGCAATAAGCAGATTCTTGCATTTTCAGGAACGACTGCCTGCTCGTGGAAAGAATACAGATGGAGCGACCACGAGAAGGGAGGGATACGATATACTTCCCTTTGTGACGAAAATATAGAACGGATAGATATAGACTTAAACGGTGTATATCAGGAAACGGCAATCTTCCCCACGGAGACAGCAACGATGCATTATGACAATGCAGCGGCAAAGAAGCTGTTTGACGGACTGAAAAAAATCGTGCGAAGGCAGTCTGTCAAAACTGTGAACGGCTGTTTTATTTGTAAAGGGGCATATGAAGACAAAGAAACATACAGGTTCTGTACAATCAACATAAAGTCGCCGGAAGAATATGACCTGAAAGTTGAATAAGCAGGGAAACGGAGCCAGTTGTGGGCAGGGATTTTTAATTAGGAGGAACTTTTAAAATGATGAAACAGTATGGGATCGATCCAAGACTTGTGATCTGGATTCAGAGAAACACAGGACATGACCTGCAGACATTCAGCGATCTGACGAAAATGAAAAGTCTGGACAGCAGAAGGAGAAATTTTTCGGCTGTTAAAAAAGTAGAGGACATACGTCTTCCTTTCTGGCTCATGGTAAAGGAGAATGATTTTTCTCTGATTGGGGAAATGACAAGGCTAAAGCAGCTGTCCCTCCATGATGTGGCAATTGACGACTATTCTTTTCTGGCCGGATGCAAAAGTCTAAATACCCTGGATCTGCAGGATACCAGCTTTTCAGACTGCCGCTTGCTGGCAGAGCTTCCGGCGCTGAAAAAAGTCTTCCTGCCTCCTTACAGCCAGCTGAAACATAGGGAGGTGCTGGAACAGCTGTCCTGCCTTCAGGAGATAAAAGAAGAAAAAACAGAAGAACCAGAGGCGGCAGGGCAGCCCTGTGGAAAGGAAACTCTTTCTGAGGGCAGCACGGCATCAGAGGAGCCGCTGCATCTGGGAGATACGGCGCATTTGAGCATTGATGGCATGGGGATTGTCCTGTTTTCCCCGGAGGTTATGAGATATGTTGTTCCGGGGAGCGACTTTTTGACAGAAGAATTCACGAATCCGAAACAGGTGGGGGAGCATATCCGAAAAGGGGATATCACAGCGTTCTGTACGGGTACGGGAGGCGATTTTATTCTCTGGTTCCGGCCCGGCTATCCGGATTCCAATGCGGAGAAAGAGTTTCCGGTGATGATCCGGCTGGCGGTGGAGGTAAGGGGCGGTTCCCTGCAGTTTGGAGACCTGTTCTGGCTGAGTGACTGGAATCCGGATTTTCCACAGGATCAAGTGCTGTCTCTGCCGGACGGGTACTATCATATCACAGCCTGTACCAGAAGGCCGGAATCCGGATACTGGGGAGACGACCAGATCATTTGCCTCTATTTCAACAGGCTGAAAGAAATGCCAAAGCTTATGTGGCAGGGGGTTCCTTACCTGTTTACGGAAGAACAGGAGGAAGAGTCGCAGGATGTGTATGTACAGGGGCAGGATCAGAGAAAGTACATGGAAATGATCCGGCAGCTGTATGGGGTGGAAGAACTGCAGGGATATACAGAAGAAGAGTTGGCTGTTGTGAAAAAATACTTTGCTCCCCTTCCTCGCGTGCTGGAAGAGTTTTGGAATAGGGCGGCGCGCACGGAGGCAATCCATAAGGTACAGGACCGGTGGATCAGGCCGGAAGATTTCGATAAATGGGACTGGTTAAAGGACAGCGATTATCTGATAATCCTGATTGAAAATCAGGGGTGCTGCCGGGCGGGAATCCGAAGAAAAGACCTGACCAAAGCGGACCCTCCGGTTTATGTGGCTGCGGATCAGATAAATGACTACAGATGGACCCTGTGCGCCGGAACGCTCAGCGGATTTCTGAGGGCTGCCCTTGCTTATGAAGCGGTATTTGCCTTTGCTTTTCATGGGGAGGAGCTTATGTACTGGCTTACAGAGGAAGAACTGGAAACCATCCGGTCAGGCCTTGAAAAACAACCCTTTGGGCTTTCTGGCTGGTTGGGGATGGATATGAGTTTTTACAGTAATGCCTCTGACAATATGGCTGTGGTCATGGAGTGCAGTGATCTGGAAGCGCTTTATGGAGCCGCCAGCGAGGCAGGGTATAAGAAGCTTATGGAAGTCATGGAAGGACTTGGAGAAGCGATATAAAAGAGAACGGAAATCGAGCAGGGTATGAAGGAAAAAAAGGGATCAGACAGCAGAGGGAAAGTATTCGGCAGAATCAAAAGAATGGCAGTAACAGGGATTTTGTCAATGTTCCTGCTTACCGGATGCAGCCGGGAACGGATGGAGACACGGCAGGAAATTGACCATATCAACCATGCGGCAGAAAAAACAGCGGAGGACAGGGCGGCAGCCTATATCACGGAAAAATACGGAATAGATGCTTCGCCACAGGGATACTGGGTTCAGGGGTATCATGATTTTTTTGCACCTTATGTCAATTCCAATGTGGTGGTATTTATGGAATATGAAGGCAGGAAGTTTTGCGCAGGCATTGATGTGAATGATGAGACAATCCTTTGGGATAATTACCAGAGGGAAGAAATAGAGGCTGTCCTTCAGGAATACTTTACAGAGCTGTATCATCTGCCGCAATCTTATAAAACAGATATTGAATTCCGGCTGGAAAATGCCCCGGAATATCGTGTGGCTACACCCGTAGAATGGCGGGAGAGAGGATTTGACCATGGGAATATGGCGGATTTTTATTTCCAGGGTCAGGCGGCAGAAGAATTGCTTGCGATGATGAACCGGGTGGAATTCCATAATTCCTGGCTGTCCATGAAGCAGCCGCTTACCTCATTTTCATTCGAGGCTGGGGACTGGCCGGTCTGTGAAGGGGGCTATGTTGAGTGGAACCTGCGGGTATATGCTTCACCGGAGGCGGAATGGGTAGACCGTTCTGTGGAATATCCGGATATCGCAGGCTTCCCATATTTTAGGGAGTGGAGGCGAGCCTGCCTTAAAGACAGGGGAACAAAGCAGGAAGAACTGTCAGAAGATTCCTGGGGATTTCATTCCATGCAAAATGAGGGGATCATGGTTATATCAAGGCTTCCTTTTGAAATAGAAGATATCCTGTGCATTAGTAAAGGTGCAGAGGAATGGCATATTGACCGTGGAAACAGTGAAACCCAGACATACAAACTTGTGTCGGATGTGTATGAAGTGACAGAAGAAAGCCCTGACAGCGATTATGCAACGGTAATGCATGTGCTGGAAGATTTCATGGCCCAACATGAAGGCGCCCTGTACATACTCAGCCGGAACCGGGAAACAGGGGAAGTAAAGCTCGTGAAAAATATCTCGCCAAAGGAAGAACTGGATTTGTTGCCAGAGGATGAATTTGACAGAGATTATAAGGTACATTTCAATGGAACATGCGGCATGAGCGCAGGCTTTCAGTATGCAGTGGCAGAAAGAAAAGGGGAGGAAGAATAAGGATGGGATTTCAGGACGTGATGAAACAGATGTTTCTGCGCATTGCGGCAGGGGACGTGGAACCGGAGGAATGGGAACAATGGTGGAACAGCAATAAGACCGGATTGGAAGAGAATCTGACCCGTGGGGACCGTGGCCGGATGATGCCCGCTTTATGGAGTGCAAGTTATTATTGGATGTCAAAAACTCAGAGCGGCGTCGCCTATTATTTCCATGCTCAGGGGCGTCCGGTGAAGACGTCCGGTTATTATGAGGAAAAAGCACGGGAAGAGGAGATCCGTGACAGACAGAAAGCCTTGGAAGCCTACCATAGGAAAACGGCGTCTGCCAGGCATCTCTGGGAGGAATATCTGGAGAAACATCCGACAGAAACCATCTCTTTTGACTGGAAGAGCCTGCTGGGAACGCCGCCCGGACAGAAACCGGCGAAAGTTTTCAGCTATAAGAATGCAAGAACAACCGAACAGTGGAAAGAATGCGGGGAAGAACTGAAACTGCGCCTAAAAGAGAACCTGCAGGCAAAGATCGCCCCTGTCACAAAGGCATACGGTATGAAAAAAGCAGGCCCCAAAACCTTTGTGCGGGAAAGGAACGGCCTGGTATCCCGGATTCAGTTTATCGGTTATTTCAGGGGCGGCGGATATGAGGCCATCATCTGCTATCTCTGTCCCATATACGCCATACAGTACGGAATCTTAGGCTTGCCGGGCCATGTCAGCCAGGGAGAATATTTTCAAAAGATGCATAATGGATGGGGCGTGATCGAGTATGGTGGGGAAGCCGTGGATGCTTCCGCAGTGGAGAGCATCAACGGAAAATTTGATGATATCCTGACCTTCCTGGCCGACGGCATGCTGCCGGAGTGGCAGAAAATCGACAGCCTGGAGACCTACTTTGCAAAAGAGCGCCGGGATTACCTGAAAGCCACAGAGAAAGGCCCGAACGATCCGAGAACTGGCCGGCCTATGTGGAATCTTGATACGGAGGGAAAACCGGATCCTTGGAGGGCGGATGACTATCTGTTTGGGGTGTGGGATCTTTTGTCGGGACGGGAGAAGGAAGGGTATGCGCGTCTCGAAAACTGTGTGCAATGCAATGCCGAATATATGGAAGAGCGTCTGAAGGAGCGTCCGGAAGCATACAACGATTCCAGAGACCCAATGGCGGTGATGTACCACAACGCGCAGCTTTTTATCAGAACAAAGGAAAACACGGACGGAGAGAAACGCAGGAACGCAATCCGGGAGACTTATGAGGAGGTATGCCGGTTCATGCGGTATTACCATGGGCTGGCTAAAAAGACAGAAAGGGAATGAAGGGGGACGGTGAAATGATGAATCAATACCATTTAGATGAATCGCCTATTGTCTATTATATCAGCAGAAAGGAAAAAGCTGAGTGGGTACTTTTTATACATGCTGCTTTTGTAAATCACAGTATGTTTCAACCGCAAATTGACTATTTTCAGGATAAATATAATATTCTTACTCTTGATATCATAGGCCACGGCAAGTCGACGAAAACGCAAAAAGGCGACAGCATAGATAAAATGTCGGTGTGGATAAGTGAAATCTTAAAAAGAGAAAAAATAGAAAAGATACATGTTGTCGGGATTTCATTGGGGGCTATATTAGCTCAGGATTTTGCCAACCGGTATCCTGAAGCCGTAGGATCACTTGCTTGTTTCGGCGGTTATGATATAAATAATTTTGATGGTAAAATGCAGAAAGAAAATGGTGCATCGCAGATGCTCATGATGTTGAAAGCTATGTTTTCAGTCAAATGGTTTGCGGAGTCGAATAAAAAAATATCTGCTTATACTTTGCAGGCTCAAAAGGATTTTTATGAGATGAATATTCAATTTCCTAAAAAGTCGTTTATGTATTTAGCTTCTTTGAATAGCATGATAAATGTTCGGCAGGCAAAGCCGAGGAAATATCCTTTACTGATTGGCTGCGGAAAGTATGATATCCCCATGGAACTGTCGGCCGTAGAAATGTGGAAGAAAAATGAGCCGGAATGCGGTGTGATTATTTTTGAAGGAGCCGGACATTGCGTGAATATGGATACACCGAAGGAATTTAATGCAGCTATGGAAGAGTTTTGGACAAGTGGAAACTGCAGAGGCTAAAAACGCTTCCGGCCTGCGGGAGTAAAACTCGTGACAGAATTAAGGATTTGGAAATGCTTTTCGTCAATGCAGTAAAATATCGGACAACATAGCCGAAATTAAAAGCTAATGTCCAACAGCGGGGAGATTAGATGATGATTGAAATGACAGATAATGGTATTGGTATTTCAATTTCTGCAAGTTCGGCTGAAATAGGAACGACTCTTTGCCTGACGTTCCATATCAATAATTTCATTTATGAGGTGCAGGGTTGATATTGTTCTGCACTTTTTACAATTTTGGTAGAACTTTGTAAGAAAACTTGATACAGACAACGTTCGAAATATAGTAAAAGCAATACAGGACGTCAGATTTCCCATACAAGAGGGGTAGTTCGTAGGTATTATGGGAGCTTCAGGATCTGGCAAGACAACTAGATCATAGACAAAATCGAAATATTAAAAAATTGATGTGAATTGAAACGCTTTATATGGTAGTCCTTAATATTAAGATAGAAATCAATAAATACAAAACGATATAAAATGTTGCGTATTGTGAATGAGAAGGCACATACAGGACATAATGTTAAATAAAATGAAAAAAAGTATTGCTTTTTTTTGAAAGGTGGTATTATATTGATAAATAATAGAAAGGGTAGGCTACCTATGAAAATACAAAGAATTGCATTGGACGGTTTCAAAAATCTAAACAATGTTAATATTGCATTTAGCAAGATTACCTCATTGGTTGCATTGAATAATTTTGGTAAGTCTAATGTACTATCTGGCATTGATTTTGGCATTGATTTTATGAAGTATAATGAGGAGCAGAGACAAAATCTCATGAGTTTAGATAATGTCATGCCAATCAATAATGCTTCTTTGGATAAAGACTTTCGATATGAAATTGAAATGACTACTATAATTGAAGCTGTTAAATATCGTATTATTTATGGATTTACTTTTGGATGGTTGCGAACCAGAGAGGATGAAGCAAATATTAAAAATGAATATCTCAAAGTAAAGGTTGATGAAAAGGGAAAAAAATATAACCAACTTATCAACAGACAGGGACAGGAAGCCTTTTATAAGAGCTCAGAAACCGGAAGATGTACTACGTCTACCATGATAGGAAATGTGGAATTGGTTGTCAACAAGTTAAAAGCGTTCGATCAGTTGTATTATATAGAGATTATTAGAAAGCTGAATGACTTAAAATTGTATATGGAGAATAATCTTGATCCTAAAGAGTTTTATATGCCAAATCCTATTATAAGTAAAGGGTCGGAGTATTATATTGATTCACATAGTTTACCAAGAGTGATAGCAAAATTGAAACAAATCAATTCAGGGAAATTTGATTTGTTATTAGATGCCTATAAAAGTTTATTTCCTGATATTGAGGATGTAATTGTTAGGGAAATTCAAGTTTCCAGTGAAGGTGCTATTGTTGTACCTGATGATGTACCATTTATAGTTTCGGATAGCATATATTTGCTGTTTGTTCGTTATAAAAATTTATGCAGGCTTATTGACTTTGAAGCAATGTCTGATGGAGCGAAAAGAGTATTTATGATTTTAACCAAAATCATAATGGCAAGTTTAGAGGAAAGAAATATATCTTTGATAGCTATTGAAGAGCCTGAGAATTCTATTCATCCATCTTTATTCCGGACATACTTACAGATAATTTCCGATTTACTGGATGATTGTAAAGTAATAATTACAAGTCATTCTCCATATATAATCAGCTTTATGGATTTAGACAGCATTTATGTAGGCGTACATCGCGATGGTGGGATGGTCGAATTCCACGGATTTAGGAAGAACAAAGAGAAAATGCTTGAGGATGACGCAGATTCTCTTGATATGGGTATGGGAGATTATATTTTCTCTATGTTGGCCGATAACGAAAGCGAAATTGAAGGATATCTGGAGTGTGATGCAGTCGAATAAGTGCTTGGTTTTGTTTGTTGAGGGACAAACAGAGGTGGAGTTTTATAAGGCTCTCGTAAAATACATAAGAGAATGTCGTGTAGATAAAAAACTTGAACATAAAGTGATTTATAGAAGCATAGATGGAATAGGCGGATACAAAAAAGAGGTAAATCGGATTTTTTTGAAGGAGATTAAGCCTAAGATAGAAGGATTTCAAATAACGGTTGCGCTATGCTATGATACAGATGTATTTGGTTATGTACAAAGGCCCAAAATTAACTGGAAGGAAGTGGAAAAGCTTCTTAAAGATAATGGGGCACATAAGGTACTCCACATTAGGGCCGAAAAATCAATAGAGAATTGGTTCTTGATTGACAAAGAGGGTATAAGGAGTTTTTTAAAACTAAGCTCAGATATAGAACCTCAAGGCTCCAATGGATATGAGAAATTGAAGTATTTATTTAAAAAGGCAAATAGAGTATATGCCAAAAAGGGGCGTGAAGTCAACGGGCTTGTTCAGGCGCTGGATATTGGTCTGATTTGCAGAAGGGTAACAAAGGGGCTAGATTTACTGTATAAAGATCTGGGAGTGCGAGGAGGTGGTATAAACAAAAAATGATGAAAGATTGGAAAGAGAGAATGTGGCAATTAAAATAGCTGAAGCGGCCAACTTCAGCTAAAGAATTGTTAATGACCATGGATGATGATCACTAAATGTACAAAAATTATTTTATCATCTATCGTTCTTGATTTCAATCCAAAACAGAGGTTCGATTAACTCCCAAACAGGTCATTGTTGGTTTTTATAGATTTTGTAATTGCAGTACAAAAGACTGCTTTATTAAATGTAGCTAAAATTAGGAGAAAATGATGAAATTAAAAGTCTCGAAGGAATCCAAAACAGGGTTAAATACGGAATTTGTGAACATTGAATCAGGAAGAAAGATAAAGCTTGAACAGGCTATTCAGCAAGTGGAGAAAAGGAACCCCGGTTATCAAAATTATGTGGCAGTCAAGAATCCCAATGGAACCACTTACTTGCGGTCAAAGCCGAATGGAAGTTTAATAGATAATATTGAATAGGGGGGACATATTATGAGATTGAAAGCACTAAGTCATTATAACGGAGACATGGATACAAGGTTTGGAGATTGCATATTACTGTATGATAGCCTTTCCTTGGTAGTATATGATTGTGGACATCTTGAACATGCAGGTGAGATTGAAAAAGTTCTTAAAAAAAATCCTTTGGTTTCCCAAGTATATATTGTTATTTCGCATAACGATAGTGATCATACAGATGGAGTTGATAGCTTGATGGAGTACTTATATAGTAATGGATATAATGTAACTGTATACTCTTCTTTGTACTTAAAAAGTGCAAGAAAGGTATTGGAGCTGCTCAATGATGAGCGCAGAACATTACCTGCAACAAAACGACATATCTTAGAAACTTTTGATAAAATAAAAGGTATTGTTGAAAAAGCTCAAGAGTATGGGTTTACAATAAAAAATGCTACTATAGGTACAAAAGTATTATCGGGAAGTATTGTTGGACCAACAGAAGATGAGTTTGCGGCAGTTGTCGCACAGGCTATAGAAGATGATAATATTACAAAAATAGATGGGGAAACTGTAATGAATGCTGCAAGTGTGCAGTTAAAATATAAACTGGATAGTGCGGAAACGATTCTTCTATGTGGAGATGCATCGCCAGCTTACTTACATAACCTCGATAATTATGATTTAATTCAACTTCCTCATCATGGAAAAATGGATAATGCAGTAGAAATATTTAATGATTTAAAGGATTCTTATAGCAAAACTTATCTAATATCTGATAATACAGGCTCTGGAACTACTAGTGGCGGTTCTGATAAGTTAGTGGAATTCATGAAAAACGAACATTATAGTCCAGCATTAAATACAAAAAGTGGTGTAGTATCCATACCTAATAATGTATATGGCTGTAATTCTAACAATAAAATGCAAGGGGTGAAACTGGGTGAGATGGATTGTAAGTTCTGATCCCAAGATTTTTGTGAATAGAAATCATATGTCTGCAAGATTACAATACATCCATTCTGTTACTGATACAACAGCAACAGAATGGATGACAACCCAGAAAAGTACTGATATGCCTAAACCATTTTTTTATTGTATGACCAACGACGGACTAAAAGGAACATTTATAACGGCACATATAGATGAAGTCTACCAACTGTGTTCTTTACAGGAGATAGCACAGGGTGATTTTGTGGTAGCTAATACATGTATTTGGAAAAAATCATCAAATAAGCAAATATTATATTGTATGATGCAGGTAAATAAACAGATAGAACTCTGGTTTTCTAAACAAGCTTTGACAGTGGAAAAAAATTATAATTTACGTCAGTCCACCGTACTAAGTAATGTTGGGGATTTTGGCTTTAATAGCTCCCTCTCGGAACGCCTGCTTTTTTCTAACAGACGTAAGGGATTCATGAAAGCTGTTTCTATTGCTTTCAATAAGGTGTCACCTATTATATTACCAGAAGACTATGGGGGTATTGTATGAGCAATTTTATTGAAAAATTAGGTTCTTATCAAATTATGACAAATTTGTTACCGGGCGTGTTTTTTGGAATGACGTTGAATTTGTTACTGGGAATACCAATGCCATTTGAAAATACTGGCGAAAGAATTATGGTTTATTATTTTATGGGATTTGTTGTCAATAGAATCAGTTCTTTAATTGTGAAGCCTCTTTTAAAAAAGTGCAAATTTATTTCTGAGACATCCTATTCCAATTATACTAGAGCAGCAAAAGTAGATTCAAAGATAGACGTATTATCTGAGGCAAATAATTATTTTAGAGCATTATTGACAAGTTCTATACTATTGATTGTAGTATCAATAATACGAATTTCTCTTTGGAAGATAGAATGGGTTTCCTCAAATTGGAAATGGATGTCCATGATATTTTTAGTAATACTATTTTTGTTTTCATATAAGAAACAAACAAAATTTATAAGCAAATATGTTGAGATAACAAATGAACAACAAACACCTGAAGCATAGATTAGTATAAAAAGGTATAGTGAGTTGAAGCATTTTCTCAGAAATATTAAATCTGGTCATTTATCTTTAACCAAATTAAGTAATGCAATTGAAAAAGCGCTTTAGCATATGGAAGTAAAAAAGCATTGAAAAATCCAGTGTTTTCAATGCTTTCCAGCGTCCACGAGAGGATTTGAACCTCCGACCCCACGCTTAGGAGGCGTGTGCTCTATCCAGCTGAGCTACGTGGACTTACATAAATACTCTGCCACATAGTTTATCACAAACAAATAGCAAACGCAATAAAAAGTTATCGCCGCCATCTGCGCTTTGCGAAACGGCGCTCCTTTTTTCTGATGCGTTTGTCACGGCGAAGCTGTTTTTTGCGCTGCCGTTCATGTTTGTAGTCGGGCCTTCCGGAAAAAACAGAGTGCAGGATCAGAAAGGAGACCGTGACAACAGTAAGTCCTGAAATGATCAGCACCAGCATTTTTATATTGATAAAAATGACATTGTCCGGCCTGCCGCTCACCGGCTCTTCATCGCTGTCAAAGCTGTAGGCGAGTATGTTGCGGGAGGAAAAAACGATCCTTCCCGAGCCGACAGGCGTACCGTAATAGTAATATGTAATCTCGGCAATCTCATTTTCTTTCAGTTCCCCGGCTTCATAGTCTATCTTTGAGGTGAGGCCGGCAAAATCGGACATATTGGGAAGTACCACATATCCGTCGGGAGCAATGGAAAGGATCGGCGAGGAATCGCCGAAAATATCGCTTCCGGTGTAGAAAAAACTGGAATTGCTGATGATATGACGCTTGTCATGATCAGCGATATTTGCTTTTGTGAAATTCTGATAGCCATAGTCAAACAGAATCCTCGTATCCGTAAACTGAGCGGGGGATTCTTCTTTCATTACGACGCAGATCAAACGCATGCCGGCCTGCTCGCAGCCGGTGATAAGAGTCTGCCTCGCGTCGTCGGTGTAGCCGGTTTTGCCGCCGATGATCCCTTCGTAAGAATATGTTCCGTTGATGAGGTCGTGCTTGTTTGTCTTATAAAAATCATCGGGCTGCCCTTCGGAAGGAACAAAATGGTAGGTGGCGGTGTTGCCGATGCGCCGCAGCACGTCGTTCTGAAAATAGGCATTTGCAATCAGGGCAAGGTCATAAGCGCTTGTATAATGATCTTCGTCAAACAAGCCATTGGCGTTGGTAAAATGCGTATTCCGGCAGCCAAGTTCCGCCGCCCGGTCGTTCATCATTTCGGCAAAATCTTCCAGAGAACCTGCGACATGTTCTGCCACGGCGTTGGCGACTTCATTGGCGGAAGCCACCATGATACCGTAAAGACATTCTTCTAATGTAAGGTATTCCCCCGCGTCCATGCCCATGTTGGAACCGTCGGTAGGGACGGCGCTTACGGCTTCGTAGGAAAAATGTACGGTCTCATTCAGAGCGCACTGCTCCGCAGCGATCAGGCAGGTCAGCATCTTCGTAGTGCTGGCGGGATAAAGCTCTTCGTGGATATTTTTGGCATACAGGATAGTGCCTGTCTCGGCCTCCATTAAAATGGCAGACTGTGCCGTGACAGCGGGACCCTTAGGCCAACTGGGAAGGTCATTTGTCTGCACTGGAAGTAAAAGCCGCTCATCTGCCGCCTGCTGAAAGCTGTTTTGAGCCTTGTCCTCAGGTGCGGCGAGGACAGGAAAAGAAGCCTGCATCAAAACAGATACAGACAAAAAAGCGGCTGTAATATAAGATAAAAAGAGTTTTTTCTTTTGAAAAGTCATCATTTGCTTTCTCCTATAAATCATCATATCATAATTCCTTTCATTTTTCAGTAAGATTCTGGGAAAATTTGATTGAAATGAGGCAGGGTTGGCGGATAGGGCGCGGTTGTTGACTTTTTAAAGAAAAAGAGTAAAATAGGGAAGAAAAGTCTGCGAAAAGCGGGAAAGAGGTGGCTATGAGACTGCGGAATATACCCGGTGCCAGAGAGGCGATCGGCGTAAGTGAATATGTGATCCCGGAGGAGAGAGAATGCGCCGGAAAGTGGAGTGAACTTTTCGGAAACGGGCAGTCTCTCCATATAGAGATAGGAACAGGAAAGGGACGGTTTATCACGGAACTTGCGGCGCAGCATCCGGAAGTCAATTATGTGGGCATTGAGAAATATTCCAGTGTGCTTCTCAAAGCCATGCATAAAGTGGAGGAGAATTCGATTTCAAATGTTTTGTTTATGCGCATGGATGCAGAGCATATTTTACGCTATTTTGAGAAAAATGAGGTGGAGAGAATCTATCTGAATTTTTCCGATCCGTGGCCTAAAGAGCGGCATGCCAAAAGGCGGTTGGTTTCAAGGGAATTTCTTGACCGCTACAGGATTTTGTTAAAGCAGGGCGGTCATCTGGAGTTTAAGACGGATAACAGGGACTTATTTGATTTTGGAGTCGGGCAGACGGAGATTGCCCGCTGGGAGATCATGGAGATCACTTACGACCTGCACAACGATGAAAGGATGAACGCCGGCAATATTATGACGGAATATGAGGAGCGGTTTTCTGCTAAGGGAAATCCGATCTGCAAATACATCATTCGGCCGAAAGACTGAGGATCCTGCGGGATGGAAAGCCTGTGTGTCTGTTTAGGGCGGTGGAAGAAATATGTTTATAGTACTGTTGCTTATCTGGTTCATATTTAATGGAAAGATCACATGGGAGCTAACGATACTGGGTGTCATTCTGTGCGCCGGTATCTATTTTTTCATGTGCAGATTTATGGATTTCAGCCTGAAAAAGGATGTGGCGCTGGTGCGTCTTAGCGTATTCTTTTTGTACTATACAGGAATTCTGGTAACGGAGATCGTAAAATCCAATATAGAGGTCATGCGCCTTGTGCTTACGGACAAAGAGATCGTGGAACCTGTGATCATAGAGTATAATACCCGCCTGAAAACAAGGCTGGGCAGGGTGATTCTTGCGAATTCCATTACGCTGACGCCGGGAACGATCACAATTTCTCTGGAGGAAGATCAACTGATTATCCACTGTCTGGACAGATCGATGGCGGCGGGGATCGATGATCTCGTATTTGAGAAACTGTTGATAAAGATGGAAAATATGGACGGGACTGCGGTCTGAGAGAAATGGAGAATGCGATGCAGCTTGTACAGCAATATTCCCAAATTTTTCATATTATTTTAGTGATTTTGGCATTACTTACGGTATGCTGTCTCATCAGGGCGGTGTTTGGTCCGACGATAGCAGACAGGCTCGTGGCGGTGAACATGATGGGAACTATCGTCATGGTGATCATCGCTGTCCTCGCGTTACTGATGGAAGAGGATTATCTGGTGGATATCTGTCTGATCTATGCGATGATCAGTTTCCTCGCGGTGGTGGTACTCACAAAAGTATATACAGGAGTATATAAAGAACACCGGGCGCATCTGGAGAAGAAAGAGCGGGAAGAGGCGCGTAAAGGCGGCGGTGCGGAGAGCGCGGAAGGGGCAAGATGACAATGGAGTGGATCAGGTTTATTCTGGGTACGGGGCTTTTGATCACGGGTGCGGTGACATTTTTACTGGAGATTTTCGGTGTATTTAAGTTCCGGTATGTGCTCAACAGGATGCAGGTTGCGGCGATGGGGGATACTCTCGGCATCGGTGCGTCCCTTGTGGGGCTGATGATCTTGTTTGGTTTTCGGTTCGTGACGTTCAAACTGGCGTTGGTTTTGATATTTTTATGGTGCGCGTCGCCGGTGTCTTCCCATTTGATCTCAAGGCTGGAATACACGGTGGATGAGGAGTTGGATCAGTTCTGCGAAGTGGATGCGGCAGAGAAAGAAAGAGAGTAAGCTTTCGGAACAGGGATGCATGGGGGAGAAAGAGATGCAGATTTTTCAATATATTTTACTTGCCTTTTTAGTGATCTGCGCCGTGTCGGTGAGTTTTTCAAAGCGGCTTTTAAATTCCATTTTAATATTTATGTCATACAGTCTGATCATGTCGATCATCTGGATCTTGCTTGAATCCCCGGATCTTGCCATCACGGAAGCGGCGGTGGGTGCGGGCGTTACAAGCGTGCTGTTTTTTGCGACGCTTAAAAAAATCCACGCGATCAGAGAGGAGGACGAGGAGGATTATGAGTAGACTGCTTTCTGAGGATGAATACGGCAGACGGCCGGTGGGCGCGTTTAAGCAGTGGGTGAACGGGATCAAAGACCCGTATCTGAACAACGTGGAGATCGGGGAGGAAGTGCAGAAAGAGGAGAGCGAGGAATTGCTGCGGGAACATCAGGAAGAGATCATTTCTGTGCTCAGGCGGGTTCACGACGTGGCAAATAACAGCCAGTATACGCTGTTTCGGAAGTTCTACAAAGCGGCAGCGTTTATCTGCTGTGTGACATTGACGGCGCTGCTGCTCATCACGGTGGCTTATCTGCCGCCGGTGGGCAATGGGGAAAATCCTGCCCACAATGAAGTTGCCGCAAAATATATCGAGGACGGCCTGCAGGATACCGGTGCGGTAAATATTGTGACGGGCATGATTTTAGATTATCGCGCGTTTGACACGTTCGGGGAATCCAACGTACTGTTTATAGCGACCTGCACCGTGCTTATCCTGATGAGGAACGATAAAATGAAAGGGAAAGGCAGCGCGGAGGAAGAGGAGAAGCGGGACAGTTTCTATGAACCGAAAAATGATAAGATATTGCAGACGGCGGCCACGGTATTAGTCCCGTTCATTATTCTGTTTGGGATCTATGTGATATTGAACGGCCACCTTTCACCGGGCGGCGGGTTTTCAGGCGGAGCTATCATCGGCGCTGGGCTGATCTTGTATTTGAACGCTTTCGGTTTCGAGAAAACAGAGCGATTTTTCACCGCAAAGACCTATAAATGGATCAGTTTCTCGGCGTTAAGTTTTTATTGTCTGGCGAAAAGTTATTCGTTCTATACCGGCGCCCATCATCTGGAGAGCGGAATTCCTCTGGGAACTCCGGGGAATATATTGAGCAGCGGTCTGATCCTGCCCCTCAATATCTGTGTGGGGCTGGTGGTTGCCTGCACGATGTACGCCTTTTTCGCGTTGTTCCGCAAAGGAGGATTCTGAAGATGGCTGAGACAAACTTTTTGTTGAATTACGGGGAAGAGGTGGCCATTTTACTTTTTGGCATCGGTTTTGCGAATCTGTTGATTCAGAAAAATCTGATCAAAAAGATCATCGGCTTAAACATCATGGATACGGCGGTCTATCTGTTTTTGGCGGAGAAAGGGTATATCACCGGCAGGATGGCGCCGATCGTGACAGACGGCGTGCAGGATGTGGAGGCCTATATCAACCCGATTCCCAGCGGTCTTGTGCTGACGGGCATCGTGGTGTCTGTTTCGGTGACTGCGTTGATGCTTTCGCTCACCGTGCGCCTCTACAGACGCTATCATACGTTGGATCTGGATGAGATATCCATACAGCTCAGGAAGGAGGGGCTTTGATGGATTTTATACAAAATGTGCCCTTTTTTTCCATTATGATTTCCATGTTTTCCGGCATTGTATCCTCCGTTCTATCCGAGAAATGGGCGAAACGCCTGAATACGGCGGTGATTCTTGCGGTCTGCGGGATGTCGGGGGCACTGCTTGCTTATCTTTGCAGGACAGGAACAGGCAGTTATATCTTTATGATGGGGCACTTTCCTGCGCCTTGGGGCAATGAACTCCGGGCGGGGGCGCTGGAGGCCGGCATGGCCATGTTTTTTAGTATAGTCATGCTTCTTTCCATGACCGGGGGCAGAAAGAAACTGTTCGATGAGGTGGAGTATTCTAAGCATAATATCTACTACATTTTAGTGGACATGATGCTCAGTTCGCTGCTTGCGCTTGTCTATACCAACGACCTGTTTACGGCCTATGTCTTTGTGGAGATCAATACGATCGCCGCCTGCGGTCTGATCATGATCAGGCAGAACGGAAGGACTATCGAGGCGGCAGTCCGCTACATGATCATGAGTCTTCTGGGTTCCGGCCTTTTGTTAATGGGGATCTGCATGTTGTATGATCTCACCGGTCATCTGCTGATGAGCAATATCAGTCAGGTTATGGCGGAGATCATGGCGGACGGTACGTACCGGATTCCGATGCTCGTGACGGTGGGGATCATGACCATCGGTCTTGCAATCAAAAGCGCTCTGTATCCCTGCCATGCATGGCTGCCGGACGCCTACGGTTATTCCACAGTGTCCTCGGCGGCGATGCTGTCTTCGCTGGTATCAAAGGGCTATATTTTTCTGTTGATTAAAATTTTTTACAGGGTAATCGGGTTAGACATTATTTACGGCAGCCACATTATCGGCGTTCTCTTTATATTTGGACTGTGCGGTATGCTGTTCGGTTCTTTCAGCGCTATCGGTGAGAAAGATATCAGAAGGATGATCGCGTTTTCTTCGGTGGCTCAAATCGGCTATATTTATATGGGTTTCGGCCTCGGGACAAACGAAGGCATGGTGGCCAGCGTTTACCATATTCTTGTCCATGCGGCCACGAAATCTCTGTTGTTTATCAGCGCCATAGGACTGACAGATGTGTCAGGTGGCAGCAGGAGTTTTTTTGCGCTGAACGGTTCCGCATATCGCAATAAGATAGCGGGGGTGGGCTTTGCGGTAGGCTCCCTCTCCATGGTGGGGATTCCGATCTTTTCCGGTTTTGTCAGCAAGCTTTTGTTTGCGAAGGCGGCCATCATCAATCCCACTTGGAAGATGTTTCCCACGGTGATCATACTGGCGGTCAGCACGATTTTGAACGCGATCTATTTCCTGAAGACGGTGATCCGCGTCTATACGCCGGAGAAGCAGTCTGTAGTGGAGGAAAAAGGGTATTACAGTGTATGTTGGAAAGAACAGAAACTGTATACGCTGACGATCATCCTGTTTGTGATCCTCAATCTGATCTTAGGTATGAGTTCCCAACCGATCATTCATCTGATCGAAACGGGGCTTGCAAATTTTGCATAGACAAATGGAAAGGACATGGTTATTAGAATGATGAACACGTCGATACTGCTGTTAACGGCCATATTTTTCCCTATACTTCTCGGGGCGGCAGTCTTACTTGCGCCGGAGTTTTCCTCGAGAAAGAGCCTCCTTTGCGTGACGGGAGCCGGGCTTTTTCTCACCGGCATTCTGGCATGTTTTACGGTTGGATCCGTTCAAAGCGGCGTCCGGCTGTTTAGTCTGGGGGACAAGTTAGAGATTTATTTCTGCCCGGATGATCTGGGCCGGATCTTTGCGGTGATCGTAACGATCGTGTGGATTCTGGCGGGACTTTACTCCTTTGAATACATGAAGCATGAAAAGGAGGAGAAACGTTATTTCGGCTTTTATTTGATGACTTTCGGGGTGCTGTTAGCGCTCAGTTTCGCGGGAAATATCGTGACCTTTTACCTGTTTTATGAATTGATGACTCTGTTTTCCGTGCCCCTTGTGCTGCACACTAAAACAAAGGAAGCGGTGATGGGCGGCTTGAAGTATCTGTTTTATTCCCTCTGCGGCGCATACATGGTGCTGATGGGTCTGTTTTTCTTAAACAAATATGCGGCGACTTTTCAGTTTACGGCGGGCGGTTCTCTGAATGCAGCGTTAGCTGCGGGCAATGAAAAATCGCTGCTTGTCATAGTATTTTTTATGATCCTCGGATTCGGCGTGAAGGCGGGAATGTTTCCGATGCACGCATGGCTCCCGACGGCTCATCCGGTGGCGCCCGCGCCTGCCAGTGCGGCTCTCTCCGGTCTGATCGTCAAGGCAGGAGTGCTTGGCGTGATCCGCACGATATATTTTATATTCGGAGCCTCCTTTATCAGAGGGACATGGGTGCAGACAGTTTGGATATCCCTTGCCCTGATCACGATCTTCATGGGTTCCATGCTGGCGTACCGGGAAAAAATCATGAAGAAAAGGTTGGCTTATTCTACGGTCAGTCAGGTGTCCTATATTCTTTTCGGTCTTGCCCTGCTTGAGCCTTCGGCCATGACGGGAGCCATGCTCCATATGGTATTCCATGGGTTTATCAAAGCGGCGTTGTTTTTGTCCGCCGGAGCTGTCATCTATAAAACCGGGAAAACAAACGTGGATGAGCTGACGGGAATCGGTAAGGAGATGCCCGTCACGATATGGTGCTATACGTTTGCCTCGTTAGCCCTGATCGGCATTCCTCCGGCAAGCGGCTTCATCAGTAAATGGTATTTGGCCGAGGGCGCTTTATCTTCCGGCACGGGTATCTTCACATGGCTTGGACCGGCGGTACTGCTGCTGTCTGCGCTTTTGACGGCAGGGTATCTGCTGCCTGTCACCGTAAAAGGTTTTTTGCCGGGAGCAGACTTTGATTATGAAAACCTGCAGAAGAAGGAACCAAACCTCCGGATGCTTATACCGTTACTCATACTGGCGGCGCTTTCGCTGTTGTTAGGTATTTTTCCGAATCCGCTGACAGAATTTATCGGAGGAATTGTAAATACGGTATTGTAGAAATGATATATGGAGAGCAAACATGAGTGAATACTGGATTTTGGCGACAATTTTTTTGCCGATCATCGGCGGGGTATTGACGCCTCTTCTCCCTTTTCAAAACAGAAAGACAATGATGTGGTATCTGGAAATCATTGTGCTGGCAACCTCCGCTCTTGTATGGAAGCTGCTTTTAAACGGGACGACGGAAGTCTTTCACATTATCCACTTTGTGGAAGATCTTTCCATCTCTTTTAAGATCGACGGCATGTCGATGGTTTTTGCAGGGTTAGTGTCTCTTTTGTGGCCGCTTGCGGTGCTGTATTCTTTTGAATATATGGAACATGAGGAGCGGGAAAAAATATTTTTTATGTTTTACAGTATTACTTACGGCATCACGTTAGGTATCGCTTTTGCTTCCGATCTGTTGTCTATGTATTTCTTTTATGAACTGTTGACGTTGTCCACAGTGCCCCTTGTGCTGCATACCTTAAAGCGGGAGGCGGTTTTGGCGGCAAGGAAATATCTGTATTATTCCATCGGCGGCGCTGCTTTCGCCATGATCGGACTGGTCTTCGTGCTGATCTACGGCGTAACTTGCGAATTTCAGATGGGCGGTGTGTTAAATATGGCGCTGATAGGAGACAAAAAGAATCTGCTGCTGTGGGTGTATCTGTTAGCCTTTATGGGATTTGGCGTGAAGGCCGCCATTTGGCCCTTGAGTTCATGGCTGCCGGACGCCGGTGTTGCGCCGACGCCGGTGACGGCTCTGCTCCACGCGGTGGCGGTTGTCAAAGCGGGGGTTTTTGCGATGATCCGGCTGACTTATTACAGTTTCGGGACATCCTTCCTGCGGGGGACATGGGTACAGAATGTGGTGATGGGCTTTGCCATGTTTACGATCGTTTACGGATGCAGCATGGCCTTAAAGGAGACGCACATCAAGAGGCGGCTCGCTTGGTCCACGGTCAGCAATCTGTCTTATGTGATCTTTGGGATTTCCATCATGACGCCTCTTGGACTTGCAGGAGCGCTGTGTCATCTGGTCTTTCATGCGGTGATGAAGATTAACGCGTTTTTTTGCGCCGGAGCGTTTATGCAGAGGACGGGAAAGAGTCATATCTATGAGATGGACGGCATGGGCAGAAAGATGCCTGTGGTGTTTGGCTGTTTTACCGTGTCTGCTCTGGGGCTGATGGGCGTACCCGGGCTTGCCGGTTTTATCAGTAAATGGAATCTGGCGGGCGCGGCGGTGGAGAGCATGAATGTGCAGGCTTATTTCGGCATTGCCTGCCTTTTGATCTCCGCGCTTTTGACGGCATTATATATGATGAATGCGGTGATCAGAGCTTTTTTGCCTAAGAGAGATTTCGATTACGGTAAGCTTTCGGGAGTGTCGGATCCCGGGTGGAAAATGTGCCTGCCTCTTTTAGTATTTTCGGCGAGCATTTTGATGCTCGGCATCTTCTCGGGGCCTTTGGTGCGGTTTTTCAGAGATATTGCCGACGGGATGTATTAGGCGGAATAAGGAGAAAATTCATGACGGGTTTGATAGATAGTCTTATCTTTTTACCGGTGGCCGGAGCGGCGGCATCTTATTTGACGGGCAGAAAAAACAAAAAATATAGAGATTACCTTGTAAGCGGCATAGCGATTTTGGAGTTTGTGCTGGCGGTTATGCTGTTGCTGCAGTATCTCATCGGCGGTCAGAGAGAAAATATGACAGAGATGTCAGAAATCTGCGGCATGGGGCTTTCCTTTACGGTGGATGGCTTTCGGGCGGTCTATGTGTGTATTGCGGCTTTCATGTGGATGGGGACTTCCTTGTTTTCCATAGAGTATTTCAGGCATTACCGGAACAGAAACCGGTATTATCTGTTTCAGCTGATCACCCTCGGCGCGACGGAAGCGATTTTTTTGTCGGCGGATCTGTATACGACGTTCGTATTTTTTGAAGTGATGTCTCTTGCCTCCTATGTCTGGGTGGCTCAGGACGAGAGGAGGGAATCGCTGCGGGCGGCGGCAACCTATCTGGCGGTGGCAGTGATCGGCGGGTTAGTGATGCTGTTTGGACTGTTTCTTTTGTACTATCAGGCGGGTACCCTTAGGATCGATGAACTGTATGGGGCCTGTCAGGGGAAAAATGTATATGCGGCAGCTCTGTGCATGTTGTTCGGTTTTGGGGCGAAGGCCGGTGTGTTTCCGCTTCATATTTGGCTTCCCAAAGCGCATCCTGTGGCACCGGCGCCTGCCAGCGCTCTTTTGTCCGGCATTTTGACGAAAACCGGTATATTCGGGGTGCTTGTGATATGCTGTAAGATTTTCCTGCATGACGGAGTGTGGGGGACGTTTATTTTGATGCTCGGCGTGCTGACGATGACGCTCGGCGCGCTGCTCGCGCTGTTTTCCATAGATTTTAAGCGGACACTTGCCTGTTCTTCGGTGTCCCAGATCGGGTTTATTCTTGTGGGAATCGGCATGCAGGGTCTGTTGGGGGAGGAGAATGCACTGGCGGTGCGTGGAAGCTTTCTCCACATGGTAAATCATTCTCTGTTTAAGTTAGTGTTGTTTATGGCGGCCGGCGTCATCTATATGAATCTGCACAAGCTGGACTTAAATGAGATCAGGGGATTTGGGCGCAAAAAACCGATGCTCGCCTTTATTTATCTGATGGGAGCGCTGGGAATCGGCGGGATGCCCTTGTTCAGTGGTTATATCAGCAAGACACTGCTGCACGAGAGCATTGTGGAATATGCGGAAGTGTTGACGGAAAACCCCGGAGCGGCCATATTTTTTACCGCAGGAGGAATGAAAGCGGTAGAGTGGGCGTTTTTGATCAGCGGCGGTCTGACGGTGGCTTACATGACGAAATTGTTTGCGGCTGTTTTTGTGGAAAAAAACGCGGATGCGGCGCTGCAGGAAAAATACGACGGACAGAAACGATATATGAGTCCCTTGAGCGCCGGTGCGCTGCTCGGGGCAAGTCTGTTATTTCCGGTTATGGGTATGCTTTCCGGAGGAACGATGAACAAACTTGCGGATCTGGGGCAGGGGTTTATGGGGCTTGCGGGAGCCGGGGAAAGAGTTTCTTATTTCAGTTTCGGCAATCTGAAAGGGGGCCTGACATCCATTGTCATCGGCGGGCTGCTTTATTTTACGGTGGGACGGGGCTGGATGTTGAAAGAGACGAAGGAAAAAGAGGGGAGCGTGTACGTGGACAGATGGCCGAAGTTTTTGGATTTGGAAGAGTATCTGTATCGGCCTCTCCTGCTTGTTGCACTGCCGGCTGTCTGCGGCGGTATCTGCAGGATTTTGGACGGGATGATCGATACGTCCGCAAAATTCCTGATAAAGGCGGGAGGCGTCGCCGCAGGGCTGCTTGACACGCTTGTGGATGCCGTTGTGGTGATCCTCCGGAAAACGATCTATCGGGATTACTCAAAGATGGGCGAGCTGAAAGAGGGAAACGGGGTTACCTATGTTCTGGGAAGCGCAGCGAATATTTTGTGCAGGATCATGAACCGGAGTTTTTGGCGGAAGCATCCGAAAGATACAGATTACAGGCATAAACTGGCAATGGAATACTGGAGGATCAGGGAGACCGGCTATCTGATTACAAGAAGCTTGTCCTACGGGCTGATCTTATTCTCTATCGGACTTTGCGCGACGTTAATTTATCTGCTGATCGGGGCGGTGAGATAGATTGACGAACAAAGAGATAAAGGATATACTATAACAGAATTCGGGAGGTGGAGAGATGAAAAAACTTCTGCTTATTTATAACCCTGTGTCCGGTATGACAAAAACCAGAATCAGCTTACAGAAAGCGGTGGAATTTTATGACAGCCACGATTATCTTGTGACGGTTTGTCTTGTAAATCGTCTGGAAGATTGTGCAAATAGTATAGATTTCAAATCATATGATCTGATTGTGTGCAGCGGCGGCGACGGAACGTTAAATATAACCGCTTCCTTTTTCATAGGGAAGAATCTGCCGGCGGAGATCGCCTATATTCCATCGGGTTCCACAAATGATTTTGCCTACAGCCTCGGCCTTTCGGGGGATGAAGACACGCGTTTGCGGAATACGGTGGAAGGCACACCGAAAAAGATAGATCTGGGGCGGTTTAACACATCCAGATATTTTCTGTATGCGGCGGCTTTCGGGCTTTTTACGAAAGTATCCTACACGACGCCGCAGAGGGCAAAAAATCTGCTGGGGCATGCTGCTTATATTTTGGAGGGAATCAAAAGTATTACGGATTTAAAGAAATATCATATGACAGCGGAACTGGACGAAGAGGTGATGGAGGACGATTTTATTCTCGGCATGGTCACAAATTCCCTGTCCATCGGCGGCTTTAAAAATATCCTGCCTTCGGATACCGCGCTGGACGACGGGCTGTTTGAGATCGTGCTTGTCAAAATGCCGAAAACTCTCGCTGCGTTAAATGAGATCGGAATTTCCCTGTTGGCGGAGAAACCGGAGAATAACCAGCATATTATTTACAGAAAAACATCAAAAATAATAATACGTTCCGAGGAAAAGATCGCATGGACATTAGACGGAGAGTTCGGCGGTGAGGAAAATGTGGTGCGGATTGAAAACAGAAGAAAACTTTTGTCCATCATCTGTTAAATCATTCCTGCGACGCCTGCCCGTCAGCGGGTATATCATTGGACGAAACATCATTGGATGAAACGTCGGCGGCGAAAGTATTATCGTCGACGCTTTCATCAGGAGCATTGTCATCGGAAGGATCAGTATCGGAATGATCTTCTGATGCAGGTTTTTGTTCCGTTCCCTCCAAGTGATAACACAAAACAGGAACCCCTTTCTCAATATTTTCAAAAATCGTTTTCGCCACGGCGGGAGGAAGATTGATGCAGCCGTGGGAGCCGTTCGTCTGGTAGATACGGCCGCCGAAAGAAGAACGCCATGTACTGTCATGCATCCCGATATTTGCGTTAAAAGGCATCCAGTAGGAGACAGGAGTCCTGTAATTTTGGCCTTTCAGCGTGGCGTTGCGTTCTGTATAGGTAATGGCGTAAGCGCCCGCCGGAGTTGCGTTGCCCTTAGCCGGATTTCCCGATACAAAGTCGGACTCGATCAATAATTCCCCGTCTTTATAGTAGAATAAGTGCTGTGCTGTGAGATTGATCTCCACATAGGTATCGCCGTAATCGGTCTCACCGTGGCTGGCGGCGCGCAGCAGATAAACAGGCTCTTTGGAAACGCTTTTTCCGTCGCGGATGACGTTTAGAAGTTCTTCAAGTTCTGCCGCCTTATCGATATGCCAGCCGTAAAAGCCGCCTTTTACAGTCACTGTCTCCCCGTAGGAAGTTTCCAGTGTTTTGGACATATAGGCGGTATTGTATTTTTTGGCGAGTTCTTTTATAAATTCTGTAGCGGCCTCTTCGTCGATGGTCAGTTTACCGCTTTTGTTTAAAGAGATCCATTCCGCAATAGTGTCGCTCTCCAGAACCTCGGTTTGATCACCAAACAGATAAGTGACACTCATGTCAGAATATGGCTGCAGAAGGGCAAACTGCTCGGCTAAATCAGCGTTATCGGCAAGGATGTTTGGAGATCTGTAAACGCCGGCCTCCCGAAGAGAAAGAATATCTTCCATGTGATCCACCGCGGTTCTTGCGGCCTCAAAAAAGTCGTCGGTGAGAAGTTCGCTTCCGGGAAGTTCGGGAACGATTTTATAGCCGCCCTCTTTCTCATAGGTAATATAGGCGTCCTGAGGAGGGATCCAGTTCTTTTTATCCATGCAGGATAACGCATTTGCTGCAGAAAGAAATTTTTCCTCATCGTGGGAGATTTCCAGAGAGTATTCTTTAGGCTGAAAAATCTGAAAAGGCCAAGTGAGGATATTCTGATTTTGGAGAATATCCTGCAGGGTACTCTCATTTCTGACGTAAAGCCCAATCTCGCTGCCGAAGATCTGCTCGGATTTTTCACCGTCCTCTTTTATTGTCAATATGTAGGCGGCAGCTTCCGCATTTAACAGATCCTGAACCTGCGGAGGCGTCAGACCTGACACATTGATGCCGTTGACGATCGTGGAGGGGAAGAACACATTCCTGTAATGAAGCCCGACCAGAAAATAGACGAGAAGTAAAGCGCCGATTACGGCGCCAAACATAAGGTATAGGCGGAAGCCGGCAGGAATCTTTTTCTGCTTTTCCTGTTCTGTAGTTTTTGGAATATCCTGTGCGGTGTTTGTCTGTCTTATATCCGGCATCGGTAAAACGGTTCCTCTCTAAAATCAAACTAATTTTGGCAATTGTGAAACTTTGTTTTCTCGAGTATTTCTTGTATAAAATTTACCTATCCATAAGCAGGCGCTGTGAGACCGCCGGCACTTAGGCACCGTATTTTGGTGCCTTATGTGTCCGCTGCGGTCGAGCCGCAGTGAAAACGTGCCTGCGTTGGATTGTAAATTTTATACAACAAAACAACGAGATCAAACTAATTTATTATTACAGAAAATGACAGCAGGAAGTAAATCCTGCTGTCAGACAATTTTGTTGATAACTTTTTTACGGAGTCTCTACGACTTTCTTAAACATGGATTTGTCAATACCGCAGATGGGGCATACCCAGTCGTCCGGCAGATCCGTAAAAGCTGTTCCGGGAGCAATACCATGTTCAGGATCTCCCTTTGCAGGATCGTAGTTGTAACCGCAGGGATTGCAAAAATACTTGTCCATAATAGAATCTCCTTTTCTTTTGTATTAACTATATGAAACGTCCCTTAAAGTATATTCTTTTCCGGCAAAATTTGCAAGGACAGATTAGCCGAAGTATCTCTTGAGAAGTCCTTCGAATGCCTTGCCGTGTCTAGCCTCGTCACGAGCCATCTCATGAACGGTGTCATGGATTGCATCAAGGTTAGCAGCTTTTGCTCTCTTTGCAAGATCAAACTTGCCGGCGGTAGCGCCGTTTTCAGCTTCCACTCTCATCTCGAGGTTCTTCTTTGTGGAATCTGTCACAACTTCGCCTAACAGCTCTGCGAATTTAGCAGCATGTTCAGCCTCTTCGTAAGCAGCCTTTTCCCAGTAGAGACCGATTTCCGGATAACCTTCTCTGTGAGCAACTCTTGCCATAGCGAGATACATACCGACTTCGCAGCATTCGCCGTTAAAGTTTGCTCTCAAATCTTCCAGAATGTCCTCGGAAACCCCTTTAGCTACGCCCACTACATGCTCTGCTGCCCAAGACATTTCGCCGCTCTGAGCTGTGAACTTTTCAGCGGGAGCATTACACTGAGGGCACTTCTCGGGAGCCTGATCTCCTTCGTGAACATAACCGCATACCTGACATACAAATTTCATAACTTCAATCTCCTTTTTCTTGTTATATTTTTATGCTTTTATTTAAACCGGAAAATAGCCGGCTTTAAATCATTTGGTGGCTTCTTTCTTGCAGCAGTTCCCGCACACGCCGTAAAAATAGGTGATGTGTCCGGCAATCTGTCCGTCAAAGTTGACGCCGGCAATATCCTTTATAGTTTCGATGTTGTCCATCTGCAGATCGATCACACTTCCGCATTCACTGCAGATAAAATGATAATGGGGAAAAGTCTTGGCGTCAAAATGATCCACGCCGTCTCCCACATTCAGCTTCTGGATCTCACCGATGTCCGTCAAAAGCTGAAGATTGCGGTAGACGGTGCCGAGACTGATGTTGGGAAAGGCTTCCCGGACATCCATATAGATCATGTCCGCCGTGGGGTGATCTTCTCTATTTATAAGATTTTCTTTAATAAATTCCCGCTGTCTGCTGTACTTCAGTGCCATGATATCTCCTCAAAATAGGAATGATTACTATTTTAATATATCATAATTTTGGCTCTTGTCAACACCCCTATATATGTTTATATTTTTTTAAGAAGATTATTCTTCTCTTTTTACAAAAAAGGGCGGTAAAATGTGGTATAATATCGACACTAACTTTTCATCTGGAGATAAAAATGAAATTAAAAACAAGATTGTGGATCGCATTTTTGGTCATGATATTTGTGCCGCTCATCCTGACAGCAGTTGCGTTTGGGCTTATCGGTGAGGCAATCAGAGGGCAGCAGATAAGGTTTTCTGTGGATCCTGAGGCGTATCTGTATTTTAATGATTTGATTGCGCCGGATTTTTTCATTTCTATGGCGGTGGCTATTGCGGTTATCCTTATATTTACAGCGCTTATTCTGAGCGTTTGGATCTATTCCAGCGTTTTTAACCCGGTGCAGGAACTGAACATTGCAATGAAAAATATAGCGGAAGGAAATTTGGATTATCAGGTGCGCGCCCCCGGCGAGAAACAAAAGGGGGAGATGGCGGAACTTGCCGTAAATTATGAAGACATGCGGCTTCGCCTCAAAGAGTCCATCGAAGAGAAACTACAGCGGGAAAATCAGAATAAAGAGTTGATCTCAAATATTTCTCATGACTTAAAAACACCGATCACGGCTATCAAAGGTTATGTGGAAGGAATTATGGACGGTATAGCCAACACGCCGGAGAAAATGGATAAATATATCAGAACCATCTATAATAAGGCTAATGACATGGACCGCCTGATCAATGAGCTGGCTCTGTATTCAGGCATTGACACTAACCGGATCCCCTACAATTTTCATAGGCTGAATGTGGCGGACTATTTTCAGGATTGCTTGGAGGATGTGGGACTTGATCTGGAATCGGAGGATATTGAATTGAGCTACTCTAATCTGGTATCGCCGGAGACGATGGTGATCGCTGATCCGGAACAGTTAAAGAGAGTGGTAAATAATATTATCAGCAACAGCGTGAAATATCAGGATAAAAAACCCGGAATGATCGATATCCGGATTTTGGATGAAATTGACGCCATCCGCATTGAGATCGAGGACAACGGCAGGGGTATTGCTCAGAGGGATCTGCCGAAGATATTTGAAAGATTTTACAGGACCGATGCTTCCCGCAATTCCATGAAGGGAGGCAGCGGCATTGGTCTCTCCATTGTGAAAAAGATCGTGGAGGATCATGGGGGCTATATCTGGGCCACCAGCAGAGAGGGCGAAGGAACCTGTATGCATATTGTTTTGAGAAAATATGAGGAGATAAAACAGGACATAAAAAGCGTTGACATAGATGAGGGAGTGCCGGAGGGCGGACGCAAGAGAAAGTCTGACTTGACGGGCGGAAGCGGGAAGGCAAAAAATGATGGAAAGGCAGGTATGATATGAGCAGGATTTTGATCATCGAGGACGAAGAATCTATTGCGGATCTGGAGAAGGACTATCTGGAACTGAGCGACTTTCAGGTGCACATTGAAAACAGCGGGGACAGCGGACTGGCCATAGCGCTGGCGGAGAACTTTGATCTGGTGATATTAGATTTGATGCTGCCCGGTATTGACGGATTTGAGGTGTGCCGGAAGATCCGGGAAAAGAAAGATATTCCAATTCTGATGGTGTCGGCGAAAAAGGACGATATCGATAAGATCAGAGGTCTTGGGTTGGGTGCGGACGATTATATGACAAAACCTTTCAGCCCAAGCGAACTTGTGGCCAGAGTGAAGGCTCATATGTCCCGATATGACAGACTGGTGGGTTCTGCACAAAAAACCAACGACGTTGTAGAGATCCGGGGCATTAAGATCGACAAGACGGCCAGACGGGTGTGGATAGATGGGGAAGAAAAAACCTTTACGACAAAGGAATTCGATCTGCTGACGTTTTTGGCGGAAAACCCGAATCATGTTTACACAAAGGAAGAATTGTTCAGAGAGATATGGGACATGGATTCCATCGGTGATATTGCCACCGTGACAGTGCATATCAAGAAAATCAGGGAAAAAATTGAATTTGATACTTCAAAGCCCCAGTACATCGAGACGATCTGGGGGGTAGGGTATCGGTTTAAAGTATAAAACTCCGGGAAACTTTTCAGGAGACAGGGCAGAACGGAACGCGGAGAAAAGGTCTATCATAGGATGGACCTTTTCTCAGTCATTGGGTCTTTGATAAAATCGCCCGGTGATATGCTGGGTGTTCATTGCATTGATAAATGCATTCGGATCGATCTGCCGTATTTTTTTAGTGATCGGCTTGATCTCGTCCTTACCCACAACAGAGTACAACATATTGCATTCCTGCTTTTTATAACAGCCTATTCCTTTAAAGAGAGTAGCGTCGTGGTTGGTCTCCTCGCGGATCTCTTCGTAGATATCATCAGGTTTGGAAGTGATGATAAGCAGCGTCTGTTTCTGGTAGCGCTTGTACAAAAGGTGCAGCACCTGAGTGGAAGTGTACTGGAATATAATGGAATAAAGCGCTTCATTCCAGTCGAACAGATATCCTGCAATCGCCAGAATGATACAGTTCCCTATAAAAATATAATTCCATGTCTCAATACCGAATTTCTCCGAAAAGAAAATGGCGATAAAATCGGTGCCGCCGCTGGTGGCGTGAGCGTAGAGGCACAGAGAGATTGCGCAGGCGTTTAAGATGCCGCCGAATACAGCTGCAAGCAGGATGTCGTCAGTCATCTGGAAACCGGAAAGAATATCCGTAAAAATGCCGGTCAGCACGATCATCAGACAGGAATATCCGGTGAATTTTTTTCCGATATATTTATAACTGATGAGGACCGGAATGGCATTTAAGGAAAAATTGACCAGAGAATAGGAAAGGGTGACATCCCAGAAATGCCTTGCAATCTGCTGGATCAACAAGGTCAGACCGTTAAAGCCGCCGGGCAGCAGATCTCCTGCCCGCACAAAACTTTTGATGTTCATGGCCATTAACAGGGCGGCGGCAACGATCAGGATAGTTCGTTTGATATCATCTAGTATGTTTGTTTTTTTCATAGCAGTATTTAAAGAACCTTTCTCAATTCCGTATCTTTTGCGGATACGATTTCTATATTATAACGCAGCATTCGCCTGCAATCAAACAAAAAATAAAAGAATTGATGTAAAGTTCCTGCTGCCGCTATGCCAAAATCTTTTTATAGACGCCGTTTTCAGGTATAAATCCCATTTTTAAAAGGTATTCTTCATGCTTTTTTGATTTTCCGGCATAAAGCAATGTACGAATCCCTTGTTCGGGCAGTCTGCCGTACAGGTATTTTCCCACAGAACAGTCACGGTATGTGGGGGTTGAATAATCCACAGAGATTTCCAAAACGCCCGCTTCTTTTATCTTTCCGAGAAGAAGTCCTGCCGGAGCTCCGTCGCAGCAGACAATATAAGCTTTGTCTGAGGCAGAGAGCGCGGTGTCTGTCTCCTGAAAGAAATTCCGGATATCCTCTCTGTAATGATCAATAAAATAGGAGAGAAATGCGTCCTGTGTGCCAACGGAGATCAAGTCATACTGCTGTTTGGATTTCAACAGCTTCGCGAGATTATAACAGTTGATGATGATCAGGCATATATTCATGAGCGCCAGAGGATAGGAGTGGATGATCAGCGCGTAGGTCGCGGAGATAATGCTGCCTATGGTGTTGATGACTCTCAATTTTACGACCGAGGACATCAGCATGGAAACGACTACTAATGTGGAGCCAAGATAACCGCCTAATTCGATTAAGGTTGCTGTGTTCATTGTGCTGCCTGCCTTTCTTGTTTTGTAAGCTTTCTCAATTTTCAGTTTCCGCGCTTCCGGCGATCCGCCTTGCAACATAGACGCCGCTGGCCGACGCGTGGGACAGGGAGTGGGTTACGCCGCTTCCGTCCCCGATAATATAAAGACCATTATATCTGGTTTCCAAATGTTCGTCTATATCAACTTCCATGTTATAGAATTTGACTTCCACACCGTAGAGCAGGGTATCGTCGTTGGCTGTGCCGGGGGCGATTTTATCGAGCGCATAGACCATCTCGATAATACCGTCCAGAATACGTTTCGGCAATACCAGACTCAGATCGCCGGGGGTTGCAGCAAGGGTGGGAACAACGGTGCTCTCCGCAAGGCGGTTTTCGTTGGTCCTTCTGCCGCGGACCAGATCTCCGAAACGCTGTACGATGACGCCTCCTCCAAGCATATTGGAGAGTCTGGCGATGCTCTCACCGTACCCGTTGCTGTCCTTGAAAGGCTCGGAAAAATGTTTTGCCACTAACAGGGCGAAATTTGTATTTTCCGTCCGCTTCTCCTCCCCTTCGTAGCTGTGTCCGTTCACGGTGATGATGCCGTTGGTATTTTCATTGACCACGATACCGTAAGGATTCATGCAGAAGGTACGTACTTTATCTTCAAATTTTTCTGTGCGGTAGACGATCTTGCTCTCATACAATTCATCGGTCAGGTGGGCAAAAATAACGGCGGGAAGTTCCATCCGGACGCCGATATCCACCCGGTTTGATTTGGTCTCGATATCCAAACTTCGGCATACGGTTTCCATCCATTTACTGCCGCTTCTCCCCACGGAAATGATGCACTGATCGCACTCATAACTTTGATCTTTGCAGAGGATTCGGTAAAGCTCACCTTCCCTCCGGATCTCTTCCACCGGGGTCTGAAAATAGAAATCGACTTTATCCTTCAATTCTTTATACAGATTTTCCAGCACAATATAGTTGATATCCGTGCCGAGATGGCGCACGGACGCATCTAACAGCTTTAATTTGTTTTGAATGCAGATAGTCTTGAAACGGGTTCCGGAGGTTGAAAACATCCTCGTGCTTTCCCCGCCGTGAGAGACATTTATCTCATCCACATAACGCATCAGATCCAGAGATTCCTTTCGGCCGATATGCTCGTAGAGAGTGCCGCCAAAGTCGTTGGTAATGTTATATTTTCCGTCAGAAAAAGCGCCGGCGCCCCCGAAGCCGCTCATGATCGCGCAGGTAGGACACTTGATGCAGGACTTTACCTTTTTGCCGTCGATGGGACAGTGCCTTTTTTCTAACGGGTAACCCGATTCAAAGACGGCAATTTTGAGATTCTCATTTAACCGCACCAGTTCGTAGGCCGAAAAAATTCCGCCCGGACCGGCGCCTATAATAATTACGTCATACTTCATATTCATTCTCCTTCCGGCTTCCGCGATGGATGATGTGCGCTGCGCTTTAGCCTTATGCTAAAAAGCTGCCGCAGATATTTGTACCAGCGGCAGCTTTTTTCACAATTACAGTCTTATTCCGAATTAATACTGGCCGGAATTATATTTGAATGCGTTCGCCACATTCTTATCCGGGCTGTATGTCTCGAGAATCTTTCCGTAGCGCTCTCTGTAATCGTTGTCGATCTTGAGCTGCGGAATAACTTTGGTTCCCTCCTCAAAGAAGTGTTTGGAACCTCTGCCCATCTCCTGTCCGCGCTTGGTGTGTTTATCCAAAGCCACATCCATAATCTCCGGAACTTTGCCCATAGCCGCCTCTTTAATGATAATATTTTTCAGATAATCGCTGGAGCGGTCCTTCTCGCTTTCGCAGAGTATGCGGATCGCATGGATGAAATACATCGGCTGGTCGCCGTCGTCGTAGGGAAAGTTCTTGCGCATCTCGTTCATGGTATTTACTTGAACCGCTGCATTCAGATTGCCGAAACCTATATCCTCTACGGAAATAGTGAGCAGTCTCCTCCACATTTTCTCCAAAAATACCGGGCCGGATACATACAGCTCGTATGCATACTGGCAAGCTTCCTCTACCATTGCTCTGCGGATCGACTTCTGCAGGCAGGAAATGATTTCATCTGCGGCAAATCCGTTCAATGTCTTTGATGCCGCCCAAATATTAAATTCTCCCATTGCTATTCTCCTTTTTTATCTTTATAAAGTTCGATCAGTTCAAGGATGACGATCTTTAATGTTTCCGCCGACATCAACTGATCCTCTGCGTGGGTCATCAGAAGGCTTATCTGCGGTTCTTCCGTACTTATCTCCTCCTGAAGAACATCCATGTGTCCGTTGTGGGCTTCCACGAAATTTTTGGCTCCCTCTTCCAACATTTTATCGGCTTCGGAAAAATTACCTTGTTTTGCCAGAGCGAGAGCTTCCATATAACAGGACTTTGCCATACCCGAGTAAGTGATGACATTCATTGCGGCCGCTGATATTTTTTCAATATTTACCATCTTTTTACCCTACCCTTCAATCAGGCTTATCGCGAAATCAAGCGCTTTGTCTCCGTCCGCCATAGCATAAGTGCGGGGTTCTACGCTGGCTACGGGAATATTGAGCTGTGATTTGATATTTGCCACCGCATAGACAAGCTGAGGACCTACCAGACACACGTCCCATTTGCCGACTTCTTCACGGATGGAAGCGTTGGGTACAGCGGTGATGGTGATATCCATACCGCGCTTTTCCGCTGCCTCGCGGATCTTTTTTACTAAAATGGAACTGGACATTCCGGCATTGCAACATAATAATATTTTCATATAGTCTCCTTTCCGTACATTTCGTACAGGCTCTATTTTAATTCCGGCCAGTAGTCTTTATTTGCTTCGATTAAATCATCAAGGATCTTCTTTGCGATTCCCGCGCTGGGAACCGTCTTTGAGAGTGTAAGCGCCTGCCAGAGTTTGTGATAACTTCCCTCGATCCAGGCATCCACCGTCAGTTTTTCCACCGCAACCTGTTCTTCCATCAATCCTTTCTGGAAGGTCGGGATCTTTCCGATGCTTAATGGTTCATAACCGTCTTTTCCCACAATACAAGGGATCTCCACCATAGCGTCCGGGGAGAAGTTCTCGATAGCGCCGTTGTTTTCTACGATCAGAAGCATTCTCTCGTGGGTATTGAAAGCTAACGCCGTAGCCAGATCCACAATGAACAATGCATGGATACCGATTTTTAATGCGGTGTCCTTTGCAGTTCCGGCCGCCTCGATTTTTGCACATTCGCCGAATACCCGTTTTTCTCTGCCGTCGATCACCTGATTGGCTCTGGTATAGTCGGGATTTGAATGGGCAACCATATCGTCCGGATACAGGTAATACTGAAGATAGGAACTGGGCGCCATAGTCGGGTCCACCGACACAAGGTCTTTCACCTTCTTTGCCGTCTCATGCCAGCTTTCGTCCGTGAAATCCGTATCCACGGAATCTGCGGGACAGTTGCCGTAAGTAAGCTGGTGTTTTGTCAGCTTGTCGATGTATTCGTTTCCGTCCTTGTCTTTGATGGACGTCCACCAGCCGAAGTGGTTTAAACCGAAATAACGGATATCCATCTCTTTTCTGTTCTGAAAGCCGAGAATTTTGGCTATAGTCTGTTCCATGCCGATGGGCATGTCGCAGATATTGATGACTCTGGAGTTGGGGCGCAGCCTTCTGCAGGCTTCCGCAACGATAGCGGCAGGGTTGGAATAGTTGAGCATCCAGCACTGCGGGGAGTATTTCTCCATATAGTCGATATTCTCAAGCACTCCTGCGATGGAGCGCATACCGTAGGCGATGCCTCCGGGGCCACAGGTTTCCTGCCCTACAACGCCGTATTTCAGAGGAATCTTTTCGTCCAGTTCGCGCATGGCAAGCTTTCCCACACGGATATGCGCCAGACAGAAATCCACGTCTGTGTAGGCAAGTTCAGGATCTGTGGTTGCAAGATACTCGATGGAGGGATCTTTTTCCTTCACGATGATCTCGCAGGCTTTTGCCACTTTATTCTGGCGTTCCTCATCATTGTCATACAACTTGATCGCGCGCAGCGGAAGTTTATCCAGATTATCCAAAAGCATCAGAATAATTTCCGGGGTATAGGTACTGCCGCCTCCGGCGATCACAATGGAAAATTTTTTCATGATCACAAAGTTCCTTTTCAATTTTGATAGATTTTATTGTTTCAGCCCTTGTAGATTTCAAGGGAAGCGGATATTTGAATCAGTTCCTCCGCAAATTCCTCCGCTGTCTCCACCGCAGTAAGCCTGCGGATCGCGGATCTCTCTCCGGCAATATGCCTGAACAGTTCAAAGAGAACCCCTAACTGTTCATTGTGCTTACGCTCCATAGCCAACAGGAAAATAAGCTGAACTTCTTTCTCCTGCATTCGCAGCGGCTGCTTTAACACAGCGGCTCCGATGGCTGTCTTTTTTGCGAATGTGACAAGGGGGTGCGGAAGCATAAACCAGTCTCCGATGAAGGTGGGGTAATTCACCTCCCTCTGAAGAACATCTTCCGCAAATTCCTGAACATCAAAGATGCAGTCTTCCTCTTTCAGTTCTTTCGACAAATCTCTGATCACCTGCTCAAACTCCGTTTTTTCTCTGTAGATCCGAATGGATCTTTCATTAAAATACACCTTTATCATCTCGCGGAACCGATAGTTCATACGGATCCTGTGCACCAGAGCATTCATGGCCGTCAGCGTATACTGATTGGGTATGCCGTCCATCCGGAACGTCGCCACTGACTGGTGCACGTAAGTATCCATAATAGAAATGATCAGATCCACCCGGTGTTCTTTCAGATATTTTTCCAGATTGTGTTTGGGAAGCAGAGTTTCCACTTCAATCTGATTTTGAAAATTTGTCTTTATCCAGCTGCTGACGATGCTGTTGACGCTGAATCTGGCAGCGCTGATGATCACAGCCTTCAGCTTCTGGTTTACGTTTTCTAAAAAGTGTTCTACAAAGATGGCGATAAAGGAAATTTCATCATCCTGAATATAACAATTTTTGTACCGGTATATGATAGATGCCATCAGCATGGAAATTTCATAGGCGTAAGGGTACTGCTTTTTGACATCATTCAAAATAGGATTTTTTACCTCATAGCCGGTTTCTAACCGCCGCATCATATATTCGATATGGATCAGGATATTGTCATAAAATTCCTTTGACTGCCATAAATCAAAATGATACTTTTCCATCACGTCGTGACAGAAATCTTCAAGGATCTGCACACTCAACGTGCCGATCTCGCTCTCGGAGGACATGTCGGAAGTCATTTTAAAACTGTGGAGCAAGCCCTCTAAGATACGGATATCCCCGTTTCCGAGTTTGATGCCCTGTACTGTCAGATAATCAAAAAAACCTGCCAGAACTTTGTCGCCTGACTCCGTTGTTTTGACCGCCGGAGCTGGGTGGTTTTGATAATTTCGGACGATCGTGATGTAAACCGCGCTGACAGCCATATACAAACCGTCGTCCGAGATCTGAATAAATCTGCTGTCAAAATATTCCTTTACAAGCTTTTCCATCCACCCGTATTCCTCTTCGTCAAAATCGTCATAGAGGAAAGTGCGAAGGAACCAAGAATAGTTGTGCACTCTGTGCTGTGTCTCGTTCTTAATGATACGAAACAACGTTTGGCGCAGTTTTGCCTCGTCCTCGTTGATCCGGAGGCGGTTTCCGCTCATCCGTATCAGCTCGCTTTGGTATTCAGACATCAGTTTTTTCTGAAAACGGCTGATTTCCTTATATACTGCCGGCTCAGACAGGGCAAGTTTATCTCCGATATCGAAAATATCCACCTGCCCGGTCTTTAAAACCATGCCGAGGATCATCCATCCGCGGTCTGACACCGCGATTTCCGATCTGCCATGCCTTTCCGACAGAAAATAGTCTTTTACCGATTCTATATCGATCGTCTCAATAAAGTAGCCCCGCTGTCTGGAGGATTTGATGATACTGCCGTTTTCCCAGATGCGGTTGATCTCGCTGATCTCATTGCGAACGGTACGAGAAGACACTTCCAGATACTCCGCTAATTTTGTACCTGTAAGGCCCTGTACATTATTTAACAATAATTCCAGTATTTTAGACTGTCTTCTCGTAAACATAGTTTTCACCTGCCGCCTTTAGGCAGCTTCACCCTTTTCTTTTTTCAGCTCATCCGCTTCCATCATCTTAAAGAACGGATAGTAGAACAGGGTCATAATGATCAGGTTGACAAATACTAACACAACGCACTTCCAATCCAGAGTCATGATAAACGCGCCTACGCCGGGAGGAAGGAATCCGGGAGGGCCTGCGATGGGCTTTCCTACCAGTCCGCTCGTCATGGTCAGATATGTAATGACTGTGATCACCATCGGACCGAATACAAACGGAATGAATAAAAACGGATTCAGAATGATCGGTGCGCCGAAAATAATCGGCTCGTTAATGCCGAACAGGGAGGGTACGATACCGACCGTCCCAATGGATTTAAGTGATTTTGCTTTGGAGCGCATCATCATGATGACAAGACCGAGAGTCAATCCGGAACCGGTCACCTGAAGCACCGCGTAGAACAGACCGAACGTAAAGATGTGTTCAACCGGTGTGCCCGCCGCATAGTTTGCCATATTCTCCGCCTCGTAAGCGATAGCAAAGGAAGCCCACACCGCAGAGGTGATGGAGGGTCCGTGGAGGCCGAAGAACCATAAAAACTGCGTTAAGAAGATAACAATGAGCAGTGCCGGAAGCGTATCCATTGTGCTCAGTGCCGGCGCCAGAATACTCATGATAAATGCCGGGAACACTTTTCCCGAGGCAGCCAGACAGATATTTGCGATAGCCACTGCGATCAGTGCGTTTACGATGAGCGGGATCAAAGCGGCAAAGCTTTCGCCCACCATAGAAGGAACGCTGTCCGGAAGTTTGATGATAATTTTCTTCTTGGTCAGAAGTCTGGTCACTTCCACGCTGAGGATCGCAGAGATAATACAGGTAAAGAGACCGGAGGCGCCCAGATAAGAAATATCCATGCCGCCCTCGATAGACAGGCCGCTTAAGATCAGATGTACCATAATGGCTGTCGCGCCTGTCAGGTTTCCGCAGATGCCGTAGCTCTTTGCCAGAGCGATGGCGATAAACATAGCTGCATAAATGGATAACATATCCGTAGTAAACATACCGGCGTAGGTAAATACGGACATATGTGCGGTAAGAAAGTCATATACGGCCCCGCTTCCGAGCAGATTGGCGATCGCTAACGGCAGCAGGCTGATGGAACCGACAATGATGATCGGAACGATCGAGATCATACCGTCCTTGATCGCCTGAAGATGCTTCTGCTGTTCCACTTTGTTTGCTATAGGCATCATATACTTCATTAATGTGTCTTGAAACTTGGAATTCATAGCTTTTTCTCCTTAAAAATTATTTGGCACCTCGTCGACTAAGGTCTGATATAACTTACAAGAAGTACTTGCTGCAAATTATACTTGCTATGCTGATTATAAAAAAAGCATAAAATAAAAACAAATAATCTTTTTCCGCTTGCATAGGAAGTGCAAGGTCATTGAAACAGACATGTTTTTCTGGTAAAATAGTTAAATATAATAGGTGATTGCAAAACTCATTGATCCTGTCGTTTGCCGTGCAAAATATACGATCAAGACGCAGGCACGTTTTCACTGCGGCTCGACCGTAGCGGACACATAAGGCACCAAAATACGGTGCCTAAGTGCCGACGGTCTC
>CAJTNC010000001.1:190418-201551 GCA_910577955.1 uncultured Lachnospiraceae bacterium
TCGACCGTAGCGGACACATAAGGCACCAAAATACGGTGCCTAAGTGCCGACGGTCTCACAGCACCTGCTTATTGATGTGTAAATTTTGCACAAGCAATATTCGTAGAAAGAGGAGTTTAGCAAACGTCTGTTACATATAAAAATTAGAGGAAGTGAAAAATTGAGAGAAGATATTTCGATCGTTTATGAAGATAAGGATATTCTCGTGTGTGCAAAACCCGCGGGACTTGCCACGCAGACGGCAAAGGTCGCCGAGCCGGATCTTGTCAGTGAACTGAAAAAGTATCTGGCGGAAAAGGGGGAGCCCCATCTGGCGCTGATCCACAGGTTAGATCAGCCCGTGGAGGGGCTTCTTGTCTTTGCAAAAAATAAGACGGCGGCGGGAAAATTGAATGCCCAACTCAAAGCGGGCGGGTTTGACAAAGCATATTATGCGGTGGCTTTCAACCAGCCGCCGGTGCAGGAAGGTATGTTGGAAGACTATATGATAAAAGAAGGGACGCTGGCTAAAATCGTCACGGCGGATACCCCCGGTGCGAAAAAGGCGGTGCTGCGCTATAAACTGTTGGCGATAAAAGGCGGGCGGGTTCTCTATGAAGTGAGGCCGGAAACGGGCCGTTTCCACCAGATACGGGCGCAGATGGCTCATGCGGGGATGCCCCTTTTGGGAGATAAAAAATATGCGGATGCGGGGATGCGCGCCTATTCGGAAAAGCATGGCATTCGGCATGTGGCGCTCTGCGCCGTCACACTAAAGTTAGTCCATCCGGAAAGCGGGGAAGAGATGCTTTTTGTGAAAAAACCTTCCGGGCATGTGTTCAAAGAATTTCAAAAGGATGAGGATCAATGAGCAGAGAAAAAAGGCGGAGAGAAAAAATGATGGAAAATGGCGGAACAAGGACAGGAAGGCGTTTGAATGCGGTGAAATTACCGGAGAAGCTGTGCCATGTGGGAGTTTACCTCTTTCTGCTTGTCTTTGTGGCACTCTATGTGTTTTATGCGCCGGAGGGATATATCCAGATTGCGACAAACAAATATCGCTTTTATAGGATGATGGCGCTGATAACCGGCGGGATCATGGTTCCGCTCATTGCGCTGCGGTATCTCTTTGCGTTTCGGAAAAGGAATAGGGACGAAAAAAAGCTGCGGATTTCCGAGACAGATATCTTTATGTTTCTCTTTCTTGTGGCAAACTGCGTTTCTTTTTTTCTTACGCCATACAAGGAGGAGGCGCTATGGGGAACCAGCGGCTGGTATATGGGTTTTGCTATGATGCTTTCTTTTATCGGCATCTATTTTTTGATATCCCGTTTTTATGATGGGAAGATCGATCTGCTTGTGCCGATCATGGCGGTCACGGCAGCAGTGTTTTTGTGGGGACTTCTCAACCGGTTTTCCGTTTATCCGGTGGATATGCAGTATGACAACGTAATCTTCATTTCCAGTATCGGAAACATCAACTGGTTTTGCGGGTACTGGTCTGTATTTTTTGCCATAGGGATCGTATTGTATATAATTGCGGAAGATCGCAGGCTGCGCATCATAGCAGCCGTCCACAGCGTACTGTCCTTGGCGATGGGGGTGGTGGAAGGCAGCGACAGCGCTTATATTTCCATAGGGGTGGTGTTCTTTTTCCTGTTTCTGCTTTCTTTCCGGAAGACCGTGTATATGAAAAGATGGCTGGATGAGTGCATTTTTCTCTGCGGAAGCTGTCAGGTCATGCGGGTGATCGCCGCCTTTGGGCCGGAGGAGATAGAGCCGGAATACATCGGCTGGACGGGATTAAATCTGGTGACGCCCACCATAGGCCTAATGCTGGGGAATTTGACGCTTATCGCGCTTATTATATTTATCCTGTTTCGGCTTCTGCTTGAGAGGGCGGATAAAAGGTATGGAGATAGAGGTATGGAGCAGGGGCAGTGGATCAAGAGTATCCTGTGGTTAAAATATACCGTGGTGGGTCTCGTGGCGTCGTCGGCCATAGTTTACCTGACGCTGTTGATCATCAATACGAGAACGCCGGGGATTCTCGGGCCCCTTTCCCGATATAAGGTATTTTTATTTGACGGAAGCTGGGGCAGCAACCGGGGTACAACATGGCGGGACGGGCTGGCCGTGTATCAGACGCTTCCGCTTCGGGAGAGACTTTTCGGCGTTGGACAGGATTGTTTTTCCATCTACGGTTACAGCGTGCCGGAACTGGCGGCGAGATTCGAGGAAGAGTGGCCGACGTCACGGCTGACGAATGCGCATAATGAATGTATTACTTTTTTGGTTGATTTGGGCGTATTCGGCTTAATCACGTTTGTCGGGATTTTTGCGGGGGGCTTTAAACGCCTGATTGTGAAGGGGGCAAAAGAACCGCTGTGCTATGTGTTTGCGGTCAGTCTGCTGTCCTATTTTTTCCACAATCAGTTCAGTTTTTCTCAGGTGGTTAACATACCCTACATTTTTCTGATGTTCGGACTTGCGGAAAATCTGATGCGGAAGATGGATGATGGGCTTGAAAAGCAGAGGAAAAGGCAAAGTTTCTAAATGGGAAAAGTTCTTGTGTTACTTTCTGTTTTAAAGTATAATTATTTAAGGCAATTGTAGATTTAAGAGACGCTAAAGAGATAGAAAGGATTAAAAAATGGCGGATAAAAAATTGGTGGAAGCGATCACCTCGATGGAGGAAGATTTTGCACAGTGGTATACAGACGTGGTGAAGAAGGCGGAGCTGATCGACTATACAAGCGTCAAAGGCTGCATGGTGATCCGGCCGGCGGGCTATGCGATCTGGGAACTGATCCAGAAACAGCTGGACGATATGTTTAAAGAGGCGGGCGTGCAGAACGCATATCTGCCCATGTTTATCCCGGAGAGCCTTTTGCAGAAGGAGAAAGATCATGTGGAGGGTTTTGCGCCGGAAGTGGCGTGGGTGACACATGGCGGGCAGCAGCCGCTGCAGGAGAGGCTTTGCGTCCGTCCCACTTCCGAGACGCTGTTTTGCGATTATTATAAAAATGTGGTGCAGTCCTACAGAGATCTTCCGCAGGTATTAAACCAGTGGTGTTCAGTAGTGCGCTGGGAGAAAGAGACAAGGCCGTTTCTTCGGAGCCGCGAGTTTTTGTGGCAGGAGGGACATACGGCTCATGCCACAGCACAGGAGGCACAGGAGAGGACGCTGCAGATGCTGGGCGTCTATGCGGAGTTCTTGGAGAAAGTGCTGGCGATGCCTGTGATCAAAGGGCAGAAGACCGAGAAAGAGCGATTTGCCGGCGCGGTGGCGACTTATACGGTGGAGGCGCTGATGCATGACGGCAAGGCGCTGCAGTCCGGCACGAGCCATAATTTCGGCGACGGGTTTGCCAAAGCTTTCGGCATTCAGTTTACGGATAAAGATAATACGTTGAAATATGTGCATCAGACTTCCTGGGGTGTGTCCACCCGTATGATCGGAGGGCTGATCATGGTGCACAGCGATAACTCGGGACTGGTGCTGCCGCCCAGAGTTGCGCCGGTTCAGGTGGCGATCATTCCGATCCAGCAGAGGAAAGAAGGGGTGCTTGAGAAAGCGTTCTTGTTGAAAGAGATGCTAAAAGGTTTCCGTGTAAAAGTGGATGACAGCGATAAGAGTCCGGGGTGGAAATTCTCTGAGCAGGAAATGCGCGGAATACCGCTGCGTATCGAAGTGGGACCTAAAGATATTGAGGCAGGGAAGTGCGTGATCTGCCGCAGAGATACAAGGGAAAAGACAGAGGTGCCTTTTGATAAGCTGGAAGAGACCGTGGGAGAACTCCTTGAGAGAATGCAGACGGAAATGTTGGAGCGGGCGAGAACGCACCGTGACGAACACACCTATGTGGCAAAAGACTATGAGGAGTTTAAACGGATATTTACGGAAAAAGCGGGCTTTGTAAAAGCGATGTGGTGCGGCTGTCAGAACTGCGAGGACAAAATTAAAGAAGAGCTTTCGGTCACCAGCAGGTGTATGCCTTTCGAGCAGGAGCAGCTTTCCGATGTCTGTGTGTGCTGCGGGAAACCCGCGAAGAAGATGGTCTACTGGGGGAAAGCTTATTAAAATATGACAGGAAGTGCGGAATGTCGGGAAAAATGCGGATCGAACTGCCGGAGCAGGTAAATATTATAATAAGTACGCTGAACCGGGCGGGATTTGAAGCCTACGCGGTGGGCGGCTGCGTGCGGGATTCCATGATGGGAAGAGAACCGGATGACTGGGACATTACGACAGACGCTTCTCCTGCGCAGGTAAAAAAGCTGTTTCGCCGCACGGTAGATACCGGTATTCAACACGGCACAGTCACAGTCATGTTAGATAAGAACGGCTATGAGGTGACGACCTATCGGATCGACGGGGAATACGAGGACAACAGACACCCGAAACAGGTCACTTTCACGAAGTCTCTGGAAGAGGACTTAAAAAGGCGGGATTTTACAGTCAACGCTATGGCCTACCATCCGGAAGAGGGGCTGGTGGATCTTTTTGACGGCATTGGCGATATGGAGAAAAAGTGTATCCGCTGTGTGGGAGATCCCGGAGAGAGGTTTTCGGAGGATGCGCTGCGTATTATGAGAGGCGTGCGTTTTTCTGCTCAGTTTGGCTATGCCATAGAGGAAAACACGAGACAGGCGGCTTTAGAGCTGGCAGGAAATTTGGAGAATGTAAGCGCGGAACGGATTCGCGTGGAGTTGGTGAAACTGTTGCTTTCTCCTAATCCTGATTACCTTCGGACGGCTTATGAACTGGGGATCACAAAGATCGTACTGCCGGAGTTTGACGTCTGTATGGTGACGCCTCAGAATAATCCTCATCATTGTTATAATGTGGGAGAACACACGTTAGAAAGTTTGCGGCAGATCAGAGCGGACAAAGTGCTGCGGCTTACCATGCTGCTGCATGATATCGGGAAGCCGCTCACGAGAACCACGGATGAAAGCGGAAAAGATCATTTTAAAAAACATCCGGGCGAGAGTGCAAGGCTGGCCCGCAAAATATTGCAGCGTTTAAAGTTTGATAATCATACGCTGCATAGAGTGTGCCGTCTGGTTGAATACCATGATTGGGCCATCGACCTGAAAGAGGATGTGAAAATTGCGTCGGTGCGTCGGTTGATAGCGAAGATCGGCGAGGATGCCTTTCCGGAAATGTTTGAGGTAAACCGGGCCGATATGCTGGCACAGAGTGATTATATAAGAGATGTAAAGATAAAAAAACAGGAGCGGTTAGAAGCTCTTTACTGGGAAATTCAGGAGAACAGACAATGTCTGGCTTTAAAAGATCTGGCAGTGAACGGCAGTGATCTGTTGGAAAAAGGATTAAAGCCGGGGAAAGAGCTGGGAGAAATACTGCAGAAAATGTTAGCGGATGTTTTAGAAGATCCGGGGCACAATGAAAAAGAATACCTGCTGCATCATTTGAACCAATATTTATAACATACTTCGCCCTTTTGTTTCATAAGATAGGTTATGAACATTTTCAGGAGGCTTGCATTGTGAAACCGAAGGCAGTGAATATGTTGGAAAGGTATGACTTGGAAGTGCTTCGTACATGGAAGGTGCGGGGCGCTGTTCTTTGTGAGACAGGTAAGGGACTTTTTATTTTTAAGGAGTTTGGAGGAAGCACGGAAAAACTGGTGCTTCAGGATGCATTTCTGACCTTTTTAAAAAAGCAGGGTTTTTTGCAGGCGGAGGAACTTTACAGAAATAAAGAGGGAGAACTTCTGACGAAGGATGCGGACGGCTGCGGTTATATTGTAAAGACCTATGCGGAAGGGCGGGAGTGTGGCGCGGGGAGCGGCAGGGATGCTTTGGCGGACGGCTGCAGCGCGATGCATGTTCTGGCAAAACTGCACCGGGCGGGCCGTGATTTTAAAGGACAAAACGGCGTTCCGGCGGGAAAAGAACTTCCCATGCTGCAGGAATTTGAGAAGCGCAACAGGGAGCTGAAAAAAGTGCGGCGTTTTCTGAAAGAAAAAGGGCAGAAGAGTGATTTTGAGCACTTTTTACAGAAAAACTATGATTTGTTTTTGGAGCAGGCATTGTCTGTGTCGGAGAAATTGCGGACGGAGAAGATGGAAGGCGGGAATTTGCTCCTTTGTCACGGAGACTTTCAGCATCACAATGTACTCTTCTGCGAGGGCGGCGTACGGTTGATGAATTTTGAAAAGTGCGTTTGGGATGATGCCAGTAAAGATATCTATCATTTCAGTCGGAAAATGTTGGAAAAAAGCAACTGGATGCCGGACACGGGCGAGGCGCTCTTAGATGCTTACGAAAAGGAAGCGGAATTGACCCCTGAAAGCGGCAGGCAGCTTTACTATCGTTTCCGGTATCCGGAGAAGTTCTGGAAGATAGTGAACTATTATTATAACAGGGGAAAGGCTTTTATTCCGGATAAAAACAGGGAAAAACTGGAGATGCTTTTAGATCAGGAGGAAAGGAGATACGCCTTCATCCGAAATGTGATCGGAGAAAGGTTTTCGGTTCGGAAAGGATAAAAGGTATAGTTTTTGATGAGCTACACACAGAGCATATCTTGCAGAAAACAGAAGAAGAGAAATATTGCAGCGGCAGCGGCGGGGGTGATCTGCCTGCTTCTTCTGGTATCCTGCGGGAGAAATGAAGCACCGGAGGCGAAACCGGAGGATACCGGTTTTGTGGCGGCGCAGACAGGCGTCTATGATTCGGCGGACACGGCGGTGGTGGCAGAGATAGACAGGGATGGAAAATCTGTCACACTGAAAAATATGGATGTCAACAGACAGTATACCCTCACCTACGACGGGACAACTTTTTTCTATGACAAGTACGGCACGGTGATCTCGGACGCCCAGCTTCAAAAAGGAGAGATCGTGGACGTCACGTTTCTCAAAGAGAGAAAACGACTAAACAGCCTGCAGGTATCAAAAGAAGCGTGGAGTCACAGAAACATAGATGAGTATGAACTGAATGAAGAAAAATTTCAGGCGAAAGTAGGATCGGCGATGTACGCCTATTCGGAAGATACGGTGGTGGTCGCAGACGGAAAACAGGCGGAACTGATTGATATAAGTCCCGTAGATATCCTGACCTTCAGAGGTCTTGGCTCGGATGTTTACAGTATTGTGGTGGAAAAGGGACACGGTTATGTGCGATTAAAAAATGAAGAATATTTTTACAATGGCTGGATCGAGATCGGAAATAAGGTCATTAAGAAGGTTACCGAAAATATGATGCTTACCGTGCCTGAGGGAAACCATCAGGTGATTATCAGCAACAAAGGGACAAGCGGTGTCAAGCAGATAGAGGTCCGCAGAGATACGGAGTTAGAACTGGATGTGAGCGATCTGAAAGGGGAAGAGCCGAAGTACGGCAGTGTGGTCTTTACCGTAACGCCTGAAGACGCATCCTTGTATCTGGACGGTAATAAGACGGATTTCAGTGCACCGGTGCGGCTGGAGTACGGGATCCACCAGATGATCGTGATGGCGGAAGGCTATAATACGATCAGTCAGTATCTGAAAGTGGGACAGCCCTCCGCAGGGATCGAAGTGGTGATGGAGGAAAAAAAGAGTGTTTCCGGCAATGCCGTTTCGGGCAACGATGTCTCGGGCAATAACGCTCTTTCTGACAGTGAAATGCTTGAGAAGGTCAATAAGCTTTTGGAGGAAAGAGGATACAGCGGCATTTCGGCGGATGATCTGGCGGGTAATCAGGCAAATCAAAACGGCACGGAAAATAGCGAAACAGGGCAGAATCAAACGGGAAACGGCGAAGCGGACGGACAGGGAACAAACGGCGCCCCGGTGACAAGTACGCTTTCTTACTATGTGACGATCGATGCGCCTGTTGGCGTGGAGGTTTATCTGGATGGGAATTATATCGGGATTACGCCATGCAGTTTCAAGAAGTCGCCGGGATCCCATACGCTCACGCTGCGCAATACGGGATATGTGGCGAAATCTTATACAATACAGGTGGACAGCGAGGAAAAGAATGTGAGTTATTCTTTCCTGGATCTGGTGAAGATCGAGTGAGCAGATCATGGGAAGCGGAGAACAGAAAATGCAGGAAAAACGAAACTTTGAGGATTTTGTGAAAATTATTGAGAGACTCCGGGCGAAAGACGGATGCCCCTGGGACAGGGAACAGACACATGACAGTCTGCGCCCCTGCATGATGGAGGAGGCGGCGGAATTTGTGAGTTCCGTGCGGATCTATCATGAGAGCGGCAGCGCGGAAAACATGAAAGAGGAGTTGGGGGATATTCTGCTTCAGGTGGTGATGCACAGTGTCATTGCTGAGGAGGAGGGTTTATTTACACTGGGAGATGTGATAGAGGAGGTGTCAGAGAAGATGATCAGACGCCATCCGCATATTTTCGGGACGGTGCAGGTGGATTCTTCGGCGGAAGTTTTGCAAAACTGGGACGAGATCAAGAAAAAGGAGAAGGAGGGGAAAAGCTGGATTGAATCTCCTCTTAGGGAGATTCCGAAAGAACTCCCCTCTCTGACAAGAGGCCCCAAAGTGTTAAAAAAGATAGACAAGCTGTACGAGGCAGCGCCTGACAGGCGGGAGAATGCGGACAGGCTCCTTGAGGCGGTGGAGGGGTTGTCGGAGTGCGGGAAGGAAACGCAAAAAGCGCAGATCGAAAAGCTGCTTGGAGATGCGCTGATTGGGCTCTGTGAGATCGCCAGAAGGGAGAAGATTGCGGCGGAACAGGTATTGATGGACAGAATCGAGGAATTGATAGAAGAAAAGGAGGGGGCACATGGAGTGCAGAAAACTGACTGATGGGTTTTTGATGAATAACGGGGAGAAAATTCCCTGTATCGGGTACGGTACTTATAAGACAACGGAGGAGGAAGTTTATGGTGCGGTGCTTTCCGCGCTGAAAGCCGGTTACCGTCATATCGATACGGCGGCGTTTTACGGCAATGAGGCGGGAATCGGCAGAGCGCTGAAGGATTGCGGTATCCCCAGAGAAGAGCTGTTTGTCACAAGCAAGGTCTGGAATACGGACAGGGGGTATGAGAATACGAAGGAGGCTTTTGCGGCGACGTTGGAGCGGCTTGACCTTGACTATCTGGATCTGTACCTGATCCACTGGCCTGCAAACAGAAAGCAGTTCGGCGAGGAAGCGAAAAAGATCAATGCAGAGACTTGGAGAGCGTTAGAAGAACTGTATACGGAGGGAAAGATAAAAGCCATAGGTTTAAGTAATTTCCTGCCGCATCATATCGAGGAGCTGATGGAAACCGCAGTGGTGAAACCGATGGTGGACCAGATCGAGTTCCATCCCGGCTGGGCGCAGCTTGAGGCCGGTGAATACTGCCGCAAGAACGACATCGTAGTGGAGGCGTGGAGTCCTCTGGGAAGAAAAGAAGTGCTGGATAGCGGCATTTTGCAGGAGATCGGCGCGAAATACGGAAAGAGCGCCGCGCAGGTTTGTGTCCGCTGGGTTTTGCAGCATGACATATTGCCTCTGCCGAAAACCGTGAATTCGGGACGCATGGTTGAAAACGCGGATGTGTTTGATTTTGCGCTTACAGAGGAAGAGATGAAAACTATCGACAGCTTGAAGGATCTGGGCGGGCAGTGCGCGCTGCCTGATGAGGTGGATTTTTAAAGTAAACAACAGGAGGAGAAGGAGAGCGTAAATGAAAGAGAAATTATTGGAAAAGTTTGCGGAATTATTTGGGGATGCGGAGGGTGTGAAAGTGTATTTTGCCCCCGGGAGGGTGAATCTCATCGGTGAGCATACGGATTACAACGGCGGACATGTCTTTCCCTGCGCGCTGACCATCGGTACATACGGCGCGGCGAGAAAGCGGACGGACAATAAACTGCATTTTTATTCCATGAACTTTGAGAGAGTGGGAATGCAGGAAGCGGCTGTGGACGCATTGGAAAAAGAAAAGGATTCCGACTGGACAAACTATCCGAAGGGGGTTATGTGGACGTTTGCAAAGAGGGGATATGAGATGCCCTGCGGTTTGGATCTTGTTTTGTTCGGAAATATCCCCAACGGATCAGGTTTATCCTCTTCCGCCTCTTTGGAAGTGCTGACGGGATTCATTCTGCGAGATCTGTACGGTTTTGATGTGACGAACACGGATCTGGCGTTAATCGGGCAGTATGCCGAGAATAATTACAATGGAATGAACTGCGGTATTATGGATCAGTTTGCTTCGGCTATGGGTAAAAAAGACAATGCGATCTTTTTGGATACGGCTACCCTTTCTTATGAGTATGCGCCCATTGAGTTGGAGGGAGCAAAAGTCGTGGTGACAAACAGCAAAGTAAAACACAGTCTTGTAAATTCTGCCTACAACCAGAGAAGAAGCGAGTGTGAGACTGCTCTTTCGGAATTGCAGAATGTTGCGGATATCAAAGGACTGGGCGATCTGAGCGAGGAAGAGTTTGAGAAATATAAGACGGCGATCAAAGACGATGTGAGAGTGCGCCGCGCAAAACATGCGGTGTATGAAAACAGGAGAACGATCCGGGCGGTAGAAGCGTTGAAAAATAATGATATCGTTTTGTTCGGTGAACTGATGAACGCTTCCCATGTTTCCCTTCGGGATGATTATGAGGTATCCTGTGAAGAGATCGACATTCTGGTGGACGAGGCGTGGAAGATTTCAGGGGTTATCGGTTCCCGCATCACCGGCGGCGGTTTCGGCGGCTGCACTGTGAGTATCGTGAAAGATGAGGCCATCGATACTTTCAAGGAACAGCTTGGAAAAGCCTATGAGGAGAAGACCGGAAAAACGGCGGAGTTTTATATCGTGGAAATCGGGGATGGGCCGTACATATTATAATAAAAGTTTTATCGTGCAAAATTTATATTCCAACGCAGGCACGCTCTCGCTACAGCTCGACCGCAGCGGACACTAAGCTCATGCGAAATTAAAAATTTCACATTTGCTAAGTGCCGGCGGTCTCACAGTACCTGCTTATGGATATATAAATTTTGCACTACAGCGTTGTAAAAAACGGGATTTTACCATTACCTATGCGTATGAAATAGGAAATTGCGAAACTTTGCTATCTACAGTATCGCCCGTATAAAATTTACGTATCCATAAGCAGGTGCTGCGAGACCGTCGGCAGTTAGCGAGGTGTTTTCGAGCTTACTGCCGCTACGGT
>CAJTNC010000001.1:201561-349975 GCA_910577955.1 uncultured Lachnospiraceae bacterium
GCTGCGAGACCGTCGGCAGTTAGCGAGGTGTTTTCGAGCTTACTGCCGCTACGGTTAAGCCGCAGCAAAAGCGTGCCTGCGTTGGATCGTAAATTTTATACGGCAAAATAAGAAAATCAATGAGTTGCGCAATCACTTATAGGTGTATAGAATAGAGAAGGGAGAGAGAAATGAGCATTTGCGGGAATATCAAAGCGCTTGTGAATTATGGACTGGAGACGGGGTTACTTGCGAAAGAGGAGGAGATCTTCACGATAAACAGGCTGCTTGAGCTGTTTGGGCTTGATGAGATGGAAGAGGGAGCAGAGGATGCGTCCGGAAGCGTGGTGGACGCGGACGGAAACGGGCTGGAAAAGATTCTCGGGGAAATGATGGATTACGCCTATGAGGCAGGACTGATGCCGGAGGACGACATCACTCACAGAGATCTGTTCGATACAAAGATCATGAGTATGCTGATGCCCCGCCCAAACGAGGTGATCAGAAAGTTTCATGAGCTGTATGATAATTCCCCCAGAGAAGCCACGGACTATTTCTATAAACTGAGTCAGGACTCAGATTATATCAGGCGCTATCGGATCATAAAGGATCAGAAATGGATTGTCCCTACAAAATACGGCGATCTGGATATCACCATCAATCTTTCCAAGCCGGAAAAAGATCCTAAGGCCATAGCGGCTGCAAAACTTGCGAAGCAGAGCGGCTATCCGAAATGCCTTTTGTGTATGGAAAACGTGGGTTATGCCGGGAGGCTGAACCATCCGGCAAGACAGAATCACCGCATTATTCCGGTAACGATTCAGGACAGCAGTTGGGGCTTCCAGTATTCCCCGTATGTGTACTATAATGAACATTGTATCGTCTTTAACGGCGAGCATGTGCCGATGAAGATAGAGCATGGGACTTTCTGCAAGCTGTTTGACTTTGTAAAACAGTTTCCCCACTATTTCGTGGGTTCTAACGCAGACCTGCCGATCGTGGGCGGTTCTATTTTGAGTCATGATCATTTTCAGGGCGGGCACTACGAATTTGCTATGGCAAAAGCGCCGGTGGAGGAGACGTTTACGGTGAAAGGTTTTGAAGACGTGGAGAGCGGCATTGTGCGCTGGCCTATGTCAGTGATCCGTTTGAGCGGTGAGGATACGGAGCGCATCATTGCTCTGGCAGATCATGTTCTGGAAACATGGAGAGAGTACACGGATGAGAGTGCGTTTATCTATGCCTGCACGGACGGAGAACCTCATAATACGATAACGCCGATTGCCAGAAAACGCGGGAATAAATACGAGCTGGATCTGGTGCTGCGCAATAATATTACGACGGAGGAACATCCTCTCGGCGTATATCATCCCCATGCGAAACTGCACCATATCAAGAAAGAAAATATCGGCTTGATCGAAGTGATGGGGCTTGCGGTGCTGCCCGCCAGATTGAAGGGTGAGATGGAAGGGCTTGCGGAGGCGATCCTTTCGGGAAAAGATATCAGACAGGATGAAGTGCTTCTGAAACATGCGGATTGGGTGGAGGAGTTTGTGCCTAAGTACGAAAAGATCGATGCAGAAAATATTTATGATATTTTGAGGAAAGAAATCGGTCTGGTATTCATGCAGGTGTTGGAAGACGCGGGGGTCTATAAGAGGACAAAAGAGGGTCAGGAAGCGTTTGCGAGGTTTGTGGAAAAACTGTAGGATCCGGCAGAATGGTTTTTGTACTTTTATACTATAAAGGACGAAGAGTGAGGAAAAGATCATGTATCACTGTCATTTGCGAATTTATTTCATTGGAAAAAAATCTGAACTGTCTGCTCCATTAAAAGAAATGGTTCCGCCTGAGGCGTTCACCTTTGAGTTCTTAGAAAGTGAAATGCCACAGAAAGATATGACGGCGGGAGCAGACGTGATTTTTGCTGATCTGCAGGACGAGAATGCTGCAGAGACTGCAAGGACTCTGTGCATGTGGAAAAAGTCGGAGTCGGAGTTGATCGTTCTGGCAAAAGGGGAGCAGGTGGAAGGGCTTTCGGAAATAATGTCGGATATCTCGGATATCTGGACGCTGCCGATGTGCGGACAGGAACTTCATTTTCGCTATAAACGATGGCAGCAGGAGAGCAAACTGCGCAGAGATTACTGGCAGGCAGACCATTATCTGGACGCGGCGATCAACAATTCCCCTAACTTAGTCTGGTATAAGGACAAAGATGGTGTTCACGAAAAAGTAAATGACAGTTTTTGTGCAACGGTGAATAAGACGAAAGATCAGGTTCAGGGCAGAAAGCATGCGTATATCTGGGATGTGGAGCAGGATGACCCGGCCTGCATTGAATCGGAACGTATTGTGATGGAGACACAGAAGACCTGTACCGCTGAGGAGACGATCCAGACCGGCGAGGGGCTTAGGACTCTTTCAACCTATAAATCCCCGCTGTATGATTTGGACGGCAGTGTGATGGGAACGGTTGGGGTAGCCGTCGATGTGACAAAAGAGCGGGCCTATGCAAAGGAATTGCTGCGCAAGAACCAGACATTGGAAACGCTCTTTATGACGATAGACTGCGGCATGATGTGCCATTCTCTTGACGGTTCCCGAATTATCAGCATCAATCCGGCGGCGCTTGAGATCCTCGGCTATAAGTCCGAGGAAGAATTGATCCGGGGCGGATTTGATTTGATCTCGTCCACTGTTTCAGATGACGATAAAAAGCGGCTGGAAGAAAAGATACGATCTTTAAAAAATCCCGGCGACAGTGTGAGCACCGAATATTCCGTGCGTCATACCAACGGGGAGATCCGTCATATCATGGGGAACGTGAAGCTGATAGAGGAGAACGGTGAACGGTTTTATCAGCGCTATCTTCTGGACTGCACGGAGCAGAAAGTCAAGGAGGAGCGGGAAAGAAAAGAGACGGAAAAGCGGCAGATGGAGTTAATCTATGCACTCAGTGCGGAGTATAATCTGGTCTGCGCTTTCGATTTAAAGACCGGAAGAGGTACGGCGATTCGGATCGGGGAATGTGAGAACGATCTGCTGGCGTCGATCTTTTCGGGAGAACTGGTACTGGAAGACTGCATAGAAAAATATATTCAGATGGGCGTGTATGAGGAGGACAAGGATCTGTTGAGAGAGGCGGCGTCCAGAGAGCGGTTAGAGGAGGTGCTCTCCACGAAGCTGATCCATTTTGTCAACTTCCGTACTGTCTGCTGCGGGAGGATGAGGTATTTCCAGATGAAGGCGGCGCGGGCGGAAGACTGGGAGGAAAACAGAGGGATCGTGCTGGGGCTGCGCAGTGTGGATGAGGAGACGAAAAAAGCAAGAGAAAAGAGCGAACTGTTAGAAGACGCTCTTGCTCAGGCAAACCGTGCCAGCAAGGCAAAAAGTACGTTCCTTTCCAATATGTCTCACGATATCCGGATGCCGATGAATGCGATCATAGGGTTTACAACGCTTGCTGTCACCCATATCAACAATAAGAGCCAGGTGGAGGAGTACCTGAAAAAGATCATGTCGTCGGGGAATCATCTGCTGAGCCTCATCAATGATATTCTGGATATGAGCCATATTGAGAGCGGCAGGATCCATCTGGAGGAAGAACCCTGCAGTCTGCCCGATATTTTGCATGAACTGCGCAATATTACACAGGGAGATGTTCACGCGAAGCAGATCGATCTTTATATGGATGCGGTGGATATTCGCCATGAGGAGATCTGCTGCGATAAACTGCGCTTAAATCAGATACTTTTGAACCTGCTTGGCAATGCGATCAAATATACCACAGCGGGCGGAATGGTCAGTCTGAAAGTAGTGGAGAAGGCTGAGACGTTAGCCGGTTACGCTAATTATGAGTTCCACATTAAAGATACGGGCATCGGCATGAGCGAGGAATTTGTGAGCCGTATTTTTGAGCCCTTTGAGAGGGAGCGCAATAGCACGATCAGCGGGATTCAGGGTACCGGACTGGGCATGGCGATCACGAAAAATATCGTGGACATGATGAATGGAACCATCAGGGTAAAAAGTAAACAGGGTGTGGGAACGGAATGTATCGTTTCCCTTGCGCTTCGTCTGGGCTGCGGAGAAAGGGTCCGGCAGGATATTCCGGAACTGAAGGGATTCAGAGCGTTGGTGGTAGATGACGATTTCAATACCTGCGACAGTGTCAGCGCTATGCTGCAGGAGATCGGAATGAGGGCAGAATGGACGCTTTCGGGAAGAGAGGCTGTGCTGCGCACGCGTCAGGCGGTGATGCGGGAAGATCCTTATTTTGTGTATGTGATCGATTGGCTGCTGCCGGATATGAATGGTGTGGAAGTGGCAAGGCGGATCAGAAAAGAGACCGGAGAGGATGTGCCGATCATTGTTCTGACGGCTTACGACTGGAGTGATATCGAAGAGGAAGCAAGAGAGGCCGGTGTCACAGCGTTTTGCAGTAAGCCGCTGTTTTATTCGGAACTGCACAGGTGTCTTAACTCCATTGTGAGCACGGATAAGATTATGAAAACTGAGGAGGAAGAGGAGAAAAAGATCTACAGCGGGCGGATTCTTCTGGCGGAGGATAATGAATTGAATCAGGAGATCGCCGTGATGATTTTAGAAGAGGCAGGTTTTACGGTGGAGGTTGCCGGAAACGGACAGGAAGCTGTGGAAATGCTGCAAAATGCCGACCCCGGATACTATCAGATCGTGCTGATGGATATCCAGATGCCGGTGATGGACGGATACGAGGCCACCAGAGTGATCCGCAAGCTGGAAAATAGAGAGATTGCTCTTACGCCTATTCTGGCGATGACCGCCAATGCTTTTGAGGAGGATAAACAGGAGGCGCTGCACAACGGCATGAACGGACATATAGCAAAACCGATCGACATTGCGTCTTTGATGGAAACGCTGGAGAAGATATTGGAGAGAGAATAAGGGAATCCGAAAGATTCCCTTGGGTGTTTAAACGATTTCCTTTATTTTCACCGATAACTCTGCGTAATAGGAGTCCTTTATCTGCGTCTCTTTGTCGGAGAGGTAGGAAAACATAAGATCCAGAGACTTAGAACCCTGCCAGTAAGGCTCCTGACAGATTGTTGCGGTGATAATATTTTTCCGGATCATCTCAACGGTGGAGGGAACGTTGTCGAAGGCGATGACCTTAATATCTCTGTTCGGGGCAAGTTCCGCAATGGCGCGGCATCCCCCATAGACGCCGGCGGCCGTAAAATAGAAGGCGTTGAGTTCCGGGTACTCTTTTAGCATGCAGGAAACAAGTTCATAGGCGCTTTTATCATCGTCAAAGCTCTCTCCCTGACAGACGACCTGAAAGCGCTCGTCGTCTGAAAGCTTATCCACAAAACCGGAGACCCGCTGGGTATGACAGAGGATATTGTTGTCGCCGTTTATGATGCCGAGTTTCACGGGGCCGGAGGTCATAAGCTTCATTAAAGAACCGGCGGCCTCGCCGGAATTATAATAATCGCTCCCTACGTAAGCAAGGCGGCGCACGTTTTCTGCATCAGAGTTGACTGTGATCACAGGAATGCCGCTGCGGATCAGCTTGTTCAGTTCCTCCCGTATGGAATCATCGTTGTAGGGGGTGAGTATAAGCCCCTGCACCCCCTCTTTCAGACAGGCTCTGATGGCGGAAAGCTGAGCCTGCGGATGATAGGCAACCCTTTTTACGGAGATATCACAGCCGTAGAGGGCTAACTCTTCAGCCTTGTCGAGGAATCCCTGCATCACATCATCAAAAAACGGATTTTTTCTGCTGAACAGAATAATGCCGATCATATATTTGTTTTTCTGGGCGGCAAGAGCGATGCCGGCGCGATTTGGCTTATAGCCAAGTTGTTTGACTATGGCGCGTATTTTTTCCGCGGTTTCACGATTGACGGAGCCGCGGTTATTTAAAACCCGGTCCACGGTGCCTCTGGATACACCGGCAAGTTCTGCAATCTCTTTAATGGTAGCCATATCCCCACTCCTTCTTTCTTTCATCTTACAGTAAAATTACACAAAAATCTATCCCCATTTTCATGAAGAATTACTGAAAAATAGACTTTATCGTAAAAAAGAATTGATGGACAGGGGAAGCTGCGGTATAATAAATACATAGAGAACCGTGCACGGGCACGGCACAAAGATGGAGGAACGGCAAATGTTGTATGTGGGAATTGATTTGGGGACGTCGGCGGTGAAGCTTCTGCTGATGGACGGGCAGGGAAAGATACATAAAATCGTTTCAAAGGAATATCCTTTGTATTTTCCGAATCCCGGCTGGTCTGAGCAGAAGCCGGAAGATTGGTATGAGCAGAGCATGGCGGGCTTAAAGGAATTGTTGGCGGAATGCGATAAAAGTCAGGTGGCGGGAATCAGTTTCGGCGGTCAGATGCATGGGCTTGTGATACTGGATGCACAGGACAATGTGATCCGTCCGGCTCTTTTGTGGAATGACGGTCGGACTTTTGAGGAGTGCGACTATCTGAACGATGTGATCGGAAAAGATAAGTTATCCGAATATACCGCGAATATTTCCTTCACCGGTTTTACGGCGCCTAAAATTTTATGGGTGAAAAATAAAGAACCGGAAAATTTTGCAAGGATAGCGAAGATCATGCTGCCCAAGGACTATCTGGCGTATAAGCTTTCCGGCGTGCACTGCACGGATGTTTCCGACGCCTCCGGCATGCTGTTGTTCGATGTAAAGAACCGTTGTTGGTCGAAGGAAATGTTGGAGATCTGCAGCGTGAGGGAAGAACAGCTGGCAAAAATATTTGAGAGTTACGAGGTGGTTGGAACCTTAAAGCCGGAGATCGCCGCAGAGCTGGGACTGCCTGAGAACGTGAAGATCATCGCGGGCGCGGGGGACAACGCTGCCGCTGCGGTAGGAACAGGCACGGTGGGAGATGCCATGTGCAATATTTCTCTTGGAACGAGCGGAACGATCTTTATATCCTCCAAAGAATTCGGTGTGGATAAACACAATGCGCTGCACGCTTTCGCTCATGCGGACGGCCATTATCATCTGATGGGCTGTATGCTGAGCGCTGCTTCCTGCAACAAGTGGTGGATGGAAGACATTCTGAAAACAGAAGACTTTGGCGGCGAGCAGAGCGGGATCGAGAAGCTGGGCGAGAACCATGTGTACTTCCTGCCCTATCTGATGGGAGAGCGCTCTCCTCACAACAATCCGAATGCAAGGGGAACCTTCATCGGCATGACTATGGATACCACAAGAGAGGATATGACGCAGGCGGTGTTGGAGGGCGTTGCTTTTGCTCTCAGGGATTCTTTCGAGGTGGCTAAATCGCTGGGGATAAAGATTGAGCGGACAAAGATCTGCGGCGGCGGTGCAAAGAGCCCGTTATGGAAAAAGATGATTGCGAATATACTGGGTATCAAGGTGGACGTGATCGAGAGCGAGGAAGGCCCGGGCTACGGCGGCGGGATTCTGGCAGCGGTGGGCTGCGGGGAATACGCATCCGTAGAGGAGGCGGCGGAGAAATTAGTGAAAGTGGTGGATACGGTGGAACCGGATCCGGAACTGACCGCAAAGTATGATGCAAGATATCAGCAGTTTAAAGAAATATATCCGGCGTGCAAGCCGATATATGATATCATTAAATAACTGCCCAAATAAAAAGGAGAAGGATTATGGAAATCAAAAAAGTTACAGATGCCGCTTTCAGAAAATACGGCAGAACGATCCCGGAATTTGATTTTTCCGAACTGGTGGAAAAGTTGGCGGAAACCCCTCTTCCTGATGGAGTAGTCTATGAGCCGTCGGTGGGAATTTTGGAGGCGCTTCCTGTAAAAGAAAAACTGGAAACGGCATATTACGGGGAACTGCCGATCCAGATCGGCTACTGCAACGGACATAACCATCTGTTGAACGCAGTGGAGTATCACCGCTCTTCGGAGGTGGATATCGCGGCGGAGGATTTGATTCTGCTGCTTGGCAGCCAGCAGGATATCACCGACGATTACACCTATGATACTTCTAAAATAGAAGCGTTTTTGTGTCCTAAGGGGACGGCGGTGGAACTTTATGCCACAACGCTTCACTATGCGCCCTGCAGTGTTGGCGATGCCGGATTCCGCTGCGCTGTCGTGCTTCCGAAGGATACAAACCTGCCGCTTGACCAAAAGCATGCGGGCTATGAGGACGCTCTGATCACCGCAAAAAATAAATGGCTGATCGGACACGCGGAAGGCGGATTGGATGCCGGCGCCCACATCGGTCTGATCGGGGAGAACATTTCCGTGTAATTTCCGGCCTGTGTCCGGTAAAAAAATATCGTATGCTAAACAATTATAAAATATAAGGAGGAACACTATCATGAACAACATTCCAAAAATCAAACTGGGTATCGTAGCTGTCAGCCGTGACTGTTTCCCGGAGAGCCTTTCCGTGAACAGAAGAAAAGCGCTGGTGGAAGCTTACAAGGCAAAATATGACGCAGAGGATATCTACGAGTGCCCGATCTGTATCGTGGAGAGCGAAATTCACATGGTACAGGCTTTGGAAGACATCAAAAAAGCAGGCTGTAACGCGCTCTGCGTATATCTCGGCAACTTCGGTCCGGAAATTTCCGAGACCCTTCTGGCGAAACATTTTGACGGACCTAAGATGTTCTGTGCGGCTGCGGAAGAGAGCCAGAACGATCTGATGGGCGGCAGAGGCGACGCTTACTGCGGTATGTTAAATGCAAGCTACAACTTGAAACTGCGCAACGTCGGCGCATACATTCCTGAGTATCCGGTAGGAACAGCGGAGGACTGCGCGGAAATGATGAATGAGTTCCTGCCTATCGCAAGAGCGCTTGTGGGACTTTCCGATTTGAAGATCATCAGCTTCGGCCCGAGACCGTTAAACTTCCTTGCATGTAACGCACCGATCAAACAGCTCTATAATCTGGGCGTTGAGATTGAGGAAAACTCTGAGTTGGATTTGTTTGAAGCCTTCAATAAACATGAGGGTGACGAGAGGATTCCTGCGAAAGTTGCAGAGATGGAAGAAGAGCTGGGCACAGGCAACAAGAAACCGGAAGTGCTGGCAAAACTGGCTCAGTACGAACTGACGCTGCTTGACTGGATCGAGGAGCACAGAGGCTACAGAAAATATGTCGCTATCGCAGGAAAGTGCTGGCCCGCATTCCAGACACAGTTTGGCTTCGTTCCCTGCTATGTGAACAGCCGTCTGACAGGCATGGGCATTCCCGTATCCTGTGAGGTAGATATTTACGGCTGCCTGTCCGAGTTTATCGGCACATGCGTCAGCAACGATGTGGTGACGCTGCTCGACATCAACAACTCCGTGCCGGCGGATATGTATAAAGAGTCTATCGAAGGCAAGTTTGACTATACGCATAAGGATACCTTTATGGGCTTCCACTGCGGCAATACCTGCTCGAAGAAACTGGCTTCCTGCGAGATGAAATATCAGATGATCATGGCGAGAAATCTGCCGATTGAAGTGACAAACGGAACCTTAGAGGGCGATATTATGCCGGGCGATATTACATTCTACCGTCTCCAGTCCACAGCGGACAACAAGCTTCGCGCTTATCTCGCACAGGGTGAGGTGCTTCCGGTGGCAACAAAATCTTTCGGCGGCATCGGCGTATTCGCGATCAAGGAAATGGGAAGATTCTACCGTCATGTGCTGATCGAGAAAAACTATCCTCATCACGGTGCGGTTGCATTCGGACACTACGGAAAAGCTCTGTTTGAAGTGTTCAAATATGTGGGCGTTCCGGTGGAAGATATCAACTACAACCAGCCTAAGAGCCTGCCTTATCCCACGGAGAATCCGTTCTGCTAAACATACGGTGGAAAAGCAGGGATAAAAGCTGAAAATAAAAGCATAACGGGCCGCTTCTGCATTGAAGTATGCGGAGGCGGCTTTTTATAATAAGGGAAACGGTATGGGCGCCTATGAAAAAAGAAAGTACCCAGCATAAAAATATTTCCGTAAGCGGAGCTTTCCACGTGATGTTGGCAGGCTTTATTGTCATGCTTTTGGCGGCGTTATTTTGCGCGGTCTATTTTTCCGTAAAAATGAAACAAGTAAACGAGGCGGACACGGGAACTTACGAAATTTATGAAAGGCACTACGCATTTATCACAGATAATGCGGAGCAGGATTTTTGGAATGAAGTTTACGCTGCGGTAAAAAAGGAGGGGGAAAATTCAAACGCCTATGTGGAACGGCTGGGGGAAAACCTGAATGTGAATTACCAGACGGAAGATCTGCTGCGGATTGCCATCAACTCCTCCGTGGACGGGATTATTTTTTGCGGCGAGGACAATGAGGAGACTGTGGAGAGGATCAATGAGGCGGTGGGCAAGGGCATTGCAGTGGTATCTCTGCGGCAGGATATTGAAAATTCCCAAAGACAATGTTTTGTGGGCGTCAACAGTTATGATCTGGGGTTAGAATATGGAAAACAGATTCTGGAGATCGCGGATTCCGAACAGATGCACAATCCGAAGATCTGTATATTGGAGGACAGCAGTATGCCGGATTCCAAGCAGAATCTGATTACCTTTGCCATTCAGGACAGCTTTTCCGAGGCCAGACCGGGGGAGGAGAATCTTCCGGATATCGAAATTAAAAAGATCGATACCTCGGAGGCATTCAGCGCCGAGGAGGCCATACGCGATATTTTTATAGACAGCGAAAATCTGCCGGATATCATGGTATGCCTCAACAGTGTGTACACGGAGTGCACCTATCAGGCTGCAGTGGACTACAACCGGGTGGGCGAGGTGAAGATTCTGGGGTATTATACCACGGACGCCATTTTGGACGCGGTGGAAAAACAAATCATTTATTCCACGGTGCAGGTGGACACGGAGGAGATCGGGAATCAGTGTATGAAAGCCCTGACAGAGTATTATGAGAGCGGCTATACCAGTTCCTATATACCGATCAGCACGCGGATGATCGGCAGGGAGGAAGCGGAAGAGCTGCTGCGGGAGGCGGAGGTGAAAGACAGTGGTAACTAAATGGAACAGCGCCTCGATACAGATCAAGCTGACCATCTCTTTTACGTTTACGTTGATCATCATTCTGGCCATGAATCTGTTTATGTATATGAATATCAGTTCCATGATGTCCCGGGTGGATGAAGTTTATATCAGCAATCTGAAGTTAAATGAGCTTTCCGAGGCGCTCCGGATGCTGCAGGAATCTGTCAGGGGATATCTGGATACCAAGAGCTCGGACGCTCTCGACAGCTATTACCGGGCGGATCAGGAGTACAGGGAATTGTTGGAGGGGCTGAACGGTCAGGTGGAAAATAACGCGGTGAAGATCGCGGAGAAAAACATTAAGGCTCAGTCGGAGACCTATCTGGAGAAAGTATATGAGACAGTGCAGGCGAAGCGGGGCAGAAACGTAGAGAGGTATAAGATTTATTATGATGAGGCCGAAAAAGTTTACGGAGATATTCAAAACTGCATTTACGGATTGAACAACGAACAGTTCAGGAGCAACTCCGGCAGCTATATGATACTGCTTTCTTCGCTGCGCTATATGGAGATTGTCAGTACAGTGATACTGGCGGTCATCGGTGTGATCAATATGATCATAGTATTTATGTTGACAAGGAATATGACATATCCGTTGATTAGGCTTTCGAAAGCGGCCAACGAAGTGGCTGCGGGAAATTTTAATGTGGAGATTCAGGATGTGGAGAGCGAAGATGAGATAGGCATCGTGTCCAAAGCGTTCCAGAAAATGGTGACAAGCATCCAGATCTATATTCAGGAAATTAAAAACAGTATGGAGCGGGAGAGCCGCATGAAGGAGAAAGAACTGCTGATGGCAAACAGCATGCGGGAGGCCCAGCTTATGACGCTGCAGGCTCAGATCAATCCCCACTTTCTGTTTAATACGTTAAATGCGGGCGCCCAGCTTGCAATGATGGAGGGAGCGGATAAGACGACGGAGTTTATCGAAAATATGGCGGATTTTTTCCGTTATAATATCAAGAAGATGAATCAGGATACGACTGTCGGCGAGGAAGTGCGGCTGGTGGACAACTATATCTATATTTTGAATGTACGGTTTACAGGGGAGATCCATTTTGAAAAAGAGGTGGATGAGCGGGTGCTGGCGGTGAAGGTGCCCAGCATGATCTTACAGCCGATCGTGGAAAATGCGGTGAATTACGGCATCCGGAATATCGGCAGAGAGGGGAAGATCAGACTGGTGATCTATCAGAAAGAGGATTTTATCTATCTTTCTGTGTGGGATAACGGCGCCGGCATGAGCGAAGAAAAGATATCTCAGATTTTGAGAGGGGAATTGAAAGAGGTAGATTTAAAATCCAACTCCAATGGTATCGGGTTGGGAAATGTGATAGAGCGGCTAAAACTTTACACCGGCAGGGAAGATGTGATGGAGATCAAAAGCACCGGGAAAGATCAGGGTACGGAATTTACCATAAAGGTTCCGGTTTACAGGTGATATGCTATGTACAAAATTTTGTTGGCGGACGATGAAGGAATCGTTCTGAATGCTCTGGAATTTATCATACAAAAAAATTTCGGTGGGAAGTACGAACTGGAGACAGCAAAGACGGGATTGAGTGCAATTGAGACGGCGGAGCGATTCCGTCCGGACATTGTCTTTATGGATATCCAGATGCCGGGGATCAACGGGATTGATGCCATGCGGGAGATCCGCAGGTTTTCCTCAAATGTCATTTTTATCGTTTTGACTGCCTACGACAAATTTGATTATGCGAAAGAAGCCATAAGTCTCGGGGTTTTAGACTATCTGAATAAACCGGTGAATCAGAAAGTCGTGGTGGACGTCATAGAGAGAGCTATGAAGGAGATCGACACGAGAAGAGAACGCCGCAAAAACGATCTGCAGATCAGAGAGCGTATGGAAACGGTCATGCCGATCATCGAAAACGGGTTTATCTACTCTATTTTGCTGCAGGAAAGATTTGATGAAGATATTGAGAATTATAAGAGCCTGCTGGGGATCAAGGGGCGCTACGGCTATATGCTGGCGGTAGTATTTGGGGACAGGCAGCAGGGCAACTACATGACAAACGCCGTTGGAACCAGTGTGAGGACCCAGATGGACTACTATCCCAAGATGAGGGAGATTTTGAAGGACACGTTTCCGGAGGCGGTGGTGGGAAATGTCAGCGCAAACAAAATTCCGGTGTTTCTGCCTGCGGACGGACTGAAGATGGATTATAACAAGCGGATCGAAGCGATAGAGAAGTCCCGAATGGCGGTGAGGGGCATGAACAAAGCGACGGGGCTCTCCTTTAGGATAGGTATCGGGGGTGTGGGGAAGTTTAAGGATGCGTTAAATTCTTACGACGGAGCGCTGAAGGCCCTTTATTCTACAAAAAGCAGTGTGGCTCATGCAGATGATCTGCCCATCGCCGTGGAATATGAGGATAACTATCCGGTGGAGACGGAGGAGGCGATCTTTGAGAAACTTCAGGATGGCAAGACGGAGGAATGTCTTGTGCAGGTGGACAAATTCTTTGATTGGATGGTAAGCCAATACGGGGACGATGAGATGAGTATCAAACTGAAGGTGTTGGAATTTGTTATAAACGGTGAATCCATCATGTACCGGGGGGGTGGTCATCTGTATCGCTTCAACAGCAGAAAGACATATCTGCAGGAGGTCCACGACATCAAAGGGTATGATTTGTTAAAGAAATGGTTTATGGATAAGATGCGGGGAGCTGCGTCGATCATGACGAAAGGAAACACGGATCACACAAACGATCTGATCAGACAGGCGAAAGAGTATATTGACAGGCATTTTCAAAAGGATATGTCCCTTGACGATATCTCCAGAGAGTTGAATATAAGCCCTTATTATTTCAGCAAGCTTTTTAAAGAGGAAACGGGCGAGAACTTTGTGGAGTATGTGACGGGGCGGCGCATGGAGAGAGCGAAACAGCTATTAAAAAATCCGGATCTTAGTATCAAGGAAGTCTGTGTGGAAGCGGGATATTCCGATCCCAACTATTTCAGCCGGATTTTTAAGAAATATCAGGGGGTTTCGCCTACGGAGTACAAGGAGAATGTGGGGAGAAACTGATATGAAAAATAAAGTGAAATGCAGAGTAGCTCTGGCAATGATCCTGATTGTGACAAGTGTGTCGCTTTTTGGCTGCGGGCAGGTGACGCCGGAGAGCGATGTGGAGACGCAGGTAAACGAAGGGATCCGGATAGGACTTTCCATGGATTCTTTTCTGATCGAGAGATGGCAGCGGGACAGGGATCTGTTTGTGTCGAAGGCTCAGGAGCTGGGGGCGGAGGTCAATGTGCAGAACGCCAACGGAGAGGTGAATAAGCAGATATCCCAGATCGAATATTTTATTGAGAAAGAGATGGATGTCATCGTCATTGTCGCCATCGACGGAAATATGCTGAGTGAAGTTGTGGGAAAGGCCAAAAAAGCGGGGATCAAAGTGATTGCCTACGACAGATTGATCCTGAATGCGGATGTGGATCTTTATATCAGCTTTGACAATGAAAAAGTCGGGACGCTGATGGGGGAATACCTCAGGGAAGCCTTAGGAGATGAGGGAAAAATCATCTGTATCAACGGATCTCCGACAGACAATAATGTGACTATGGTTTTCGGAGGATTTAAGGAGGCGCTGGGGGATTCTGACATTGTGATCGAAAGGACAGGCTACGCGGATAACTGGCTGGCCGAAATAGGTTTTGATTTCACCAGCGATTATCTGGCGGAGGGGAATGTGCCGGACGGCATCATGTGCGGTAATGATGATATTGCGACGCAGGTGGTGAAGGCGCTGTCGGAAAACCGTCTGGCGGGACAGGTGTATGTGACGGGACAAGATGCGGATCTGGTGGCCTGTCAGAGAATCGTGGAAGGAACCCAGTATATGACCGTATATAAACCTATTGAGCTGCTCGCCCAGAGGACTGCAGAGATGGCGGTGACGATGGCAAAGGACAGGGAACCGGAGACAGAGTCCACGATCAACGACGGAACTTACGACGTACCTTTTGAAAAATTGGATCCGGTAGCGGTGACGGAGGAAAATATGGACGAGGTGATCATCGGAAAGTATCATCAAAAAAGCGACGTCTATCTGAATGTGCACGAGTGAGTTCAAAGTGCACTAGCATTTTTTTGTGGTTGCGGGCATTTTGACTGCAAAAATATCCAGATTTGTACACATTCACAAAAAATAACATAAAAAAATGAAGAAAGTAGCAAGTTAGTGCTAATAAAGCTGTGTTAAAGTATAAAATGTAAAGGGTATTTAAAAAAAATATTCTTAATAAAAGAAAGGGAGGATATTAAAATGTCCAAAAAGTTACTTAGTGTTTTACTTAGCACAGCAATGGTAGCAGCTTTACTTGTCGGATGCGGCAACTCTGCAGCAGAGACAGAGACACCCGCAACAGAGACAGAGGAAGCAGCTCCGACAGAGACAGAGGCTCCTGCAGAGACAGAGGCTCCCGCAGAGTCAACAGGAATGAAAGTAGGCGTTTCCATGCCTACAAAGGATCTGCAGAGATGGAATCAGGACGGCGCAAACATGCAGAAAGAGCTGGAAGCAGCAGGCTACGAAGTTGACCTTCAGTATGCAGGCAACGACGAGTCCCAGCAGTTAGCTCAGATCGAGAACATGATCTCCGGCGGCGCTAACGTACTGGTTATCGCAGCAATCGAGGCTTCTTCCTTGGGCGAAGCGCTGGATATGGCGAAAGCGGCAAATATCCCGGTTATCGCTTATGACCGTCTGTTGATGAACAGCGATGCGGTTTCCTACTATGCAACATTTGATAACTACAAAGTAGGCGTTACACAGGGACAGTATATCGTTGATACACTGGATCTGGAGAATGCGGAAGGTCCTTTCAACCTTGAGATCACAGCAGGCGATCCGGGTGACAACAATGCACCTTTCTTCTACAACGGCGCTATGGATACTCTGAAACCTTACATCGAGTCCGGCAAGCTGGTAGTACAGTCCGGTCAGACTGCATTTGAAGAAGTTGGCACACCTAAGTGGGCTACAGAGACAGCTCAGTCCAGAGCAGAAAACATTCTGTCCACACATTATGCAAAAGGCTCCGGCAACAACGTTGACGTATGGCTTTGCTCCAACGACTCTACAGCTCTCGGCGTTACAAACGCTCTGGCTGCAAACTACGACGGTGAGTATCCGATCATCACCGGTCAGGACTGCGATATCGCGAATACAAAGAACATGATCGACGGCAAACAGTCCATGTCCGTATTCAAAGATACACGTACTCTGGCATCTCAGGTTGTTAAGATGGTTGGTCAGATCTTAAACGGCGAAGAAGTAGAAGTAAACGATACAGAGACTTATGACAACGGAACAGGCATTATTCCTTCTTTCCTTTGCGAGCCTGTATTTGCTGATGCAAACAACTACAAAGAGCTGTTGATCGATTCCGGCTACTACACAGAGGATCAGCTTCAGTAAGAGATTTCTATCTGAAATATTATAATGAACAACATATAGGCGGGTCTTTGTACCCGCCTACATTTTCATATGAGAGTAATCAATAGTGATTGGAGGGAGTTATTTTGGCAAAAGTATTGTTGGAAATGAAAAATATTACCAAAACTTTCCCCGGCGTCAAGGCTCTTGATAATGTAAATCTGAAAGTGGAAGAAGGAGAGATCCATTCTCTGGTGGGAGAGAACGGAGCGGGAAAATCCACGCTGATGAATGTCTTGAGCGGTATTTATCCTTACGGTACTTATGAAGGGGACATCGTCTATAACGGCGAGGTCTGCAAATTTGGTAAGATCAAGGATTCAGAACAAAAGGGAATTGTCATTATCCATCAGGAACTGGCGCTTGTTCCTTATATGTCCATCGGAGAGAATATGTTTCTCGGCAATGAGCAGGGAAAAAAGAGCGCTATCGACTGGGATAGAACCTATGCGGAAGCGGATAAGTATTTAAAGATGGTGGGGCTGTCCGAATCTTCCAAGGTATTGGTAAAAGAGATCGGAACCGGGAAACAGCAGCTTGTGGAGATCGCGAAAGCGCTCGCTAAGAATGCAAAACTGTTAATTTTGGATGAACCGACGTCATCCTTGAACGAGACCGATTCCAAAGCGCTTCTCGATCTGATGTTGGAGTTCAAGAAGCAGGGTATGACAATGATCATCATATCTCATAAATTGAATGAGGTAGCGTATGTTTCAGATAAGATCACGGTGATCCGCGATGGTTCCACGATCGAGACGATGGATAAAAAGACCACGGAGTTCTCCGAGGACCGGATCATCAAAGGTATGGTAGGCCGTGAAATCACAGACCGTTTCCCGAAGCGCAAAGACGTGAAGATCGGCGGCGTGAATATGGAAGTGAAAAACTGGACTGTGTATCATCCGCTCTATCCCGAAAGAAAAGTGGTGGACAATGTCTCTTTCAACGTACATAAAGGGGAAGTGGTCGGCATTTACGGGCTGATGGGCGCAGGCCGTACTGAACTTGCCATGAGCATTTTCGGACAATCCTACGGCACCGGCATCACCGGAACACTGACATTGGATGGGAAAGAGATTCAGTTAAAGACGCCTCAGGAGGCAATCAAAAACAAACTGGCCTATGTGACGGAGGACAGAAAAGGAAACGGTCTTGTCCTTTCTAACTCCATCAAGATCAATACCTCCCTTGCGAATCTCGACAGTATAAGCAGCCATATGGTGATCGATAAAGATAAAGAGTATCAGGTGGCGGAGGAGTACAGGGATAAGCTGAAGACAAAGTGTCCTACGGTGGAACAGAAAGTGGGCAATCTTTCCGGCGGAAACCAGCAGAAAGTGCTGCTGGCAAAATGGATGTTTACGGAGCCCGATGTGTTGATTTTGGATGAACCCACAAGGGGTATCGACGTCGGTGCGAAATATGAGATATACTGTATCATTAACGATCTCGTGGCAGCAGGAAAATCCGTTGTCATGATCTCCTCAGAACTGCCGGAAGTATTAGGCATGAGCGACCGTATCTATATCATGAATGCGGCGAAGATCGTAGGAGAGCTGAATGCGGAGGAAGCGACGCAGGAGATGATCATGAGCAGCATCATAAAATCGGGAGAGGGGGCATAAGAGATGGATAAGATAAAAGTTTCGGATATTTTTAAAAAGTATACCATGATCATTGCCCTGATTTTGGTCATCCTGTTTTTCCAGATCGGGACAGGGGGCAAAATCCTGTTTGCGCAGAATATCAATAACCTGATCTCCCAGAACGCTTATGTTTTTGTACTGGCGGCCGGGATGCTGTGCTGTATATTGACAGGGGGCAACATCGATCTTTCGGTGGGATCGGTAGTCTGTTTTACGGGCGGAATAGGCGCGGCGATGATGGCTTCCGGCACCAACATGATCGTGGCGGTTCTCGTGATGCTTGCCGTAGGGCTTCTAGTGGGAATGTTTCAGGGCTTCTGGATCGCTTACATTAAAGTACCGCCCTTCATCGCCACGTTGGCAGGCATGTATGCCTTCAGAGGATTATCCAACGTTGTGCTGCAGGGATTTGCGGTTTCCGTAACCGATACCGCTTTCTTAAATATATTCGGCGGAGGCGCGGATTGTTATGTTCCGGATTTTATCGGCAGCGGGGAACTGAATATCACCTGCCTTGTGGCAGGGATCGTGATTGCGGCAATCTATATCCTGATAACCGTAAGAGGCCGGATTTCCAGAAAAGCGAAGGGGTACGAAGTGGCGCCTCTCACCGGGGAAGTGATAAAAACTGTTCTGATCAGCGCGGTTGTGATCTGGCTGTTTTATAAACTGGCAAACTACAAAGGGATTTCGGCTGCACTCATTTGGATCGCGCTCATACTGATGATCTATTCTTATATCACGAAAAAGACGACGATCGGCCGTTATCTGTATGCGGTGGGCGGCAACGAGAAGGCGACAAGGCTTTCCGGCGTCAACACAAAGAGAGTATATTTTATAGCTTATGCAAATATGGGACTTTTAGCAGGTCTGGCAGGTATTCTGACGATCGCCAGAGCGGCTTCCGCACAGCCTACCTACGGGCAGGGGTATGAGATGGATGCTATCGCAGCCTGCTTTATCGGCGGCGCTTCCGCTTACGGCGGCATCGGTTCGATCATGGGTATGGTGGTCGGCGCGACGCTGATGGGCGTAATCAATCAGGGTATGAGTATCATGGGCATCAACGCGAACTATCAGAGCGTAGTAAAAGGCGTGGTGCTTTTGGTGGCTATCATCTTTGACGTGATGTCCAAAAAAGAAAAGAACTAGGGAGGAGGATGGAGAAAATGAAAAATGCTGTAACAGTACTGCGAAAAAATACAATGATATTTGTCCTGCTTCTGGTGTACCTTTTCTTTACACTGATGACAAAGGGACAGATGTTTACGCCGCTTAATTTTAATGCTTTGATCATACAGAATGCTTACGTTTATATTCTGGCTACCGGTATGCTGATGTGTATGCTGACCGGCGGAAACATCGACTTGTCATGCGGCTCTTTTGTCTGCTTTGTGGGGGCCATCGGCGGTATCTGCATGGTAGTTAAAGAGATGAATATCGTTCTGGCGATTCTGATCATGCTGGGAGTGGGCATCATCTACGGTATCGTTCTGGGCTATCTGATCGCTTATATGAACATTCCGCCCTGGATCGCTACTCTGGCAGGTTATCTGGCGTTCCGCGGATGGGCTGTGGCGCTTTTGAGCGCAAATAGTTCTACGGGAAGTATCGCGCCGTTTCCGGAAAGTTTTTTAAAGATTTTTTCGGGTAAACTTTTTGAGACGCCGATAAACGAATTAAATATCCCCTGTATTGTCATCGGTGTGGTGGCCGCGGCCATCGTTGTGGTCTCTATGTTTATGGCAAGAAAGAACAGGGTGAAAAAGGGATACGAGGTGGATAGTGTGGCGGCTATGATCGCAAAGATGATTATCTTTGTGGCATTGATCCTGCTGTTCACTTACAAGCTGTCGCTGTCCGGCGGCATTCCCACCGTGTTAGTGTGGGTGGTGGCGGTAGTGCTGATCTATCAGTTTATCACCTCAAAGACAACGATCGGCCGATATTTCTATACCATCGGCGGCAACAAAGAAGCTACAAGGCTTTCCGGTATCAACACGAAGAAGATCATGTTCATGGCTTATCTGAATATGGCAATTCTGACGGTGATCAGCGCTTTGGCAGTAATTGCGAGAGCCCGGGCGGCGAACTCCACAGTGGGAACAAACTTTGAGATGGATGCCATCTCGGCCTGTGTGGTGGGCGGTGTTTCCGCCTACGGCGGTTCCGGCAGCGTGTTCGGCATGGTAGTCGGCGCGACGCTGATCGGCGTGATCAACCTCGGCATGAGTCTGATGGGAATTGACGCGAACTGGCAGAAAGTGATCAAAGGCATCGTGCTTTTAGCTGCGGTGGTATTTGAGATTTTGAACAATAAAGATAAAATGAAGGATTGATTACTCTCATAATAAATCCTGAAACGGACCGTTTCCGTATTAGTTTGCGGAGACGGTCCGTTTTCTTTGTCAATGTTTTGATGACACGCGAAGCAAACGGCTATTTTGTGAGATTTTTCCAGACGTCTATTCCCTTTATCATAGCGACTGAGAATTTGTAGGTTACTGCCTCATCCGGGGCAAGGATCTTTAGCGTGCCGTCTTCACGCATCGCCCGCCTTCCGTCGGGATGACAGTTCCCGGGTTCTAAACCGAGGACGTAATCTCTCACGCCCATCATTTTCCACTCGGTAAAATAATTCAGATTTTCGCTGTCAAAGGTAATGAGAAGACCGAGATCATGCTCCGGCTGGAAAATACCCGCTTTCCCCTCCCCGCGGAAGTGGTGGTAGTAGCATTGTTCTTCAAAGCCGGCCTCCGGTTTATACATCCGATCCCATTCTGAAAGCCCCTCAAGGGCCCGTTCGTTCCTTGCGTCCACTTTGTCGGATCCGATATATACGATGGAGTTTTCGGACAAAAGGGGGTAGCCCATATTCATATGGTAGAGGATTTCCACCGGATAGGGGGTGTCGCCCTGATTTTTTATTTTGTCCTCTATGGAAAAAACATTTTCCGAGAGAGAACAGCGGATAGTCCTGTTTAAGACAAGTTTATGGGAAAACAGTTTTGCATCCGTCACGCCTGCATAGATCCGAAGCTCGTCTCCTTCTTTTTCCCAGTAAATGTGTTCTGCGGGGGTGTTGCCGATACTGCCGTGCAGAGGCAGGCATTCCCCGGCGTCCTCGCATGGGCTTCCCGCGTTTGTCAGGCCGCAGGTAGTAAGAAATCCCGCGGTAAAAGATTTTAAAAAGCCGTCTCCCTCACCGTCATAAAAAGCCGGCGCCACATATCCGCAGGGGGAAAAATATCCCATGTTCATCCCGCAGAAGGAAAGTCTTGAAATATCCGCTGCCCGGTCCGCGGACACCGTAAATTCCAGCCCCTTGCCGTTTCTCACCTGAAAAAGGCGCATTCCGTCCCCTTTTCCTCCGACAAGTCTGTGTTCCTCCACGCCGAAATACTGACTTTCATGCCCTATGTACTGATTCATTGTTCTCCTCCTTTAAAGTTTTATGCTGCGGACATTTGTCCCTTAACTTTTCATAAAAGAATACAACATTTTGTGTTCTTCAAACTCGCCTGTCTCCTCTCGGATCCCGTGGGCATCCATTTTTAGGGTTCGATGTGCAACCAGCCATGTATCCAGCGGATTTACAGACAGCAGAACAAGGGAAATGCCCTTATCGAGAAGTTGCTCCAACATTTCCCAGATAAAACGCCGGTGGGGCATGTCAGCGCCCATAAAAGGCTGGATCAATAATACGACCGCGGGTTTCTGCAGGGCGATCCTTGTATAGACAAGCTGATATTTCTGGCGTTCTGAAAGTTCCTCCACCGGCAGATCAAAGACTTCTTTTCCCAAAATATCCGTATATTCTTTCCGGATGCTGGCCCGAACTTTATGGCCCCGCCACACAGCGGGCATACGTCTTGCCAGCCCCATGCAAAGATTATCCATATAGCTCATTTCAGGAAAGATCATCGTGCCGGTGGGGGACGCCGAAACTACGGAAAGCGCCCTGTCTGCGGCGATGTTCCTCGTCCGCCCGTCCATGGTGATTTGACTTCTTTCATCCGTCAAAAAGGAAATACAGCTTTGCAGGATCTGGTTATCCTTCGCCTGCAGCGTCACGCATTCTCCCTCCTTGACGGAAAAAGAAAATTTCTGCCGCTTTGAGATGTCAGGCAGTGTCCACTCTAAAAAGATATCCCGCCCGGGGGGACGGCTGTGACCGGCTTCCGGGTAACCCCAGACATTTTTGTCGTATCCCTGAAGATATTCCCGCAGATTCTTTCGGCTCATATCAGGCTTTTGTACGATCTTTTGCAGACGCCCGTTACATAGGAATCCGGTTCTGTCACAGATGCGCTCTATCTCCTCAAAATGGGAACTGATATAGAGAAAAGAAAAACCCTGGGCCGTGTAGTGGCGCATGATTTGATAGAGTTTTTTCATTTCGCTTTCACTGACAAAAATGCTGATTTCATCCAGCACGATCAAATGATATCCCCCCACGATGGCCCGCAGCAGTTCCACGACCACCCGTTCAAAGGCGGACAGTTTTTCCACCCTCGTATCTGCCGAAATATCCATATCGATATCCTGCATAAAAGGAATGAGCTGCTTTTTCAAAAGAGGAGTCTTCAGAAAATATTGTCTGAACCCTTGTCTGAGTACAAAAATATTGTCTGCGACGGTCATGCCGTTCACCAGACGGTTCTGGGTTTGTATCACGCTCACACGATTGTTTTTCTTTACCGCCCCACGCCATGAGTTCACGAGTTCTCCGTTATAATAAATGTACCCGTCGTAGAGGGGAAGGTTATTTTGCAGCAGTTTCAAAATGGCATTTTTTCCGTGAGCATTCACCGGGATGAGCCCCATGACTTCCCCGGCATAAATTTGTATATTAAAATTCTCCAGTTTTTTTACGCCCTGCTCCGTATAGCTCACGCGTTCCATACGGAATACTTCCTGCTTCATAATTTTTTGCTCCGTTATTCAAGATGTGCCGTCCATCAGACTGCAGCTTTTCAGTTTGTGACGATGGGAAGCGTTACTTCCACATCCGTTCCCTTTCCGCGGATGGAATAGACATGCATGCCGTATTCTTCCCCGAACAGCAGGTGGATCCTGTTGTTTACATTGACGAGGGCGATGCCGCCTTTTTTCTCCTCTCTGTTATCGGTGAAGGCATTGCCGCCTCTGCCAAGCTGCCTGTTCAGTTTTGCGAGGGTGGATTCGTCCATACCCACACCGTCGTCCGAAATACGGATGATCAGGCGCCTGTCGGTCTGTTCAAACTGAATCGTCAGGTTGCCGGTACCGATCTTCAGTTCCGTTCCGTGGATAATGCTGTTTTCCAGAATCGGCTGCAGCGTCAGCTTTGGAATCTTGCAGTTCATGATGCTTTCTTTGCTTTCTTCCTCATACAGAATGTGGAGCTGCAGGCGGCTGCCGAAACGATATTTCTGGATCAGAAAATAGGTTTCGCAGTTATCCAGTTCTTCCTCCACGGATACCAGATTTTCCACTTTTGTGATCGTATAACGAAAAAATTTTGCGAGGGCTTCGGTCATATCCGCAATATTATCCATTCCGGCGATCAAAGCCTCCCCCCGTATACTCTCCAACGTATTATAGAGAAAATGGGGATTGATCTGATTTTGCAGCGCCAGATACTGGGCCTGCCGTTTGTTCAGATCCATCATTTCCGGTGACTTTAAAAACTGCTCCATCCGCCGGATCTCCTTCTCCATCGTGGGAGTTAATAGGGCTTTTCCGAAAAAGCTGCTGTCCGGCAGGATGTAGCCATCCAGTATACGCTCCATCATCATCTGAGTCTGCCGGTAGGGTCTTACTACAAAAATCCAAAACCCGGCAAGGCAGACGGCTGTAAATACCGAGGAAATCACGACCGGAAAAAAGGGCGCCTCATTCCGGAAAAACAGTATGAGTTGGATCAGCGTCTGCAGCATCAGAAATCCGAATAGGATACCTGTCAGAGCGGCGTTTCTGTTTACGATATAATTCCATCTGTTTTTCTTTTTCATGGATTCCTCCGGCAGGAGCCCGCAGCTAGCCGTATAATTTCCGGTAAGCCGTGGGCTTTAAGCCTGTCGCTTTCTCAAAATTGTGGGTAAAGTGCTTCAAATCGTTATAGCCTACCCGTTTACAGATTTCGGAGACGGAACAGGTGCTTTCCCTAAGCAATATTTTCGCCTGTTCCATGCGCACGCCGGTGAGGTATTTTGCAAAGCCTTCCCCCTCCTCCTTTTTAAACAGTGCGCTGAAGTAAGTGCTGGAAAGACCGACAATGCTGCTGACTTCCTCCTGTGTGATCGGCTCGCTGTAATGATTTATGATATATTGTTTGGCTTGGCGGATCGGGCGCAGCATATCGTTTTGACGCTGCTTTGCCAGTTCTCTGATATAAGAGGTCTGCAGATTGCCCAGCGTTTTAAACAAGGACTCCTGACTGCCGCACTGTCTGCAGCGGAGCAAAAATTCCTGCAGCATTTCGCGGCGTTTTTTCAGTTCCACCTGACTTAAAAACAGCGCGCCGCAGGAACTGATCAGTTCAAGAATTTCATATCCCCTGATATCCTTTATTTCCGCAACGCCTTTTTTTAGCTGTTCTAACGCCTTTTCCGCTTCTTCTTCGCTAAAGATTTCCATGGCGTGAGTCACCGAGCGCAGGTATTTTTCCGGCAGATTTTTTTCGTGGAGGGAGGAGACGCCTTCCGGCATATAATCGAGAAAGCGCCCGGTTCCGCGGATGAGTCTCTCCTCGATCGTGACGGCGGCTTTTCGCAGAGAAGCCCCTATCTCGGCGGGATCTTTTACGATACTGCCGGCCGCCAGAGAATAGAAAATCTCTCCGTACAGTTTTTTCCCGCTTTCCAGTTGATTCAGGCAATCCTTTAAGATGCGTTTGATCTCTTCGGATCTGTCTTCCCTATAGTTTAGGATCGCGGTATAGCTGCCCTGATCCTGTTCGGCGCAGAGCATATCAAAGCATTTGGGCCGCAGGCTGCTCTCCAAAAGCTTTTCGGAACGCTCTATCACGATCCGCTTGCCCTCTTCTCCAAGTTCCGCTTCGAGACCGTCGATCTTCAGCCGGATTCCCTGAAAACAGCCGGGCTGCATGTTCAGATAATATTCCTTTTGCAGGATGGAGAGGGAGAGAGGCTCTTCCTTTTGCTCCAACAATTTCTCCAGCAGAAGTTCCCGCAGTCTTTCCACATCATTTTTGCTTTTCTGCTCCAGAAGAAGCTTGTCAGCTTCCTCCTTCCGACGGCTTTCGATTTTTGCTTTCAGCCGTTCGAGGGTTGCCGCAAGCTCTGCTTTATTGATGGGCTTTAAAAGATATTCCCCCACACCGAATTTGATGGCGCTCTTTGCATACTCAAAATGGGCGTAGCCGCTGATGATGATGATCTCTAACTCCGGCATATTTTTCTTGACCGTTTCAATCAGTTCAAGGCCGCTGCATCCGGGCATCCGGATATCCGTGATCAGAATGTCCGGATGAAATTTTTCCACAGCTGTTGCGGCTTCCAAACCGTTATGGGCAACGGCGGACACCTCCATGCCGAGCGATTCCCAGTCCACCAAGGCTTCGATCAGCCTGCAGATCCTCTCTTCATCATCTGCTATGATTACTTTTTGCATGGAATTCCCTCCTGTTTTGCAGCCGGTTACGTTGTTTTTTGCTTTCTTGAAATGAAACTATCTGGAAATAGCCGCAAGCTGACGCCTGCGACTATTTCCAAGTATATACTATATACTATTTTTTGTCATTATTTCAGGATATTTCCGTTTCATAATTCACAAAGCGGTTTCGCTTTGCATATTTATTTTGTGAGAACGGAAACGCCTGTATCTTCCACTTTTCCGCCAAGTGTTTCACCTTCGAGAGCCTTCACGCAGGCTTCTACACCCATGGAACCCATCACATCGGGGTTCTGAGCCATTGTGCAGAGGAGGTGTCCGTCTCCGATCAGGTTCATGATCGCATCGGATTTGTCAAAGCCTACACCTACGATATCGGAGTTGCCGGAAGCCTTGATGGCATTGCCGGTACCGGTGGTGGAACCCTCGTTGCAGCCGAAGATGCCTACTACGTTCTGTGTGATGTAGTTCTGAGCAATCTCCTGAGATTTCGCCGCATCGCCTTCGCCGTACTGTGTCTCAAGCAGATTGAAGCCTGTGCCTTCAAAAGCTTTTCTGAAGCCGTTTTCTCTGTCCACTGTGGACTGTGTAGCAGCGTTTACATTGACAATACCGATGTCGCCGCTTGTGATGCCTTTTGCGTCAAGAGCTTTGATCATCTCTTCGCCGGCGGTGGTGCCTGCAGCCACGTTGTCTGTGGAGAAAGTAGCTTCCGCATCCACATTTGCAGGAGAGTCAACGTATACAACTTTGATGCCTGCGTCGATCGCTTCCTTCAGAGCGGAAGAGATAGCGTCGGGGCCGTTTGCAGCGACGATGATTGCATCATATTTTCCTGCCACTGCGTTGTTTACACATTCGATCTGCTGTGCGTCGTCCTTCGTGTTGGGTGACATGAAGGTTACTTCTACGCCAAGTTCTTTTGCTTTTGCCTGTGCGCCCTCGTTCAGGGTAACCCAGTGCTGGTCGATGGAGTCCATGGTAATCAGGGCGATCTTCCATGCCTTGCTCGCCGTCACTGTATCGCCTGCTGCTGCCGCGCTGCCGCCGAGAGCTGCCGCATTGATTACGGAAACGCCGGTATCCGTTACTTTTCCGCCGAGGGATTCGCCGCCGATTGCCGCCACTGCAGCTTTCACGCCTTCATAACCCATCACGTCGGGATTCTGAGCCATTGTGCAGAGGAGATATCCGTCTGTGATCAGACCCTGAATCGCATCGGATTTGTCAAAGCCTACGCCTACGATATCGGAGCTGCCGGAAGCCTTGATGGCATTGCCGGTACCGGTGGTGGAACCCTCGTTGCAGCCGAAGATACCTACTACTTTTTGTGTGATGTAGTTCTGAGCGATCTCCTGAGATTTCGCCGCATCGCCTTCGCCGTACTGTGTCTCAAGCAGATTGAAGCCTGTGCCTTCAAAAGCTTTTCTGAAGCCGTTTTCTCTGTCCACTGTGGACTGTGTAGCAGCGTTTACATTGACAATACCGATGTCGCCGCTTGTGATGCCTTTTGCGTCAAGAGCTTTGATCATCTCTTCGCCGGCTGTGGTGCCTGCAGCCACGTTGTCTGTGGAGAAGGTAGCTTCCGCGTCCACGTTTGCAGGGGAGTCAACGTATACAACTTTGATGCCTGTATCGATCGCTTCCTTCAGCGCGGAAGAGATAGCGTCGGGGCCGTTTGCAGCGACGATGATCGCTTTGTAGCCGCCTGCAACCGCATTGTTTACACATTCGATCTGCTGTGCGTCGTCTTTCGTGTTGGGGGACATGAAGGTCACCTCTACACCCAGTTCGCCGGCTGCCTTCTGGGCGCCTTCATTTAAGCTGATCCAGTGCTGATCGATGGAGTCCATCGTGATCAGGGCGATCTTTGCGTCGCCTGTGCTCCCCGCCTCTTGGGTTTCTCCCTGAGCGGCCGCAGGTGTGTCCGCATTCTGGCTGCCGCAGCCTGTCAGAGCCGCCGCCAGCATGGTTGCGCCGCAGAGTAAACTTAACAGTTTCTTTTTCATGTTTCTTTCCTCCTTAAATTTATGTTGGTAGTGTGAGCCGCGGCTCACAATATACTAAAGCATAATTTTTTATTATGCGATTAGTTTCCTTTTTTCTTTTTGAACTGTCCGCCTCTTACTACGACATCAAGCAATACTGCCGCCACAACGATGACGCCGATCACCACACGCTGGATGCCGACCTGTGCGCCGATCATGTTTAAGCCGTTCTCCAGAGTCTGCCATACCGCCGCGCCTGCGAAGGTGCCGAGCAGAAGTCCCGTGCCTCCAAGGGGCGATACGCCGCCGATTACGCCTGCGGCAACGCCGTACATCTCATACATATTGCCGGCTTCCATGTTGCCCATGCCGGCCTGTGCACAGAGGATCAGGCCCACCACACAGGAACATACAGAGCTGACCAGATAGGCTTTCGTGGTAGTTGCCACGACGTTGACGCCGGAAAGCTTTGCAGCATCGATATTGGAACCGATGGCGTAAATATGTCTTCCTGTTCTTGTCTTGGAAAGCAGGAAGAAAAAGATGATGAAGAAGAGCAATGCTATCCAAAACGTATTGTAGACGCCGAGGGTGCTTCCGTAATAGAAAAGATTCTGGAAGCTGTCGCCTGCTTCTTTGCCGATGCCGGTGGAGATAGCGTCGGTATTTCTGTTGCCGTTTACCATGTAGGCTATGCCTCTTGTGATAAACATTGTGCCCAGAGTGGCGATAAAGGGCGGCAGTTTAAATTTGCCGACGAGAAATCCGTTGACTACGCCGCAGACCAGGCAGCAGGCCAGAGCTACGATGATGGCAATAACCGGATTTACGCCCTTGCTCATCAATGTTGCGGCTACCATGGCACTCATGCCGACCATGGAACCGATGGATAAGTCGATATTTCCGGTGATCAGTATGTAACTTTGTGCGATACCGATCAACAGGTACTTTGACATGGAGCGCAGCAGGTTCATAATATTCTGCCCGGAAAATACTGCTGGATTGATCAGGCCGAAAGCGATATAGATCACGATCAGGCCGATAAATGCGGTGATGGCGGCCCCCATGCCCCGGATCGCCATTATTTTTCTGAAGGCACTTTGTTTTTCGTTACTCATGTTTTTGGTCTCCTCCCTCACTCTTTCCTATCTTTTTATCTTCAAAGGTCGTTGCAAGTGTCAGAATTTCATTCTGCGTGGTCTCCCTTGCCATCACTTCGCCTGTGATGCGGCCGTCACACATGACAATGATGCGATCCGCGATACCCATGACTTCCGGCATTTCCGAGGAAACGAACACAACGGCGATGCCCTGCTTTTTTAGATCGTTCATCAGATGATAGATCTCTACTTTTGCCCCAACGTCAATTCCTCTTGTAGGTTCGTCAAAAATCACGACTCTGGAATCTCTGGCAAGCCATTTTCCGACTACCACTTTCTGCTGGTTGCCACCGGAGAGATTGCCGGAATCGACCTCCACATTGGGAGTTTTGATCTTTAGATCCTCCACAGCTTTTTCACAGAGCTTTTCTTCCTCCTTGTTGTTGACAACACCGAACTTGTTGCAGACGATATCTAAGTTTGGCAGAGCCAGATTGTGGCGGATGGAAAGCTTTGTGCACAGGCCGTCCTTTTTCCGATCTTCCGGTGCAAGCACCACGCCGTTTTTGATAGCGTCCATAGGGCAGTTTATTTTCACTTCTTTTCCGTCCACATAGATCTCGCCGCTTTCTTTCGGATCCACGCCGAAAATCGCTCTGGTGGTTTCGGTGCGCCCGGCCCCCATCAGACCGGCAAAGCCTACGATTTCGCCTTCATATGCGGAGAAGTTGATATCCCGCACCATGCGGCCTGCGTTCAGATTCTTTACTTCAAAAATCTTTTTCCCTTTTTTGCATTCCACTCTGGGGAACTTTTCTTTGATCTCGCGTCCCACCATGTGGGCGATGATCTGGTCTAACGTGGTTTCTTTAAAGTTCATGGCGGTGATGTACTGTCCGTCCCTCATGATGGTCACTCTGTCCACGATGTGCTGCAGTTCTTCCAGACGGTGGGATATGTAAACAATGCCTTTTCCTTCGCTCTTTAATTTCTTGATGATACGGAAAAGGTCCTCGATCTCCCTTGCGGTCAGAGAGGAAGTCGGCTCATCCATGATCAGTATTTGGGCGTTGATGGAGAGTGCTTTTGCGATTTCCACCATCTGCTGTTTGGATACCGGCAGCTCGCCTACGATCTGATTCGGACTCAGATCGATTTTCAGATCTTCCAGAATCCGCTTTGCCTCCGCTTCCATGGACTTGTTGTCCAGTGCCCCTCTGCCCTGCTTTTCTCTGCCCAGAAACATGTTTTCCGTGACAGTCAGGTGCTTACACATGTTCAGTTCCTGATGGATGATAGCGACACCGGCCTGCTGCGCCTGCTTCGGCGTAAGGTGTCCGTATTCTTTGCCGAATATCTCAAGAGAACCTTCATCCCTCGTATAAACACCGCTTAACACTTTCATGAGCGTTGACTTTCCTGCGCCGTTTTCCCCGAGAAGCGCCATCACTTCGCCGGAGCGCAGTTCAAAGTTCACCTGATCCAGTGCTTTTACGCCGGGGAACGATTTGCAGATATTTTTCATCGAGACAATTATATCGCTCATTCTTTTTTCCTTCCTTTTGTTTATTTTGCTGTTATAGTATCATTATAGCAGAGTTGCTTTGGTGAAAAAGGGTGGTAGTTTTTGGATTTTCGGGGGTTTTTTATGCACTTTTGTAAGGCGTCGGCAAAAATATGCTGAATCAGTTAGAAAAAAGCGGATTGGCCGGGGAATAGGATAGATGCTATAATAGCCGCAGAAGAAGTGAGGGAAGAGGGGTGGCAAAATGAAATTCCTGCTGGCGGCGATCCATGCAAAATATATTCATACGGGAATTGCGGTGTACAGCCTGAGAAGCTACGCGGGGGAAGAACTGCGGGCGCATACGGAGACTGCGGAGTATACGATCAATCAGCAGAGGGAGGATATTCTGGCGGATCTGTATCGTAGGAAGCCGGATGCGGTAGGATTTTCCTGCTATATCTGGAATATTTCCGTGGTAAAAAAGCTGGTCAGAGAGTTTCATAAACTGCGTCCGGAGGCGCCGATCTGGCTGGGCGGGCCTGAGGTCTCTTATGAATATCAGGGAATATTTGAAGAACTCCCCGAGGTGACCGGAATCATGACGGGGGAGGGGGAAGAGACTTTTCGGGAACTGCTGCAGGCCTATATGGAGGAGGAAAAAGAGGGAGGTGACTGGAGAGGAAAACTTCGAAAGCTGCAGCCGGTGATTCCCGGGATCGTCACGGCGCGCGGTTCGTTTGGGATCAGGAAACCGCTTCCGATGGATGAACTTCCTTTTTATTATGAAGAACTGGAGGAGGTCGAAAAAGAGCAGGCCGGACACAAGATCATATATTATGAATCCGGCAGGGGATGTCCTTTCCGGTGCAGCTACTGTCTTTCTTCCATAGAGAAGCAGGTGCGCCTGCGGAGCGTGGATCTGGTAAAGAGGGAACTGCAGTATTTTCTGGATAAAAAGGTGAAGCAGGTGAAGTTTATTGACAGGACGTTCAACTGCGATAAAGAACATGCCCTGTCGATCTGGCGTTTTTTGCTCAAAAATGACAATAGTGTCACAAACTTTCACTTTGAGATAGCGGCGGAGCTTTTGGGGGAAGAAGAGCTGGAACTTTTTTCCGAGATGAGAGCGGGGCTGATCCAGCTTGAGATCGGTGTGCAGACTACAAATCCGGAGACATTGCGCGCAATCCACCGCCCGGCGGATCTGAACAGATTGAAAATGACAGTAATGTCAGTTCGCAAATTCCGCAATATTCACCAACACCTTGATCTGATCGCGGGACTGCCCTATGAGGACATACAAAGCTTTCGGAAGTCTTTCAACGACGTCTATAGAATGGGAGCCGATCAGCTTCAGCTTGGTTTTTTGAAACTGCTCAAAGGGTCTGAGATGTACGACAGGGCGGAGGAATATGGTATCGTCTGTCAATCCGAGCCGCCTTATGAGGTGCTTTACACAAAATGGCTCTCCTATGAGGAGGTGCAGGAACTGAAAAAAGTGGAAAAAATGCTGGAACTGTTTTATAACAGCGGCCAGTTCACACACACGCTTCCGGTTCTTCAAAAGTTTTTTGAGGATCCTTATGGGATGTTTTTAAGTCTGGCAAATTTCTATGAGGAGAGAGGATTTTTCATAAATGCGCCCGCCAGAAGTTACCGCTATGAGGCGGTTTTAGAGTTTGTAAAAATATTGTCAGAACATCATGGATACAGCGAAAGGACATGCAGGGAAACTGAGGGGCTGTTTCGGGAGTTATTGACATTTGATCTTTATCTTAGGGAAAAGGCAAAGAGCAGACCGGCTTTTGCAAAGGATATCCGCGGGTATTATCAGGAAATTTCAGCTTTCTATAAAAAAGAGGAAAAATCCCCCGATCTGCTTTCCGAATACACGCAAAGAGGCTGTGACAGCAGACAGATGATGCGGATGACGCATGTGGATGTATTTGGTTATCCGGTGTGGGATGAAACGTGGATCGAGGAAGCGATGCCGGAGGGGCTTCAGGAGGGGGCAAAGAATTTTGTATTGTTTGATTACGAAACAAGAGAACCGCTAAATCACGGAGCATCTTATACGGTACTCCGACGGGAGGAAGAGCCGTAATAAGGTATGGGGCATCATGGGACAGCTCTCCCCCCCTATTTATTGTTGTTTGCTGCGTTTTTTCAGTTCCTCCGGGTCACAGATGCGGTAACCTGAGGTTGTTTTTTTCAGGATGCCGTTTTTGCACAGCGTTCCTATGGTGCGGTATAAATGGCGGTAGCTGATGCCGACCGAATAGGCGACGTCCGTCATGATATCCCGGAAGTATCCGCCCTCCGAGGCCGCAAGGATATAGCGGCAAAGTCTGACTTCGGAGGAATACAGTGTGGACTCCATAATATTTTGCGTACTGCGCAGCAGTTTTTTTGCCAGTTCTGCAGCCGCGGTGCGGGAAAATCCAAGATTTCCGTTTAAGTATTCTCTGTTGCCTTCTATCGGAATGGCGATGCAGCAAAAGTTTTCCAGTGCGGTCACGGAGGTTGAGCCGACGGCCATATCGGAAAATAATTCAGCTTCTCCCAAAAGTCCTTCGGAAACATAAAAGCATAACACCAGATTTTTTCCGTTCGGTCCTATCACACCTACTTTGGCCCGTCCGTCAGTTACAATAAGCAGCTTTTCATTTGCTGCGCCTTCGGATATGACATTTTCTCCGAAGGAATATGAGAGCAGGGAGCAGTCCTGCAATGCTTCAAAGGAGAGTCCGTATCGTTCCATCACAGAGATTTCTTTTTCAGAGATTTCATTTGTTTCTTTCATGCGTCTTCCTCCATGATCTTTTCCATAGCATTGACAGATTGTGGGACATTTGTCCTACCTTATTCCGGATTCATCATGATACAATGTTATCATAAAACAGGAGGGAGGACAATTTTATGTATAGTTTCTGGGCTTTTATCTGCGGCGTTATTTTGGCGGTCATGATTCAGATGAACGGAGGATTGAGCGCGGAGTTCGGCGTGTATCACGGGGCGTTATATATTCATATCGTAGGGGTCGTATTTGCAGGTATTGTTCTGGCAGTCAAAAGAGAACGGCTTATCCTGAGACAAAAACTTCCGCTGTGGATATATGCCGGCGGCGTCATCGGGGTGCTGACTACGGTGTTCAATAATCTTGCGTTTTCCCACATCAGCATAACAGGCATTGTTGCGCTGGGGCTCTTTGCACAGCTCGCTTTTTCCTGTCTGATCGACCGATTCGGGTGGTTTGGCATGGAGAAACATAAGAGAAGGGATCTGAGTATTCCGGGAATAGCATGTTCTGTCGCAGGCATTGCGCTGATGCTGGAAGATCAGACAACCGGACAGTGGGGGTATATTCTCATATCTCTGGGTGCCGGAGTGACCGTGGTTTTATCCAGAATTGTTAATGCACATTTGTCAAACCGTAAGGGGGCGCTGCAGGGGTCTCTCATCAATCACTTGGTCGGTTTGCCGGTCTGTCTGCTGTTGGCCCTTAGCGTACCGGAGGTATCGGTATCGACTCATTTCCGGCCGTGGATATGGTGCGGCGGGATATTGGGGGTGATTACCGTTGCGATCTGCAATGTTATTGTTCCGAAAATACCTGAATACCGGCTCACGCTTTTCACGATGTGCGGCCAGCTTTTCAGCGGCGTCCTTTTGGATGTTTTTAACGGGAATGCTCTCAATAGACGGCAGTTTGGCGCCGCTCTTTTGGTGGCGGCGGGCATAGGGGTGAGCCGGCTTTCTAAACTCTTCTCTAAAACTCCTGATTCTGGGCGTTCTCGATCATTGCAATGATTCTTCCCTTCGAGAGCGTGTGGATCTTTTCCGCCTGTTCTTTAAGTTTCGGCAGCTTATCTGTTTCCCCGGATTCCAGATATAGTTTGATCAGACGTTCGTAGGTGGCGGAAATATCGCTTCCGACGGAAACCGCATAGGCAAGAATGGCTTTGGCCGCCTGCTTTCTCTCCTCCTCGGGACAGATCTGTGCGGCCTCCCCCCAGTTTTGCAGTAAAAAAGCGGCCCATTCCTGAAGCAGGGTGATCAGTTCTTCAAAATGCCTGTCAAACTCGGTGAGCAGATTGATATTCGGCGCGCCGTAGGCAAGTTTTAAGTCGGTGTTGGAATATCCTGCGAAATTGACGATCTTTTGTTCGGAGAGTTCCCGCAGCTTCTCATGAAAAGCCTGTATTTCCGGCAGTTCGGCAAGAATATCCAGAGGCAGAGAGTTTAGAGGTACCGCGATATAGTCTAACGTTTCTAAGGGTTTTCGTCTGGTGGAATTGGCGAGACGTTCCCGCTCCCAGAAGTTGTCTATATATTTTTTTTCATTTTTCGCTCTTTTTTTCAAGGAAAAAGAAAACAAAAAACCAAAAACGATAAAACTTGCAAAAAAAGGGTATTTCATATATAATTATCCCAAATATAAGAGGAATCCTTTCTGCATATTTCCGCAGGCTGCGGATAGCTTTAACGGCAGGCGGCGCATTTCCCCAGACAGGAGTAAATGACATGTTCAATAATCACAAAAAATCAGTTCGTATTATCTCAGGCGTTATTATCATTCTGCTGGTGTTAGCTATGCTGGCGTCGATGCTCATGTATCTTTTATAGTATAATAGGTAACCGCTCAAAAATGCAATAAGATTTAGAGAAATAGGTGATCAGATTGAAAAATTGGCGAAAGAAAATATGGATAGCGGCGATGGCCGGAGTCTGCATGATGAGCGCAGGGCTGAGCGCACAGGCTGCGGAAAAAAATTGTAAGATCGAGGAGGGTGTGTCGATCGGGGATGTGGATGTCTCCGGTCTGAGTGTTACGGAGGCGGAAGACAAACTGGAAGCCTTTGTGGATTCTCTGCAGGGCGTACCGATCACGCTGCGTTTGGCGGGCGGTCAGGATACGGTTGGCACGGCGGGGGAGTTTGGCCTTGTCTGGGAAAATGACGGGGCGCTGGAGGAAGCCGCCATGCTCGGAAAACGCGGCAATGTGGTACAGCGCTATAAAGCGCTTGCCGATCTAAAGAGCGCAGGACATAACTATCCGCTGCATATTTCGGCCGACGCAGATCTGGTGGAGAGCATTTTGAATTCTATGAGCGAGACTTATAATCAGGAGGCTGTGGAAGCGTCTTTGACAAAGACAGAGAGCGGCTTTCAGATTACCGAGGGTCAGACCGGCCATGTGCTTGATGTGCCTAAGTCCAGAGAAGCGATCCTGAACTATCTGCAAAACAGTTGGGATTATGCCAGCGCATCCATCGATCTGGTTGTGACGCTGGAGGAACCCAGGGGGAATGCGGAGACGTTAGGGAAGGTGAAGGACGTGTTGGGAACTGCCACGACGGCGTATAAGTCTTCCGGGCCATCCCGCGTGACGAACATTAAAACCGGCTGCGGGCATTTAAACGGCATTACGCTCTATCCGGGAGAACAGTGTTCTGTTCTGGAATGCATTACACCGTTTTCTACGGCCAACGGTTATGAACTGGCGGGTTCTTATCTGAACGGTCAGGTGGTGGAAAGTTTGGGCGGCGGTATCTGTCAGGTATCGACCACGCTTTATAATGCGATCCTGAATGCGGAGCTGCAGGTAGACGAGCGAAGCAACCACTCGATGATCGTGAGTTATGTGGAACCTTCGGAGGATGCGGCGATTTCAGAGTCCGGCGGGAAGGATTTCAAATTTACAAATAACAAGGAGTATCCGATTTATATAGAAGGGATCACGACATCCGACAAGACGATCACATTTACGATCTACGGCGTGGAGGACAGACCGGCAAACAGGGAAGTGATTTATATCAGCGAAGTGTTGGAGAAAAACGTGCCGCCTGCGGAAAAGATCATACCGACCGGAGATCCCGTCGGTTATGTGAGCGTGCAGTCCGTGCATATCGGCTACAAGGCGCGGTTGTGGAAAGTGGTGAAAGAGAACGGCGTGGAGATCAGCAGGGAACAGGTAAACAGCAGTTCTTATGCGGCGGTTCCGAGGACGGCGACTGTCGGCACTGCCACGGCGGATCCCATTGCGGCTGCCCAGATCCAAGAGGCGATCGCCAGCGGGAGCATCGATCAGGTGAAAGCGGTGGCCGGAGCGATTCTGGCACAGCAGGCGGCAGCTGCCGCCGCACAGGAGCAGCAGCCGGTCCCGCCGGCTATAACCGAAGACGCCGGGACAGGTGCGCTGGATGGCTGACGGTTTCTTTGCAGGCTTCGAAGGTCCTGATCGGATGAGTGAAAAGGAAAGACGCATGAAGTTTGGCGATATGGATATTGTGATGACAGGATTTGCAGGCCTTAGGGGTTCCGTGATTCTGGCGCATGAAAAATATGATCTGCTGCTGAAGCGGTATCCGGCGCTGTTTTTAGAGGGGGCAAAAGAACAAAAAAATCTTTTGCGGCAGATTCCGGAGAACGGAGCGGAAGATATTGCAGGGAGGTATCTCCTCTCGGAAGGAGGCGTTTTTGCAGGGCTATGGAATCTGGGAAAGGCCGCAGGCGTCGGCCTGAAAATATATTTGAAAAAGATTCCGTTGAAACAGGAAACAGTGGAGATCTGCAATTTTTTTGATGTAAACCCATACCAGATGCAGTCGGAGGGAAGCTGTCTGTTGCTTGCGAAGAATGGCTATAGGCTGAAAAACAGGCTGCAGGCTGAAGGAATCTTTTCGGAGATCATCGGTTTCACAACGGAGGATAATGACAGGGTTGTCATAAATGGAGAGGAAATGCGTTATCTGGAAAAGCATTATGAGGATGCCCTTAGCGGGTTGTGAGGTTATACTATTTGGCTGAAAATTACTGACGTCCGGATGAAAGTATCTCTTATGCAACACGCTTTCGCTCCGGGCTAAACGCAGCGGATACTAGGCTCGAAAGTACCTCGCCAAGTACCGGCGTTTAGCAGGGGTGCTGCAGAGATATTTTTATCCGGACGAGAGAGGATTTTAGCGAAATAGTATTGACCGCTACATAGTAAGGGCAATGGAGAATATTAAAAGAAGGAAGGAATTGTCATGAGAGAGCAATTACTGAGAATTATTGAGAAAAACAGCCGTATCGATTTAAAAGAGCTGGCGGTTATCTTGGGAGTGGAAGAGGCTGCCATTATTGAGGAGCTGCAGAAATGTGAGGCCGAGGGAGTGATCTGCGGCTATCACACGATGATCGACTGGGATAAGGTGGGCGTGGAGAAAGTGTCCGCACTGATCGAGGTGCGTGTGACGCCCCAGAGAGGACAGGGCTTTGATAAGATTGCGGAACGCATCTATAAATATCCGGAAGTGAATGCGGTATATCTGATCTCCGGCGGCTACGATCTCTTGGTATCTCTCGAGGGGAAGACGCTGCGGGAAGTGTCGGCGTTTGTATCCGATAAATTGTCAACGCTGGAAACGGTGATCAGTACGGCGACACATTTCATTTTGAAGAAATACAAAGATCACGGAACGATTTTGGAAAAGAAATATGAAGATACGAGAGAGAAGGTGACACCGTGAGAAATCCGTTAGCTGAAAGAGTCGTCGATATTCCGTTTTCGGGAATCCGAAAATTTTTTGATATTGTGAGCGAGATGCCGGAAGCTATTTCGTTGGGAGTGGGTGAGCCGGATTTTGACACGCCGTGGCATATCAGGGATGAAGGTATCTATTCGTTGGAAAAGGGGCGCACCTTCTATACTTCCAATTCCGGCTTAAAGGAATTGAGGCAGGAGATCGCCAATTATATGAAGAGGCGGCAGAATCTGGAATACGACGCGATGAAAGAAGTTCTGATCACGGTGGGCGGTTCCGAGGCCATCGACATCGGAATGCGGGTGATGTTAAATCCGGGGGAGGAAGTGCTGATCCCTCAGCCCAGCTATGTATCCTATGAGCCCTGTGTGACACTGGCGGGGGGCGTTCCTGTCATCATCGATTTAAAGCAGGAGAATGAGTTCCGTCTGACCGCGCAGGAGCTGCTCGATGCAATCACAGAAAAGACAAAGATTTTGGTGCTGCCATTTCCGAATAACCCCACGGGCGCTATTCTGGAGGAGAGGGATCTGCAGGAGATAGCAAAGGTCTGCGTGGAGAAAGACATTTTTGTGATGTCCGATGAGATATATGCGGAGCTGACCTATAAGGAAAGGCATATTTCCATCGCACAGATGCCCGGTATGAAGGAGAGGACGATCCTGATCAACGGATTTTCCAAAGCATACGCGATGACAGGCTGGCGTCTGGGTTATGCCTGCGGACCGGCTGCCGTCATCGAGCAGATGCTGAAGGTGCACCAGTATGCGATCATGTGTGCGCCTACCACAAGCCAGTATGCGGCGGTGGAGGCTTTAAAAAACGGAGATGAGGATGTGCGGGAGATGCGGGAGGCTTATAATCAGCGCCGCCGCTATCTGGTGCATGCGTTCCGGGAGATGGGATTAGAGTGTTTTGAGCCTTTTGGCGCGTTTTACATATTTCCCTCCATTCAGGAGTTTGGGATGACAAGCGATGAGTTTGCCACGAGATTTTTGATGGAAGAGAAGGTGGCGGTGGTGCCGGGGACTGCTTTCGGCGCCTGCGGAGAAGGATTCCTTCGGATATCCTACGCCTATTCGTTAGAGAATCTGAAAGTAGCTATCGGACGGTTTCAGCATTTTGTGGAACGGCTGCGGAAGGAAAAGGGCAGTACAAAGGGACAGTGAGCATACGTTGTCCGCAAAAGTTCCGATAAAAGATGAGGACATAGACGATGCACATCATATTACACCAGCCGGAAATACCGGCGAATACGGGGAATATCGGCAGAACCTGCGTTGCAACAGGCACGGGCCTTCATCTGATCGAGCCCCTCGGGTTCCGGCTGGATGAAAAATCGATCAAGCGGGCCGGGATGGATTACTGGGAAAACCTTGACGTCACAAGATATATCAACTATGAGGAATTTCTGGAAAAACATCCCGGCGCAAAAATCTGGTTTGCCACCACAAAGGCTAAAAAGGTCTATACGGAAGCTTGCTTTGGGATGGACGATTATATTATGTTCGGAAAAGAGAGCGCGGGGATCCCTGAAGAGATTCTGGTGGAGCATGAGGAAGACTGCATCAGAATACCGATGCTTGACAGTATCCGATCACTGAATCTTTCTAATTCTGTAGCTATTGTGCTGTATGAGGCGCTCAGACAGAATGGATTCCGGGGGATGCAGAAAGAAGGCGATCTGCACAGACTGCAGTGGAACATGTGATTTTGACAGGCAACCTTGCAAAAATGATGATATAAATGTCGGGAAATGGAAAAGCTTGAAGTTGACGTTTCGTCGGATGCATGATATCATGCATATAGATTTGCATGACAGGAGTTTTTATTATGGGCTGGAAAATGTGTACTATCTTAATCTTTAAAGGAAATATTTGATTCTTTCCGGCTATCTTTATGCCCTCTTCAGGGTGATGATTCCAAACAGTTCAATTTGTAAAACGGCAAAACTGTAAAATGGTTTTTACGGTTTATTTGTGGAATGGAGATATTGATCATGAATATAAAAAAGCAGACGGTACTGATGTACCTTTACGAGGCTGCGCTTGCCTTTCGCATGGTGGACGCGGTCTGGGTTATTTTTCTTTTAGAGAGAGGGTTTTCTCTGGCGGAAGTTGGGATCGCGGAAGGCGTTTACCACATTACCGGCATGATCTTTGAAGTGCCCAGCGGTATGGCGGCGGATCTGTTCGGCAGGAAGCGGACGCTGATTTTGTCGGGCATAGTCGGTATGTGTTCCGCGGTTTTTATGACGATGGAAGGCTGGAGGGGGTTTGTTTACTGCGGTATGATCTTATCGGCCCTCAGCCTGAATCTGGCTTCCGGTACGGAGGAGGCGCTAGTTTATGACAGCCTGCTGGCAGCAGGCTGTGAAAGCAGCTACAAAAAAGTGTGGTCAAACATCAGTCTGATCGCCAGAACCGCAAGCGCTCTCTCCTGCATTGCCAGCCCTATAGCTATTATGCTGGGGTTTAAGTATACTTATTATATCAGCGTGTCCCTGTATCTGTGTACCGTGCTTTTTGTGCTGCCTGTGCAGGAACCTGAAGTGACGGAAAAACAAAAGATGAGCAGAAAACAGCCGGAAACCTCCGGATTACACTACGCAAAGATAAAACATGAACTTGGAAGAAGATGGAGACAGCATATTCGCGGAACAGGTAATTTTATCAAAGAGAATCCGAAGACTATGGTAAAACTGTTTGCCGATGCGGCGCTCGGATGTCCCTGTTATCTGATCATGATGTACTTGCAGGAGCATCTTGTAAACTGCGGCTGGCCAAAAAGTTTTATCGGTATCCCGATGGTGGTGATTCCCCTCGCCGGAGCGCTTGGTACAAGAATTGCGGCAAAAAATAAAAGCAGTCTGCCGAAGGCGCTGCTGTTATGCGGAGTGCTCAGCGGTATCGGCACCTGCCTTGTGGGGAGCGATGCGCTTGTCATTATTTTAGTCGGGGCGTGCGCCCAGCGGGTGTGCGAAGGTTTTACGGAAATTGCAGTCAGCGAGAATGTCAATCGGGATTTTTCCAGCGATTACAGAGCGACGTTGGTGAGCGTAGGCAGTATGTGCTATTCGGTGCTGATGATAGCGGCCAGTCCGGCCACCGGATTTTTGGGTGAGAGGTATTCGGTGAACGCGGCCTTTTATCTGTTGGGGGGAGGATTGCTCGGGGCGACGGCGGTCATGGGTCTTTGGTATTTCCGGCGCAGGAGCAAAGAAGCGTGCTGCTTCAATCCTCCTCGTCCGCAACAGGAAGGGAAAAGATAAACTCTGTTCCCACCCCCACGGTGCTGATCACGTTGATGTGCTCTCCGTGAGCCATGATGATCTCCTTTGTGATGGAGAGACCGAGACCGGTACCCTTTTTGTCTTTACCGCGGGAGAGATCGGACTTATAGAAACGATCCCAGATCAGTTTCAGGTCTTCCTTCGGGATGCCGATCCCGCGGTCTTTTATCGATACAAAAACTTTATTCTTCTTTTCGGTAGTCTCTATTTTGATGATGGAATCCTGAGGGCTGAATTTGATGGCGTTGTCCAAAAGGTTGTAGAGAACCTGCTGGATCTTGCCCATATCGGCCTCCACAGGCATTGCATCGCCGGTCAGTACGAGTTCGATGGCAATGGATTTGCTTTTGCAGACTACCTCAAAAGTTGCCGCAGTATTTCTGATCGTTGTATTGAGATCAAAAATCGATTTTTCCAGATAAACCCCTTTTGTATTTAAATTGTTCAGGGTGAGCAGGGAATCCGTCAGTTTTTTCAGGCGCTCGGTTTCGTTGAGCACAATGTTCAAATATTTTTCAAATAACTCCGGCGGAACCGTACCGTCCAACATGGCCTCCAGATAACCTCTGATAGAGGTGAGAGGGGAGCGGAAGTCGTGGGAGACGTTTGCGACAAACTTTTTCTGATTATCTCCGGCTCTGGCGATCTCACTGGCCATATAATTCAGCGAAGCTGCCAGATAACCCATCTCGTCCGCGCTCTCCACGGTAAATTCATAATGCATATTGCCGGAGGCGTACTGCTCCGTGGCGGAAATGATCTTTTTTAAGGGAACATAGACGATCTCCGTAAAGAAGATCAGAATAATGAGCGACAGGACAAAGAGGATCAACAGCATGATGTAGGAAATATTTAAAAAGCTGTTGGCCTCCGCCTCAATGGTGTCCATGGACATGTGGATGACGACATAGCCCTGCACCCTGTAGTTATATGTGATGGGCGCGAATACGCTGAGCATATCCTGCTCGAAATAACCGAAGAAAGTTCCTTCTATATAGTAGGAGCCGGCGGTCGCCGTGGAGTCAAAGTTTTCAAGGATGATCTCCTTTTCGGGATCCAGCATGGCGGAGGAATCAAGGACCATACGGCCGGAGGGGTTGATGATCCAGATCATGCTGTTCATATAGACGGCGAGAGCGTCGATCTGGTTTTTTACGGTGTCCAGCGAAGTGCGGCTGCTGTAAAGATCTGAGGCGTAAGTGTTGGCGATCTGGATGGCCTCCTTGTAGAGGGATTCGGCGCGGTTTTTTTTCACATGGTCCAATGTCAGACTGGACACAAAAGTAGCCACCACGACGAAGCCGAAGAAGCCGAAGATCAGATATGCCAGTATGAACTTTAAGTAAAGGGTTTTCCGCATAACCCGGCCTCCTGTTTATTTCACCTCAAATTTGTATCCGATACCCCAGATCGTAGCCAGTTTCCAGCTGTCGTGATCATTGATTTTTTCCCGCAGGCGCTTGATGTGCACATCGACAGTTCTCGTGTCGCCGATGTACTCATATCCCCAGATCTGGTCGAGAAGCTGTTCTCTTGTAAAAACATGATTGGGGGAGGAGGCAAGGAAATAGAGAAGTTCTAACTCCTTGGGGGGCATCTCCACCGGGCGTCCTTTGTAGAGAACGGAATAGTTGGTCTGATTCACAACAAGATCGGGATATTCCACGCATTTGATGTCGGAATCAGACGGCGCCTGCATCACCGGTTTATAGCGTCTGAGCACGGCCTTGACCCTTGCCACCAGCTCCTTTGGATCAAAGGGCTTTTCCATATAGTCGTCAGCGCCCATCTCAAGTCCCAACACCTTGTCAAAGATCTCTCCTTTGGCGGAAAGCATGATGATGGGCAGGGAGGATTTTGCGCGGATCTCCCGGCAGACCTGATAACCGTCGATGCCCGGCAGCATCAGATCAAGCAGCATCAGATTCGGATGAAAACTTTCTGCGGCGAGCAGAGCCGACTCTCCGTCCCCCACGATCATGGTTTCAAAGCACTCCTTTGTAAGATAGAGAGAAATCAGTTCCGCAATGTTGCTGTCATCGTCTACAATTAGTATTTTTTGCTTGACTGCCATAATATTCTCCTTCTGATTTGCTGTTTGTATTATTTCTTAAAAACGGCGATCGTAACGCCGGCGTCACCTTCTCCAAATTCTCCAAGTCGGAAACTCTCCACATACTTTACGCGTTTTAAGTGCTTGTGAACGGCGCTTCTGAGCGCGCCGGTTCCCTTTCCGTGGACGATGCGGACACTGGGCAGGTGGGCCAGATAAGCGTCGTCGAGATATTTGTCGAGTTCTGCCAGAGCTTGGTCCGTCGTCATGCCGAGGAGATTGATCTCCGTGGATATCGTCAGAGACTTGCCCATTTTGATTTTGCCGGTGCCGGTCTTACCTGTCCGCAGGCCTGCCGGGCCGGTCACATCCGCTTCCTGTATCGGAATCAGATCGTCAAGTTTTGCCTGTGTGCGGATGATGCCGCACTGTACAAACAGATTGCCTCTTTGATCCGGCAGGGAGCTGACGGTGCCTTTCAGGCCCATAGAGAGTATCTTTACAGCATCTCCGAGCTTTAAGTCCGAAGCCCGCAGAGGTTTTGCGTTTTGGGGCTTTGGTGTTTTTACGGTAAGTTTGCTGTTTTTGTCGTCGATCTGTTTACGCAGCTTTTGGCGGGAGGCCTCCAGTTCTTTCATGGAAGCGCCGGGACCGGCTTTTTGGAAAGCGCGGATCGTTTCGTCGGCGGTATCCTTGGCTTCCTGCAGGATGTCGCGGGCCTGCGCATGAGCCTCCTGCAAAATCTTTTCTCTGGAGGATTCCAGTTTTTCCTGTTTTGCCTCCAACTGCTTTTTCAATTTTTCAATTTCTTCCCGGTGGGAGCGGATTTCAGCCTCTTCCCTTTCGATCGTTACTTTGCTGGCTTCAAGGTCGGCAATCAGATCTTCGAAACTTTCCTTTTCTTCGCTGATCTGTGTTTTTGCAGTATCGATAATGTGCTCCGGCAGCCCCAGCCTGCGGGAGATCGCAAAGGCGTTGCTCTTGCCGGGGATACCGATTAAGAGTCTGTAAGTGGGGCGAAGGGTTTCCACGTTAAATTCACAGCAGGCGTTTTCCACAAAATCTGTGGACAGCGCGTAGACTTTCAACTCGCTGTAGTGGGTGGTCGCCATAGTGCGGATCCCCCTGTCGTGAAGATAATTTAAAATGGAGATGGCAAGAGCCGCTCCTTCCGTGGGATCCGTACCGGCTCCCAGTTCGTCGAACAGGCAGAGAGAATTTTCCTGCGCACTTTTCAAAATTTGTACGATGTTTGTCATGTGAGAGGAAAATGTCGAAAGGCTCTGTTCGATGCTTTGCTCGTCCCCGATATCCGCGTAGACCTCGCGGAAAACGGAGAGTTCCGAGCGGTCTAGGGCAGGGATCTGCAATCCGGCCTGCCCCATCAGCGTAAACAGCCCCACTGTTTTTAGGGAAACCGTCTTTCCGCCGGTATTGGGGCCTGTGATCACTAACAGGTCAAACTCTTTCCCCAGATGGATATCAATGGGGACCACTGCGTGTTTGTCGATCAGCGGGTGACGTCCCTTTCGGATGTTGATAAAACGGTCGTCGTTGAAAAGCGGACGGGAACCGTTCATGTTAAGGGCCAGAGAGCCCTTGGCAAAAATAAAATCAAGTAATGTCATCAGGCGGCAGTCTTCGAGAATTTCCGCGGTGTGTTCTCCGGCCTGCGCGCTGAGACCGGCCAGAATGACTTCGATCTCGTCCTTTTCCTCTGCTTCGAGTTCCCGCAGCCTGTTGTTTAAGGCTACCACTGCCGCCGGTTCGATAAAAAATGTGGAACCGGTGGAGGACTGGTCGTGCACCATGCCGGGCACCTGTGCTTTGTATTCGGCTTTTACAGGAATACAGTAGCGGTTGTCCCGCTGGGTAATCACGGCGTCCTGCAAATAAGTGCGGAAAGAACCGTTCACCATGGAAAGAAGCTGACTGTGGATCTTATCGCCGGTGGAAGCCATTTCCCGCCTGATCTTTTTCAAGTTGGCGCTGGCGTCGTCGGCCATCTCTTCCTCCGACAAGATACAGCGTCTGATCTCTGAGGAGAGCGGCGAAAACGGCTCTAAGGCGTCAAAATAAGGGGTGAGGGAATCGCCCTCGGGATGGTCCTCATTCTGGGAACCGGTCCGGATCCCCTCTCTGCCATACTGCTTCACGCGGGCTACATTTTCCAGCAGTCCGGCTATCTTTAACAGTTCGGAGGCGGAGAGCGTACCGCCCACCTCGAGACTTTTCAGTGAAAATCCCAAATCTTTGTTGCTGCCGAAATTTGTGGAACCCCGGCGCAGAATCCTTGAGGCGGCATCCTCCGTCTCCTGCTGGCTCTGTTCAATGGTGGAGCGCACGACGGAAGGACGCAGGGCAACACACATTTTGCGTCCGGGTTCTGAAGTGGCATGTTCTCCCAGCAATTCTATAATTTTGTGAAATTCAAGTACTCTCAGTGATTTGTCATTCATATTATTCTTCTCCTTTGCTTATTTTACCACAGATTATAAGTTTATGGGAAAAACTTTACAGGAATTTGCGAATCGCGTATACTAACGTAAGGAGGAGTGGGTATGCAGAAAAAAGAACCTGAAATACAGCAGTCCGATCTGGATTCGGAGATCACTTCAGAGATAACCTTTTTGCAGGAAAAGATCAAGGAACGGCCGGTGAACCGGAAAAAGCTGGCGCGCCGGACGGCGATCACCGTAGTGATGGCTATGGTGTTCGGTCTGGTTGCCTGCGTCACATTTTTACTGTTGGAGCCGGTGATCAATAAAATGCTCTATCCGGAGGATAAAACGGAGATCGTCAGATTTCCCGAGGAGGAGCAGGAAGTAAAGCCCGAGGACATGGCTGCAGACGAGGCGGAGCTGCAGATCATCCGCGAGGAAGAGGAAAACGGAGAAAACAGGGAAGATCCGGAAAACCAGACGGAGAATGATCATACCGCCGGGAGTCCGGGAGACAGTGAAAACGGCCCGCTGACAGCTGAAGGTGCGGACGGAGAGCAGGAAGGAGATGCGGAAGAGATTTCTCCGGAGGAGGCCGCAAAAGCGATTTTGCTGGAAAACTATCAGGAAATGTACGGTGTGCTCGGGGAGCTTCGGAAGGAAGTGGAAAAGAGCATAGTCTCCGTGACGGCGGTGACTTCCGACGTGAACTGGCTAAACGACAGGCTGGAGAGCAAGGGCGTGACTTCAGGGTTAGTCGTGGCAGATAACGGAAGGGAACTTCTGATACTTGCCGGTTACGGAGAATTAAAGGACGCGGACAGTATTTCCGTTTTGTTTGGAGAGGAACAGAAGCAGGCGAGCCTTAAAGCGGCGGACCGGGCTACAGGGTTTGCGGTACTGGCGGTGGAGCTGTCGGAGCTCAGTGAAAAACAGCGGGAGCAGATAACCTATGCGACCCTTGGGAGTTCTGCCGGGCGAGCGCTGGTGGGGCAGCCTGTGATGGCGGTGGGATCGCCTATGGGAGTGAGCGGATCCGCCTGCTACGGTATGGTCACTTCTCAAGGGACGGCGCTGGGGCTTTTGGATTCCAATTATAAACTGCTGACGACGGATATCTACGGCAGTAAGAATGCCAGCGGCGTGCTGGCAAATATGCGGGGGGAGATCGTCGGCGTCCTGTACAGCGGCTCTGAGAGCGGAGATATGCAGAACAGGCTTTGCGGGATCGGCATTTCCGAATTGAAAAGGATGATTGAAAAACTTTCAAACGGGGAAAAGATGGTATACCTCGGAACCCACGGGGCGGATATAGGCGCGGGAATTTATCAGGAATACCAGCTGCCCAGAGGGGCATATGTGACAGGCATCGACATGGATTCCCCGGCTATGCAGGCCGGACTGCAAAACGGGGACATCATTACAAAAGTCGGGGATGCGGATATTGGTTCTTATGCGGAATTTGCAAACATGCTGATGAGATCACAGGTGGGCCAGAGTCTGCGGCTTACCGTGGCAAGACAGAGTCAGGGGCAGGGAGAATATCAGGAGATGACATTGACTGTGACTTTGCAGGAGCAGAAATAGAAAAGATCGCTTAAAGCGATAATAGGAGGGCGAAGATGAAATTCATTAAAGATTTGAAAGAGGGAGATAAAGTATTTGATATTTACCTCTGCAAACATAAAACTTCAGCGGTTACAAAAAACGGAAAGCCTTACGAGACGGCGACGCTGCAGGATAAAACCGGTACTATCGAGGCAAAGATATGGGATCCGAACAATGCGGGGATCAACGATTTCGAGGCTATGGATTACGTGGAAGTCTATGGGGACGTCAACAGCTTTCAGGGAGCGCTGCAGCTCAATGTAAAGCGCACCAGATGTGCAAAGGCAGGGGAGTACGATCCGAAAAATTATCTGCCGGTGAGCAGGTACGGCATCGAGGATATGTACGGAGAGGTGCAGCAGTACATAAACGCGATTGCCAATCCCTATCTGCTGGCGCTGTGCCGCGGGATTTTTGTGGAGGATAAGGAGTTTGTGGAGAAGTTCAAAGTGTCGTCGGCGGCGAAGACGGTGCATCACGGTTTTATGGGAGGTCTCTTAGAGCATACGCTGGGGGTGGTAAAACTCTGTGAGTTTTATTGCACAAGATATAAAAAGCTGAATAAAGATCTGTTGATTACCGCGGCGCTGTGCCATGATATAGGAAAGGTGAGGGAGCTTTCCGCGTTTCCGATGAATGATTACACCGATGAAGGGAATTTTCTGGGACATATCGTTATGGGAACAGAGATGGTGGGTGAGAAGATCCGGGAGATCGAGGGTTTTCCGGTGAGGCTTGCTTCGGAGCTTAAACACTGTATTTTGTCCCATCACGGTGAGTTTGAGTTCGGATCCCCTAAAAAGCCCGCAATTATTGAGGCGGTGGCGCTTAACTTTGCGGATAATACGGACGCTAAAATGGAGACTTTCACAGAACTTTTGAACAACGCTTCCGAAAAAGGATGGCTCGGGTTCAACAGGCTGCTCGACACAAACGTGACGGCTACGAGGATGGAATAGAGAAGGGATCAGAATGACATTTCAGAAAAATCAGATCTATACGGTGAAGATTGAGGATATCGGAGCAGAGGGAGAAGGGATCGGCAAAGTCGATGGCTTTTCCCTTTTTGTGAAGGACGGGCTGCCCGGAGATGTGGCGAAGGTGCGGCTGACGAAGGTGAAAAAAACTTATGCTTACGCCAGACTGGAGGAGATCGTCACGCCGTCCCCCGACAGGGTGGACGCGCCATGTCCCTTTCACAGGCAGTGCGGGGGATGTCAGATCCAGGCCCTTTCCTATGAAAAGCAGCTCGCATTCAAACAGTCGAAAGTGGAAAATAATCTGCTTCGGATAGGCGGTTTTCCGGCAGAAAAGATCGAGGAGATCATGGAACCGATTATCGGCATGGATGAGCCGTGGCGTTACCGGAATAAGGCTCAGTATCCCTTTGGCTACGGGAAAGACGGGGAGATCGTCACCGGATTTTATGCGGGCAGGACTCATTCTATCATTGCCAATACGGACTGCCTGCTGGGAACTTCGGAAAATCAGGTGATTCTGGAGATCATTTTAGATCATATGAAGCGGTATCAGGTGCCCGCCTATAGGGAGGAGACCGGGGAGGGACTTGTGCGCCATGTGCTGATACGCAAAGGATTTTCCTGTGGAGAATTGATGGTCTGTGTTGTGGTGAACGCGGAGAAGGAGCCGGAATGCGGGGAGAGAGAACCGACATGTGAAAAGCAAATCCTGCCGGAGCAGAACAAATTGATAGACAGGCTTGCGATGGTCCGCGGGATGACGAGCATCTCCGTGAACTTCAATCCCAAACGGACGAATGTGATCATGGGGGAAAACACGGAAACGGTATGGGGCAGAGATAAGATACGGGATACAATGCATCTGTTCCATGCGGACGGGGAGGAGTTTGTAAAAACTGACAAAAGTGTCATATATGAGATCTCGCCCCGCTCCTTTTATCAGGTCAATCCTGTGCAGGCGGAGAAACTGTACTCTGTGGCGCTCTCTTATGCCGGGTTGACAGGGGAGGAGACGGTGTGGGATCTGTACTGCGGCATCGGAACGATCTCTCTGTTTTTGGCCAAAGCTGCAAAGCAGGTCTACGGCGTGGAGGTGGTTCCGGAAGCCATAGCGGATGCCCGCGAGAATGCGCGGAGAAACGGGATTGCCAACGCAGAGTTTTTTGTGGGAGAGGCGGAGAAGGTACTGCCGGAGTTTTATGAGATGGAAAAGGTGAAAAAGCAAGCTTCCGGTGCGGATCAAGCGGATATGTGCCATCCGGATGTGATCGTGGTGGATCCGCCGAGGAAGGGCTGTGATGTAAGGTGTCTGGAGACAATGCTGAAAATGCAGCCAGAGAGAATCGTTTATGTGAGCTGCGATTCGGCTACGCTGGCAAGGGATCTGAAGATACTTTGCGGCGGAGGGTATGAATTGACGAGAGGGAGGGTGTGCGACCAGTTCTGTCAGGGGGTGCATGTGGAGACGGTTGTTCTTTTGTCCCAACAAAAGCCGGATGACACCATAGAGATCGATCTGGATCTGGATGAGCTGGACACTACTGCTGCCGAAACTAAAGCTACCTATGAGGAAATTAATGCATATGTCTGGGATAAGCACCATTTGAAAGTATCCAGCCTGTACATCTCGCAGATTAAACGCAAGTGCGGATTAGAGGTTGGCCAGAATTATAACCTGTCCAAATCTGAAAATCCAAAAGTGCCAAAGTGTCCGCCAGAAAAGGAAGCGGCCATTATGGACGCACTGAAACATTTTCGAATGATTTGAGGGAGGTTGATGAATATGGCAAAGAATATGACAGAAGATACTGTTCGCGACTTAGCTCGTGAAGATCTTGGTTTGGCTGATAGCGAAATTGCGCGTGCTGGTGTTGGGCAGCTTACTACATTCAATCAGCTTGGATTTCCAGGAGTAGCCGATAAACCAGATGGTTGGTATCTACCGAATAATAAAAATGAGGTTGCAGTTGTTCTGGAAACGAAAGCAACTCGTATTACTCTTGGACAAGCGCAGGTTGATGAAGTTCTGAAAAATGTGCGCATTATGCAAACACAATATAAAAAGGTTGTAGGAATTCTATATAACGGAGAAGATATTCGTGTTTTCAAAGGTGAAGAGGAAGTAAAGACACCCACCAAGTTGCAGAGTGTTAGCTATTATCTGTCGCTGTATACCGTGGATAGTATTGATAAAGAGCGAATCTATGAATTAACTGCAAAGATCAATAATGGACTGCATTTTGAAGTTGGCATTAAAAACCTGTATCATCGTATGATTTTTACTGCATGCGCTTTAGTAGCTGAACGTTATGGTGCTGGATTGCGGCGTCTAAAAGATATGGGGTATGCGACATTCCATACAGCAATTCATTCGACGCTGTCCAAATCACTCGAAGATAGCCGGAAGCAAAATGCTAAAATTGATATTCTGTTGGAAGAATATTCCGACATTAAAATGAATACAACGGACAATCAGCAGGCAATCAATGATTTTATCGACTGGGTTGTTGAGATTTCCGAGTGTGTCAACTCAAATGAATGGCGTGGTGAAGACGTAATGGGCATCTTCTTTAACGAATTCAATCGTTATAAGAAGAAGTCTGAGGCTGGTCAGGTATTTACGCCCGAGCATATCACCGACTTTATGTATAAGATTCTTGATGTGAATAAAGATGACTATGTATTGGACGCGACTTGCGGTTCAGGTGGCTTCCTTGTAAAGGCTATGGCAAATATGATCCGAGAGGCCGGAGGCATGCAGGCAGATGCAGCTGCCGAAATTAAGTCAAACCATCTTTATGGAATTGAGTTTGACCGCGAAATTTATGCATTGGCGTGCGCAAACATGCTGATTCATAAAGATGGTAAAACCAACCTTGAGCAGATGGATGCCCGTACTGATCCTGCCTGCAAGTGGATGAAATCGAAGCCTATCACAAGAGTTTTGATGAACCCGCCGTACGAGAACAAATATGGGTGCATGAAAATTGTTGAAAATGTGCTGGATAACGTTCCTGCTCACACGCAATGTGCATTTATCTTGCCTGATAAGAAGTTGGAAAAGGCAAGCAAGGCCCAGATGAAGCGTATTCTGAAGAATCATCGTCTGCGAAAAGTCATTAAATTGCCTGAAGACTTGTTCTTTGGCGTTGGTATCACTACAAGTATTTTTGTATTTGAAGCTGGCGTTGGGCAAGATGGAAAGGAATTCTTTGCTTGCTATATGGAGTCTGATGGACTTGCAACAGTTAAAAACAAGGGACGGCATGATATTTACGGAAAGTGGGCAGCTATCGAGGCACATTGGGTTGAAGTCATGGAAAAGCAGTCCGGCGATGATACGTGTCAATGGGTTAATCCTGTCGAGCATTTGTCATATCAGGTACCACAGAAGCCGTTCGAGATTTTCGAGGAGGACTTCCGCAAGACCGCAATGGATTATCTGATGTTCCAAAAGGGAATCGATGCGAAGGTATTTGGTGAGAAGCTGATGACTACAGCGATATATTCGAGCCATGTAAGCTCTAATGAAAATACTGTGACCATCTCGATGCAGAAAGGTGGTGGCAGTAATGAAGAAGATTGATACCAGCAAGTGGAAAGAGTTCCTTATTGGCGATTTATTCGATATTCATCCAACTAAAGCTTATAAAAAAATTAATATTGAACTTTTTGAAGAAGATGGTACGAACCCAGTTATTGTAAACACTGGGTTTAATAATGGAGTTGGCGGATATGCAAATTTGGAGTGCACAGAGAAAGCTGGAACCATTACATTTACTGACACAGCAGCGAAAAGTACAGATTCTTTTTTCTATCAAGAGAGAGATTTCATCGGTTATCCACATGTGCAAGGAATGTACGCCAAAACACATGAGTGGACAAGAAATGAAGGCCTGTTCTTAAATTCGGTTATAAAGTCGATTCTAAGAGGTCGGTATGATTTTATTCGAAAAATGACACGGGCTGAAATGCTAAAATTAAAAGTCAAATTGCCAGCAGTGATTCAGGCCGATGGAACATATATACCTGATTGGACATATATGGGTACATATATGTCTGAGGTCATGCAAAATGCGGAGACTTACTTTAAGACTCTGAGGAAAGCTAATGGCGATAGGCATGAAGTTGATACTGCTAATTGGAGAGAAATTCGTGTAGGTGATTTGTTTCAGAATATTGTCAAACCGGTGGTTTTGCATACCAGGCAAGTTGTGGAATCACCGGAAGGTATTCCGTACGTTGTAAGAACAAAGTTCAACAACGGAATCAAGTGCAGAGTTCAACCTGTAACAGGAGTGACACCAAGCCCTGCTGGTGTTATTTCGTGGGGTGCTGAAAATGCAACCTTTTTTTATCAACCTGAACCTTTTTTGTCGGGACGTGACATCTATTATATAGATACACGTGAATTCAATCCATTGGTGTGCATGTTTCTCGCATCATGTTTGCAAACTGTAGTTCATAAGTATCCTTATAATTTTGGCCTGTTTCCTGATTTGCTGAAGGAAGAAAAGATTAAACTTCCGGTTATTGCAGATGGTAAGCCTGATTGGATTTATATGGGTGAGTACATGAGAATGAGGATGGAAAGCGCAGAAACCGATTTGGTTAATATGCAGTCAGCATTATAAGCAAACCATTGAATATGGCAAGAAATAAAGTCTATAAAACAGCAAATTTTGCAATGGTTGAAGCGTATTGGAATATAGGAAAATCCATCATAGAGGAACAAGGCGGTAACGAAAAGGCGGAATATGGGACAGGTTTGTTAAAAGAATTGTCAAAACAAATGACGCAGGATTTTGGAAAAGGCTTTACAGTGTCAAATTTGAAGTATATGAGGCAGTTTTATTTAACATTTCCAAATAGTCACGCACTGCGTGGCGAATTAAGCTGGACACATTACAGGCTTTTAATGAAAGTGGAAAATGATAATGCAAGAGAATTTTATCTGGGAGAATCTGTAAAATCCCAATGGAGTACCAGACAACTTGAGCGTCAGATAAATTCCTTCTTTTATGAAAGGTTATTATCCAGTAAAAATAAAGAGCAAATTGCAGAGGAAATACAGACATTAGAACCAGCGAAGAAACCAGAAGATGTTATTCGTGACCCGTATGTGTTGGAATTTCTTGGGCTGACACCCAATGATGATTTTTATGAAAGTGATTTAGAGCAAGCGTTAATCACACATTTGCAGAAATTTCTTTTGGAACTTGGTAGAGGCTTTTCATTTGTCGCAAGGCAGAAAAGAATAACGTTTGATGGACGTCATTTTAGAATTGACCTTGTATTTTATAATTAGTATGATAAATATGTTTATATTATGATTGCGGAAGGAGGAAACTATGAAGCGTATTACGGAGATAACAAAGCGTGATATTTTGGACTTATTCCGAAATGGATTGGAGATAGATGAATTTTTTGATACTCAGACAGCTTCCTATCGCTATTTTGGTAGGATTGAAGAAATGGATTTTCTTAGAAGAATATATGATTTAAGAAATATGCCGAGCGATGATTCAAGATTTGAAAATGCAGAGCAGGATATTTGGCAGCATACGGTTAATAATGATGACTATCCATATTGTTGGGTTTTTGAAGATGAGCGATTTGGTTTACAAGATGGTGAAGATGAAACATATTTGAAATTTCTTTGCGAGGTATTCCATCCAACTGTTAGATTCGAAAAAGGATACTGGAAAGAATTTTTGGCAGAAATCAATAGGCTATTGCAAAATGATGGATATGAGCTTTATTCTGCTAATAAGGTTTCTAATCGAGATGTTTATGGATGGAGGGTGTATCAGAAAGAGGAAAATGCGTTGTTTATCCCATTTTCCCAAAGATATGCTAAAGATATAAAAGAAAAAAAGATTGCTTTGTCCATAAATCTAAAAGCCAGAAATCAAATATATCAATTTTTGGAGAGATGCAATGAGGCATATCGAGCAATTGACGAAACAGGTTGGAACTATGATACAACAATAGCGGCAGATGTTTTTTTCGACATAAGGCAATTTTATGTGCCAAAATGCTATAATAACCAGAAAGAATATGTTGAAACGAACAATCTTCATGATTTTATAGTTTCAAACTCTCCATTTTATGTGTTAGATGCAATAGAACTATTTGCCAGACATAGTATGTTGGATGACTATGAAGCTCAAATTAATGCGATATTGAAGTTAAATGAAATAGCATTCCAACTTAGTAACGGGAAAATGATTAATTCATTTGATGCACAGATTAATCAAAGTTCATTAGAGACAGTACAAGAAGTAGGACTAAAAGAATTGTTGCAGCAAGCATCCAGATATTACGATGAGAATAATTTACAAATTGCCATAGAAAAATTGTGGGATGCTTTCGAGCGATTAAAAACTTATTATTGTTCGAACACCATAGACAAAAAGAAATCAGTAGAAATGATTGTAAAGGACATGAGTGATGGTCAGCAATCTTATATGGAGTTATTTGAAAAAGAGTTTCGTGAGCTGACAACGGTTGGTAATAACTTTAGAATTAGGCATCATGAGATAACAAAGATTGATATTCAAGATAAAAGACACTTTGAGTATTTTTATAAGAGATGTTTGTCTTTGATTTCTACAGCAATTCAATATTTAGATGGAAGAAACTTATAACAATATAGGGATTTTATTATAGTTTTGTATCGGATTATAATTTGGTTTATAATAAAGCTAAGAAGAGCAGGCAGCAGAAGCAATACGGAAATTTTTGAGCCGGGCTGATGGGAAAAACAGAACCGTTTTTTAAAGTAGAGCAAAGGCATGGGCAATCTTGGGATATAGGAAATATCAAATTGCTTATGCCTTTTCCGACAGGAGGATTTGGGATGGGGCAAAAAGAAAAGAATAAAACCAGTGACTTGAAGAAAATACCGGGTGTGGGAGCAAATATGGAACGGCATCTGAATAATATTGGAATCTACTGCATTTCAGATTTAAGGGGAAAAGACCCGGAAGAATTGTATCGTTTGGACTGTATGAAAAAGGGATTCCGGGATGACAGATGTGTGCTGTATGTATTTCGCTGCGCAGTATATTTTGCAGAACAAGAGCAGCATGAACCGGAGAAATTGAAATGGTGGTATTGGAAGGATAGGGAGTATCCGGAAAGGGGCGAAAACCAATGATTCGATATGTTGCGAAAGAAGATATTAACAAGATACTTTCCATGATGGAGCGGGTGAAGAAAGATTTTGCCGGAATTCCGAAAACAGGGTGTGGGGAAACGGCTGATCAGGCGGATGGCTGAGTGCTTTGAGGATGGGAAGTGGTTCATGTGATTACATTCCGGGAATTTGATTATCCATGCCAGAGAATGATTCTGAAGGTGGAGCAGATAAAAGGCTAAACAGGGTTGGGTGGAGAGAGATTTTGAAAGATTATACAAGATCAGATTTATTGTTTTCTTTGTGTGGATTAAATTGTGGCTTGTGTCCTATGCATTTGGGTGGGCATTGCCCCGGATGCGGAGGCGGCGAAGGAAACCAGTCCTGCAAAATAGCCAGATGCAGCCTGCAGCATGGGAAGCCGGAATATTGCAGCCGGTGTCAGGAATTTCCCTGTGAAAAATATGAGAATATTGATGAGTTTGATTCGTTTATCACACATCAGAATCAGAAAAAAGATTTGGAGAAGCAGCAGAAAAACGGTGCAGAAGAATATCGAGCGGAACAAGAAGAAAAAATTCATATTTTAGAATGGCTGCTGCAAACTTGCAATGATGGGCGGAAAAAGGCTTTTTTCTGCGTGGCTGTGAATCTTCTGGAATTGGAAGATGTGAGAAATGTGATGGGACAGATAAAGTCAGACGGGAAAATTGAGAAAGAAAAAGTGATTTTGCCTGGGAGGCCGCTGATGGATAGAAAAGAAGCCTACGGAAAGCTTTCATCATTTGCGCTGAGGAGAATATATGGTTAGAGAGATAAAATTTGATGAACTTAATAGTTTGTTGGAATTATATCTGTATCTTCATGAGAGTTCTATTCCAAAAGAAACGGAACACTTGAAAGAAACTTGGAATGATATAATGAATGATTCAAATCATCATATTATTGTTAATGAAATAGATGGGAAAGTGGTTTCAAGCTGTGTTTGTGTTATTATACCAAACTTAACACGAGGTGTCAGACCATATGCATTTGTAGAAAATGTAGTAACTCATTTAGATTATAGGGGAAAAGGATATGCTGCGGATTGTCTGCAGTATGCAAAAGACATTGCGGAGAAGAACAACTGTTACAAAATGATGTTGCTTACCGGTTCCAAGAAAGAGTCCACATTAAAATTCTATGAAAATGCAGGATATAATTGTTCTGATAAGACTGCTTTTATACAATGGTTGTAAATGAAATCATATTGGATATATTAAACACAATTTAACTCAAAATATTGATAAATTTCGCAAAGGTTAATATAATTATATATTGACAGCTCGTTTCTGCGCAGCCTGATATAATGACGAAATAACATATAGGAGGGATTAGCAATGGCTAAGACAATTAAGTTTAATTTGATTCTGGACAACTATCCGGTAAGAAACATTGAAGGATTGCAAGAGCATTTTTCGATCGAAGATATGCTTAAATACTTTGAAAACGGCCTGTTGCTGCGTTGGCTGAATGTCAGAGGATATGAAAAGCAGTATGCTGCGGTTGAGGCTATCGATAAATCTTTGAATAAAAAAGAAATTGTTATGGCGTTAGTTGAGATTTTCGAAGTGGTAGAAATGGAGGCTGCTGATATTGAAAAAGCAATAGGCATTCTTACATATTTGGATGAAGAAAAAGAATTGAATGCTATTTATAAAGAAAACGCTTTCTCTAAAAAACAGATCATTGATGATTATCATTCCGGATATTCAGCGTTGGTTGTGCATATGGAAGAAAATAAAGATAATATGGCTATTCTTAAAGCCGATGCGATCCAGATGGAAAGAGAGTATTTGGGGCTGTTCGAATTAAATCATGATGAGTTGTATTTCCGTTTGCTTGGAATTGCGCCAAAAGCTATTTTTGCTATTCTTACAAGAGATGCTTTCAGAAAGTTTTGGATTGGCGCTGAAGCAAGTGTCAGCATTTACAAAAACGTCATAACGGAATTATTGGCAGCCGATAAGGCAAAAGAGATTCTCGGCGATGATTTGAAGATTGTTAAGCGAAACACTCAGGCAATGTGGGATCCGATTGAAAGACCGGAGGTGAAACTGATGGTTATTTCCATTGAATCGGGTACATTCATAAAAAATGCGGGCGAATTTTCAGAAAAACTTGCAAGTACAGATGTAAATGATAAACTTATGAAGTTTAATGGCTTGGAATATCAGTGTAATAACGAATATTATGAATTGTTGTATATGGAGGTATAAAAATATGAAGAATAGTGCAAGAGATTTGTTGGCTTCATATATCGATGCGCTGTATCCGATTATTTATATTAACCATTTTGACTTTAAGGTCATTGACGATATTGTTTCGGATATCGTAGACGGCAGAAAAGTTGTAGAATATAATAACGGCTTGGGCATCGTTGATTTTAAGACAAAATCTATGATGAAAGAATGTGATTTGTTTAATTTCTTAAAACTTGTGAAGGATGATGGTTATGAGCATTCACTGCTCATTGTTTTGAAGGACGTTCATAACCAATTAGATAGTCCGGAGATTGTTTCCATGCTGAAATATATTGCAGAGAGAAACTTATACAATGAAAGCTACAATGCATCAATTTTTATTGTGTCGAGTAAACTTTCCATCCCGGAAGAACTTGAGGATTTGATAACGGTGTTCGATATGCCGTTGCCAACGGTTATAGAAATCAAAAGTATCATGACGGAGTTTACTAAAGATTTGGATATCGATGTATCAGAGGATGTACTGAGTGAAATATCTTTGTCTTTCAAAGGATTAAATGAGTTTCAGATAAAGCAAATTTTAAATTTGGCATATCAGGATGGCGGCTGTCTGGATTTTGATGATAAGCAGTTGATTCTCAGTCAGAAGGAACAGCTGATAAAGAAAGCCGGACTATTAGAAATGATACCTGTTCACGAAACTATCGAGGACATCGGTGGTCTTGAAAATCTGAAAGAGTGGCTTTATAAAAAGGAATGTATTTTCAATCAGTTAGACAAGGCTATTAAATTCGGCGTAGATATACCAAAAGGAATCATGATAGTTGGTATGCCCGGATGCGGAAAAAGTTTGGCGGCAAAGGCAACAGCAAAGTTATTTGAGATTCCGTTGGTAAGGCTTGATGTTGGCCGTTTGTTGGGGAAATACATCGGTGAGTCCGAAGAAAACATGAGAAAGGCGCTGAAACTTTCAGAGGCAATCAGCCCTTGTGTTCTTTGGATCGATGAAATTGAGAAAGCCTTTTCCGGTGTAGGCGGTTCCGGTGGCGGCAGTGATGTGACGACACGCTTGTTCGGCCAGTTTTTAACTTGGATGCAGGAAAAAGAAAATACTGTTTTTATTGTAGCTACCGCAAATGATATCTCCAAAATTCCGCCTGAGTTTTTGAGAAAAGGCAGATTTGACGAGTTGTTCTATGTTGATTTTCCGAATGATGAAGAACGAAGAAAAATTATCGAGATTCATCTCAAAAAACGTAACAAGTGGAACAAGGAACTTGACATTATTTCCCTTGTGAAATTGACTGGCGGATATAATGGCGCCGATTTAGAAGCTATCGTTAAAGATGCGATTGAAAATTGCTTTATTGAGGGAAAAGAACATTTAACAACGGAAGATTTGAAAACGGCACAAAGAAATATCAAGTCAATTTCCAGTACGTTGGAAAAACGCATTAAGGAAATCAAAGAGGCCGTTAAGGATATGGATTTGAAACCGGCAAGTAATCCGGAAAATAAAATGGCAGCAAAACCAACTTCTAAAAGACCCGTTGGACAGGCAGGCGGTGCAGCAATAATGGGAAAAAGCATCGCCGGCATGGTAAATCCTGCGTTTTGGTTGAAAGGATAAGGTGCGAAATGGAAAAAGAACAAGAATTTTTTGAATCGGATTTTTCGGAAAGAGTCGTATCAGAAGAAGAAGCCCGTGGTGTTTCCAACATTCAAAGAGAATTTTTAGAAAGTTATGCTGCGTCAAAAGATAAGATGCCTGTCGAGGAGTGGCTCCCGCAGGAACTTCAAAAACAGCTTCCTGAGAGAACATCCGATGAAATACAAGAAATGAGTACCGAGATTATTGCTTCGCTTAAAGTGACGGAGGAAATGAAGGCATCTCAACAGAAGGCTATCGCATCGGGCAGAAGCAAAGAGAGTTGGTTTGCATCCACCGTGCTGCAATCAACATCACAGATGTCGGCACAGGAAAGCGCAAAGTATTTGCAGAGCTTAGATGACGCTGTCAAAAATGCAAATGCTGCAATGCATGAAGCTATAACTACAAAAAACAGTGGATACACTATTCCAAGCCGCAATCCTAATTTGGATGGATTTATTGCAGAGCAGCATCATGTGAATTCCTTCAACATGGATGCGGCAGCAAAAGGAAGCGGTCTGCGGGCGGAAGTACAGCCGCTGAAACCGGGTGAAACATATTCTAAAAATGGTTTTGATGTAATTATCAAGGACGCCAATGGCAATAGAATACATCAGTATCAAGTGAAATATGGAGCTACAGCGGAAGATACCATTCGTATGCTGAAGGCCGGAAATTATAATAACCAGATAATTGTGGTGCCGGCAGAACAAGTTGAGGCGGTACAAAAAGCATTTCCGAATAAGACGGTTACTTCGACTATTGGTGTTGGAAATGTAAAGAGTAAGCCTCTGACAAAAGAGCAGGCGAAAAAACTGCAGGAACAGGCACAAAAGGGTAACTTTATGGATGCCGATTGGAACGACTATGTTGCGAAAGACATAGCGATTGGAATCGGTAAACAGACAGGGTATGCTTGTCTGCAGGGCGCTGCTGTTGGTGCAGGAATGGCTCTTGCAACAAAGGTTTGGAACGGAGATCCTATTGACGGAGAAGAAATAGTAGAAACCGCCATTATTTCAGGTGCAGATTTTGGCGTAAAAACAGCAACGGCGGGGGCGTTGAAAGCCGCATCGGAAAAAGGGATTCTAAAAGTTATACCTAAAGGAACTAAAGGCAGCACGTTTGCTAATATTGCATTCGTAGCAATTGAAAATGTCAAGGTTTTAGGTAAGGTTGCAGCCGGAGAGTTGACCGCTAAAGAAGGCATTGAGGTTATGCAGCAGACAACAGCTGCTTGCGTGGTAGGGCTTGCAGCATCTGCAAAAGGAGCTGGAATTGGCACATCTATCGGTTTGGCCTTGGCACCTGTCTTGGGACCTGTAGGAATTGCTGTTGGCGGTTTCATCGGCAGTACAGTCGGATATATGGCTGGTTCAAAATTTGGGCAGGCTGTTGTGAAGGGCTGTCATAAAGTGCGTGAAAAGGCCGTTGAGATTGTAAAATCAGTTGGCAGTGTAGTAGTCGATGGTATCAAATCTCTTGCACGAGGCGTTGCGAGTCTGTTTGGATTCTGATTAGATCAGCTAAGGCGGCAGGGGGATTGTTGGAATTGCCACTTTGAACGGATTTAAATCTTCAGGAGCATCGAAGCTGATAAAACGGCTGCTTGATAGTAAAGTGATTATTCCTGTAAGCGGACATGGAAAAGGGGTGAAAATCTGAGAGGATCAGATTAGTAAGATATGAGCTTGATCTATAGAAAAGCAGGAATGGAAGACATAGACATACTGGTAAAAACAAGAATAGAGGTACTGCGGGCGGCAAATGGTTTAAGTGATGAGACGAATATGGAGTTTGTGGAAGAACAGTCACGTGAATATTATGAAGAGTCCCTGCGGTCGGAAACACATGCGGCATATCTTGTTTTTGATGAAGAAAAATTTGTCGGTGCCGGAGGCATCAGCTTTTTTCGGGTGATGCCGACCTATCATAATCCGACGGGCCGGAAAGCTTATATTATGAATATGTACACAGTTCCGAAATATAGGAGAAAAGGCGCAGCATATCATACGCTGGAACTTTTGATAGAGGAAGCAAAGAAAAGGAACATAAGTTATATATCGCTGGAGGCGACCGACATGGGCCGGCCTTTGTATGAGCGGTATGGATTTGAGAAAATGAATGATGAGATGATCCTGCCGCAGGAATGCCTGAAAAATGGAGATATATGAATATCATCTGCATAAGAGAATCGGGGGCAGCTTTGCTGATTCTGTATCTATACCTTTATTTACATCCCTTCCGCCTTCATTCCCGTGTACAGCTGGTAGTATTTCCCTTTCTCTGCTATCAGCTCATCATGGCTGCCGCGCTCAATGATTCGTCCCTGTTCCAACACCATAATGCAGTCGCTGTTTCGGACGGTGCTGAGTCTGTGGGCAATGACGAAGGTGGTGCGTCCCTTCATCAGGGAGTCCATGCCCCGCTGCACAAGCATCTCGGTTCTCGTATCGATGCTGGAGGTTGCCTCGTCTAAGATCAGCACCGGCGGGTCTGCGACGGCGGCTCTGGCGATGGCTAAAAGCTGCCTCTGTCCCTGAGAAAGGTTTGCGCCGTCGCCGGTGAGAAGAGTCCGGTAGCCGTTTGGCAGCCTTTTGATAAAGCCGTGGGCGTTGGCAAGTTTTGCCGCGGCGATGCACTCCTCGTCGGTGGCATCCAGTTTTCCATAGCGAATGTTTTCCATCACCGTGCCGGTGAACAGGTGGGTATCCTGCAGCACGATGCCGAGGGATCTGCGCAGGTCGGCCTTCTTGATCTTGTTGATATTGATGCCGTCATAGCGGATCTTGCCGTCCTGAATATCGTAGAAACGGTTGATCAGGTTGGTGATCGTCGTCTTGCCCGCTCCGGTGCTGCCCACGAAAGCGATCTTCTGCCCCGGCGTCGCAAACATTTTGATATTGTGCAGCACGATCTTATCGTCGGTGTAGCCGAAGTCCACATCGTCAAAGACCACATCGCCGGTCAGTTCCGTGTAGGTGACGGTGCCGTCGGCCTGATGGGGATGTTTCCATGCCCACATACCGGTGCGTTCTTTGCATTCCTCGATGTGGCCGTCCGGATCCTTCTTGGCTCGGACAAGAGTCACATAGCCTTCGTCTACCTCCGGCATTTCGTCCATCAGCTTAAAAATACGATCGGCGCCGGCTAAAGCCATCACAACGGAGTTTAACTGTTGGCTGACCTGAGCGATAGGCTGGTTGAAATTCCTGTTGAGGGTGAGGAAAGAGACCAACGTGCCGATGGTCAGTCCCATATTGCCGTTTAGGGCAAGCAGCGCGCCTGCTATGGCACAGACCACATAGCTGACATGGCCGAGCTGAGCGCTTAAAGGCATCAGGATATTGGCAAATTTGTTGGCGTTGTTGGCGGAGTCTCTAAGACTGTTGTTGAGTTTCCTGAATTCGTCAAGACTCTCCTCCTCGTGACAAAAGACCTTGACCACTTTCTGGCCTTCCATCATCTCTTCGATATAACCGTTGACCTTACCGATATCCTGCTGCTGCGCCATAAAGTATCGGCCGGACAGGGAGGCCACGTTGCGCGTCACAAGCATCATCACAGCCACCATAAACAGCGTGATAAGGGTGAGCGGAATATTCAGATAGATCATGCTGATCAGCACGCTGACTAAGGTGATCGCACTGGCGGCAAGCTGAGGTAGGCTTACGCCGATCAGCTGCCTGAGGGTATCTACATCGTTGGTGTAGACCGACATAATGTCGCCGTGGGGGTGGGTGTCAAAATATTTGACAGGCAGGGACTCCATTTTCGTAAATAAAGTGACACGAATGTCATGCAAAGCCCCCTGACTGACTCTTACCATGATCTGGTTGTAGGCCCAGGAACATAGAATACCGATGATGTATATACATGTCATCTTCATCAGCGCATTTTTCAGCGGACCGAAATCCGGCGAGGATACGCCGATCATCGGCGTGATGTAATCGTCGATCAATGTCTGGATAAACAGCGTTCCCTGAACAGTGGCCAGAGAGGAGCCGAGAATACAGATCAGCACGATAATGATCGGGAAAGCATATTTTCCCATCAGGAATTTTGTGAGGCGCTTCAGTAAAAGCCCCGGATTTTCCAGTTTGGGTCTTGGCCCGTGGCCGCCCCGTCCTCCGGGGCCGTGGACTGTTTTTGCATGTGCCATTACAGAGTGCCTCCTTTCTGGTCGAAATCACCGCCGCCCTTTGTCTGGCTCTCGTAAACCTCGCGGTAGATTGCGTTATTTTGCAGCAGATTTTCATGGGTGTCAAAGCCGTCTATCACGCCGTCCTCCAGAACAATGATGCGGTCCGCATCCTGAATGCTGGAAATCCTTTGGGCGATGATAAACTTGGTGGTGTCCGGTATCTCTTCGCGGAAGGCCTTGCGGATGCGGGCATCCGTAGCCGTATCCACGGCGGAAGTCGAATCATCCAGAACAAGTATTTTCGGTTTCTTTAACAGAGCGCGGGCGATGCAGAGACGCTGCTTTTGGCCGCCGGACACGTTGGTGCCGCCCTGCTCGATGTATGTCTCGTATTTATCGGGAAACTGCTCGATGAATTCATCGGCGCAGGCCAGCTTGCAGACTCGGACGCAGTCTTCAAAGGAAGCGTTTTCGTCACCCCAGCGCAGGTTTTCCAGAATCGTGCCCGAAAACAGGACATTTTTTTGAAGCACCACTGCCACTTCGTTTCTTAGGGTATCCAAATCGTACTCCCGGACATCCCGTCCGCCCACTTTGACGCACCCTTGGGACACGTCGTAAAGTCTGCTGATCAGGTTGACGAGACTGGATTTTGCGGAGCCGGTGCCGCCGATGATACCGATGGTCTCACCGGGGTGTACATGCAGGTGAACGTCGGTCAACACAAATTCGGCGGAAGAATCCTGCCGGTCTGCGGCGGGGGTTTCGGAAGGATCCGCTTTATCAGCCCTCTGCTTCTTTCCGGTATATTTCTTCATTTTAGGATAGGAGAAATATACATGCTCAAAATCCACGCTGCCGTCCGCAACTGTCGTCAGAGCGTTTTCGGGGCTCACAAGGTCCGGTTTTTCGTTTAATACCTCAACGACACGTCTGGCGCTTGCCGCAGCCAACGTAAGCATGACAAAGATCATGGAGAGCATCATCAGGCTCATCAAAATGGACATCACATAGGAAAACAGGGTGGTCAGTTCTCCGGTGGTGAGGCTTCCGGCGGTTATCATCCGGGCCGCAAGCCAAGACAGCGACAACATACAGGAATAGACTGCAAGCATCATTACGGGGCCGTTGTTGGCCACAACGGACTCCGCTCTCACGAACATCTTATAGATGCCGCCCGCCGCTGCTTTGAACTTTTCGTTTTCATGATCTTCCCGCACAAAAGCTTTGACAACACGGATCGCGGAAACGTTTTCCTGAATGCTGGCATTTAGGTCATCGTATTTCTCAAAGACTTCGTTGAAATATTTCATGGCCTTAGAGATGATGAAACCCAGCAAAACAACAAGGATCAACAGCGCTGCAACAAAGACCATGCTCAGTCTGGCGCTGATGGAAAAAGCCATCACCAGAGAAAAGATCAGCATGAGCGGCGCTCTAAAACACATACGGATAACCATCTGGTATGCGTTCTGCAGGTTGGTCACATCCGTGGTGAGTCTGGTGATCAGACCGGCCGTGCTGAATTTATCGATATTGGAGAAAGAAAATTTTTGGATGTTGGTGTACATGGCGTCCCGCACATTGCAGGCAAAACCGGAAGACGCCTGTGCGGCGTATTTGCCGGCCAGTATCCCGAATATCAGACCTAAGAGGGCGAGGAGGAGCATATACGCGCCGTAGCGCAGAATATCATGCAGGCTCCCGGCCTGTATCCCTCTGTCGATCAGCAGTCCCATTGTTTTAGGAAGCAGAATATCCACAACCACTTCCAACGCCATGAAAAAGGGCGTTAGAAGAGAAGGGAGCTTATATTGCTTCACCTGTGCAGCTAATGTTTTGATCATAATGTCGCCTCGTTTCTGTTTTGAATCACAATAAGCATAGTAAATTTGTGTCAGGTATATGCAGACAAAAAGAAAATGTGAACTATTTGATTTTTGGCAATTGTTGACATTTTAACACCATTTTGTGATAAATCAATGAACAAAAGATAAAAAAATTATTGATTTTTTAAGAAATGCTAGACGGACAATTGTTTTTGCAGCACGTCCAGATCCTCGCCTCGAAGGTTATTCAGAATAGCCTGCTGAATACGGGTCTTCACGGTGGAGGCGATCTCATTTGTGTTCATATTCATGTATTCGCTGTAGTACAGGGGGGGAAGAAAATGAACTTCCGTCTCTATGGCGCCGAGATGGATCCCTTTTTCGCCAAATACTTTCCATGAATTGATAATGGCCACGGGAACAATGGGTGCCTTCGCTTTTTGGGCGCACTTAAAAGAGCCGCCTTTGAATTCGCAGACCATATTGCGGTTATCGGTGTAGCCGCCCTCCGGAAAGATCAGAAAATTTTTGTGGTCTTCTTTGAGTTCGCGGGCGATTTCTTTCATGATTTTCAGACCCTGTCTCATATCGTCGAGGACAAGGCGTTTGCTCTCCAAAAGGTCAAGGAACTGCGCGGTCAGCATTACATGGGAACGGGCCTCGTCCATCACGATGCTGAGGGGACGTTCATGGGCATCCACAATGCCCAGGGCATCGTATTTTCCCTGATGATTGGAATATAAAACATAGCCGTTTTTTTCCGGCAGATTTTCAAGACCGCAGGCTTTGGTCGTAACTTTTCCGGTGTGCTGCATCGTATGAACGACCCACTTGGCGTAATCATAGCGCTCCTCAAGCGTATATCTGGCGGGGCGGTTTGCCTTGTAGCGCATAGTAGGTATTACATAAAAAGCGCGCCAACAGTTTAAAAGAATCACATAAAAAAATCGAAACATGTTTGAATCTCTCCCTAAGAAGATAGTATAATGAAAAAAGTGAGATTTGTCAAAGATAGGAAATATGTGGTATACTTCCCCTGTAAGAAAATGGGGTAAAACGAAATGGGAGGGCGTCGGATGGAACAACAAAATAACCGTATCGGGAATAAATATATCCTTGCGTTAGATCAGGGGACGACAAGTTCCCGCTGCATTTTATTTGATAAAAAAGGCAATATCTGCAGCATGGCCCAGAAGGAGTTTACACAGTATTATCCGAAACCGGGCTGGGTGGAGCATGATCCGATGGAAATATGGTCCTCGCAGCTGGCGGTAGCCACGGAAGCTATGGCGAGGCTTGGGGTGAAGGCGGCGGACGTGGAAGCCATCGGCATTACGAACCAGAGGGAGACGACGATCGTCTGGGATAAGGAGACGGGGCTTCCGGTCTATCATGCTATCGTGTGGCAGTGCCGTCGGACGGCGGACAGGATAGGGGAGCTGGTGAAGGAAGGGATCGACAAGACCGTGCGGGAAAAAACGGGTCTGATACCGGATGCCTACTTTGCCGCCAGCAAGATAGAGTGGATTCTGGAACATGTGGAAGGGGCGAGGGAAAAAGCGGAGGCAGGGAAGCTGCTGTTCGGAACGGTGGATACATGGCTGATCTGGCAGCTGACGAAGGGAAGCGTCCATGTGACGGATTACACGAATGCCTCTCGGACGATGTTATTTAATATCCGTACCCTCACATGGGACGAAGAATTGCTCGAGCTGTTCCGTATTCCGAAAAGCATGCTGCCGGAGGTGAAACCTTCCAGTTGTATATATGGCTATACGGACGAACATTTGATGGGAGAGAGGATTCCCATTGCGGGCGCCGCGGGCGACCAGCAGGCGGCGCTGTTCGGTCAGTGCTGTTTTGAGGAGGGCGACGTAAAAAATACATACGGAACTGGCAGCTTTATTCTGATGAACACAGGGAAAAAGCCGATCGCCTCAAAGAACGGGCTGTTGACGACCATTGCGGCCGGCGGCGGAGAAGAGGCAGAGTATGCCCTGGAGGGAAGCGTTTTTGTGGCCGGAGCGTTGATCCAGTGGCTGCGGGATGAACTGCGGCTGCTGCGCAGTGCGGCGGACTCGGAAGCCTACGCGAAAAAAGTGGAAGATACCGCCGGAATGTACATTGTGCCCGCTTTTACAGGGTTGGGAGCGCCCTACTGGAATTCCTATGCGAGAGGCACGGTGGTGGGCCTCACAAGGGGCTGCGGTAAAGAGCACTTTATCCGCGCGGCGTTGGAGGCGATCGCCTATCAGTCGGCGGACGTGATGCGCGCGATGGAGGAGGATGCGGGCGTGCGCCTGAAGAGCCTGAAAGTGGACGGCGGCGCCAGCGCGAATGATTTCCTGATGAAGTTTCAGGCGGATATTCTGGATACGGAGGTGGTCAGGCCGGAGTGTATTGAGACCACGGCGCTGGGGGCGGCGTATCTGGCGGGGCTGGCTACAGGTTACTGGAAAAGCAAAGAAGAGATCAGGGAAAACTGGCAGCAGGGGATGCGTTTTATGCCAAACATGGAGGCGGACAGACGGGAGAACTTGCTGAAAGGCTGGAAAAAGGCTGTGGAATGCGCGTTGTTTCAGGCCGAGTGACACACATAAAAGGCGAAAGCGGGGAATATAATATGCTGGTACAAAAATATAAAGATATGTTGGGAAACAAATCAGTGATTCGAACTCTTTCGGAGTTTGCGGCGGCGAGGGGGAAGGAGATAGGTTATGAGAACGTGTTTGACTACAGTCTGGGAAACCCTTCCGTTCCCGTTCCGGGAGAGTTTACGGAGGCGATGATCAGACTGCTTCAGGAAAAAGATTCCGCGGAGCTGCACGGCTACAGTCCCAGCCTCGGCATATATTCCGTGAGAGAAAAGATCGCGGAATCTTTGAAAAGCCGGTTTGGGCTGCCATATAAAGCGGAACATATTTTTCCCACTTCCGGGGCGGCGGGAGCTATCGCCCACGCGGTGCGGTGCGTGTCTGAACCTGGGGATGAAATACTGACGTTTGCGCCCTACTTTCCGGAGTATGGCCCTTATGTCAACCTGACCGGGGCGGAATTAAAAGTGGTCCCTGCAGACAGGGAGAAGTTTCAGATCAATTTTGAGGTGTTTTGCCAAATGATCTCCGAAAAGACGGCTGCGGTGCTGATCAACACGCCGAACAATCCTTCCGGTGCGGTATATTCCGAGGAGACGCTTAAAAAGCTGGCGGAGGTGCTTTGGGAAAAATCTAAGGAGTACGGACAAAAGATTTACCTGATCTCAGACGAACCCTACCGTGAGATCATTTTCGGAGGGATAAAGGCGCCCTATGTGGCAAAGTATTATGCGGATACTTTAACTTGTTATTCGTTCTCAAAGTCTTTGTCCCTGCCGGGAGAACGTATCGGCTATGTGGCGGTAAATCCGGCGTGCGGGGAGGCGGAAACTATTGTGCAGATGTGCGCGCAGATTTCCAGAGGCATCGGCCATAACTGTCCGTCCTCCATTATACAGCTTGCGGTGGCGGAGACTATCGAACTGACTTCGGATCTCTCGGTCTACGAGACAAATATGAACATTTTGCACAGGGAACTGACGGATCTGGGTTTTGTCTGCACAAGGCCGGGGGGAACATTCTATATTTTCCCGAAAGCGTTGGAGGAGGATGCCGTGGCATTCTGCAATAAAGCGCTGCAGTATGATCTGGTACTGGTGCCGGGCGACGGTTTCGGATGTCCGGGCTTTTTCCGTATGGCGTACTGTATTGACACGGAAAAAGTGGAGAGATCTCTGCCGGCACTCAGAAAATTCGTGGAGAGCGAATATAGATAATTGTAAAAACAAACGGGAATTTCAACCGGTTCGGAAGCCCTATTTTTTACGGATGTGAAAGGAGTAATAACAACATGTTGGATATTTTAAAAGCCGTCCTTTTCGGCATAGTGGAAGGTATTACAGAGTGGCTGCCCATCAGCAGCACAGGCCACATGATCTTAGTGGAAGAATTTGTGAAGATGAACGTATCGGAAGAATTCTGGAGCCTGTTTTTGGTGGTGATCCAGTTGGGCGCCATAATGGCGGTGGTACTGTTATTCTGGAACAAGATATGGCCTTTTGGCAGAAAGAAAAAAAGCGGCAGATTCTATGTGAAGACGGACATTATCATGCTGTGGTTCAAGATACTTGCAGCCTGCGTGCCTGCGGCAATTGTCGGGATACTGTTTGATGATAAGCTGGATGAACTTTTTTATCATCCGTGGTGTGTGGCCATTGCGCTGATCGTGTTCGGCATAGCATTTATCATCATAGAAAACAGAAATAAAAACAGTACGCCGAAGATCACCGCGCTTAAGGATATCACGTTTCAGACAGCTGCGTTAATAGGCTTATTCCAGCTGATCGCGGCAGTTTTTCCGGGGACGTCCCGCTCCGGTGCGACTATCGTGGGAGCGCTTTTGATCGGCGTTTCAAGAACTGTGGCGGCGGAATTTACGTTCTTTTTGGCAATTCCGGTGATGTTCGGGGCGAGCCTGTTGAAAGTTGTAAAGTTTGGGCTTGCGTTCACAGGAACCGAACTGGTTTTGCTGGTGGTTGGTATGGTTGTGGCATTTTTAGTGTCGATGTCCGTGATCCGCTTTTTGATGGGGTATATCAGGAAACATGATTTCAAGGTGTTCGGATATTACCGAATTGCCCTCGGAGCGGTTGTTTTACTGTATTTTGCGTTAAAATAAAGTTGACAAAATATGGATGCGGGTATAGAATCAGAACGGTGTGGAAATTTGAGAGGCGGCTTACGGCGCGCGCCGGCCACGGGGCCGTTGCAGTAAAAGACGGAAAGGGCGCAGGAATGAGGTAGATTATGGAAGAGAAGAAACGGACGACAGCAGGGGAAAAAAAGACAGCATTGAAAGAGACAGCAAAAGAGACAGCAAAAGATACAGTTAAAAAAGTTGAGAAAGCGGCGGCTAAGGTAGAAAAGGCAGTGGAGCCCGCCGTAAAAAAGGTGGAGGAAAAAGCGGCGCCGGCTGCACAGGCAGTGAAGAAAGAGACAACAAAGGCAGCAGCAAAAGCGAAAACAGCGGTAAAGAAGACCGCTGCAAAAGCGGGGACAGCAAAGAGAGGCCCGAAGAAAGAAGCAGAAGCGATTGTCAGCGTGCAGTTTTCCGGCAAGTCTTACACGACTCAGGAACTTGTAGCGATCGCGAAAGACGTATGGAAATACGATCTGAAGCAGAAAGCTTCCGATTTCAAGAGCGTAGAGCTCTATGTAAAGCCCGAGGAGAATCAGGCTTACTATGTAATCAACGGCGAGTATACAGGAAGCTTCTTTATCTAAATCGAAAGAACAGAAAATGTAATTTCGGAGTAAAATCAAACTGACAGGGTATCATAAGAATGAAATGAAAAGTGTAAGTTGTTCCATTTGGAGTGGAGCGCTTACACTTTTTCGTTTCCCGAAACCTTGTCGGGGCTCTCTGTTTCGGGAAATGCGGGGGACAGAAATAATTGCTCCGCAAATAAAAGCGTGCTACAATAAATACAGAATTTTAAAGAGTTTTAGGTATAAAAAGGGGAGGTCTGACCGGAGAGGAGTCACATGAGTTTATATCGCATTATGCTGGTGGACGATGAGGAGGAAGTGCGTAAGGCAATGATCCGCCAGATGGATTGGGGAAAACTGGGTTTTTCAGTAGTGGGTGATGCCGAAAACGGCGAGGATGCACTGGAAAAAGTGGAGCAGTTAGAGCCGGATGTCATTATGACGGATATCCGTATGCCCTATATGGACGGACTGACGCTGGTGGCGAAGATTCGCGAGAAGTATCCTTTCATGAAGATCCTTATTTTTTCCGGCTATGATGATTTTGAATATGCAAAACAGGCGATCAAGTTCAAGGTGACGGAATATATTCTGAAACCGATCAACGGGGAGGAATTGTCGGAGATATTAAAAAGGGTGAAAGTCAGTCTGGATGAAGAAATTGAACAGCGGCGCAATATTGATATCCTGCAGGAGCGTTACGAGAACAGTCTGCCGGTGCTGCGAGAGGTGTTTTTGAACGATCTGGTGAGTCGGGCAGCGGATGCGTCGGATGTCTTGCCGAAGTTTAGGGAGTACGGCATCGACCTGTTGGAGGCAAAAAAATGGTTTGCGGCTGTTATACATGTGGAGCGTATGGAACAGACGGAGGAACAGGAACTGTCCAGACATCAGGAATTGATTCCCATTTCTGTGCAGGCGCTGGTAGAAGATCATCTGAGAGCCTATGGCCGTTTTGTTGTTTTTAATTCAGCGGAAGGGATCACGGTGATCGCCGCGGCGGAGGGGGATCATTCGGAGACCGGGCTGATCAACCAGTTTAATGATATATGCAAGGAGAGCAGACGTATGCTGGGAATTACCATTACCATCGGAGTGGGACACAGCTGCGACAGCTTTCAGGAGATCGGCCATTCCTATCAAACCGCTGTGGACGCGTTGGGGTACCGGGCTATCGTGGGCAGCGGCAGAACGATTTACATCAACGATGTGGAGCCCGTAAGCCGGGGAAAACTGCAGTTTGAGGCGAAGGAGGAGGCGGAGCTGACCACAGCCATCAAATTCGGCGATGGGGAACAGATCGGCGGTATACTGAGAGAATTGACGGCCAGAATGGACGACGCCAAAGTCCATGCCGATCAATATCAAGTCTATATGTTGACTATTGTAAACTGTCTGATCAGATTGATGCAGCAGTATGATCTGAGATTTGGGGAGATGTTTGAATCGGAGGAGCACTATGCGGATATCATGAAGCGGATCTGCCGCAGAGAGAGTTTCGCGGAAGAGATGATTCCCGTGGCCTGCCGCATGAATGAGGCGTTAAATCAGGCCAGAGACAACACCACAAGAAAGGCAATCGTGGAGGCGAAAGCCTACATTCAGGAAAATTATGCGGATCCGGATCTCTCCGTGGATATGATCTGCAAACATCTGCGTATGAGTCCCGCCTATTTCTCCACGGTATTTAAAAAGGAGACCGGACAGGCCTATGTGAATTATCTGACGGAGGTGCGGCTTCAGAAGGCGGAGGAGCTTTTGAAGGAGACCGATGATAAAACTTATGAGATCGCTCAGAAAATAGGTTATCAGGAACAGAATTATTTCAGTTATGTTTTCAAGAAGCGATACGGAGTGTCGCCCACAAAATACAGGGGAACCAGAGGAAATGGGTAAGCGGACATGGGCCGGAGTATTTAAAAAAGTGAGTATCCGGTATACGATATTTATATATTTCACGATCAGCGCGCTGGTAGCGATGCTGCTTGGCGGAGTGGCGCTCTATGTGCAGATGTCCAGACAGGTGGCCACTGTGGTGCAGGAGGAAAGTCAGGCGGTGTTAAGTCAGGTGAGCCGCTCGGTGGATTCCTACCTCAGAACGATCATGAAACTGTCCGACAGCCTGTATTACGGCGCGATCAAAAATGCGGATTTGTCGGCGGAATCCGTGAAGGATCAGATTACGCTTTTGTACGACAACAACAAAGACAGTATAGCAAATATCGCCCTTTTATCGAAGGACGGTGAGTTGCTCGAGGCGGTGCCGGCAGCCCGCTTGAAGACAGAGTTAAATGTGACGCAGGAGGAGTGGTTCGGCAATACGTTGGAGCGGACGGACAACCTGCATTTTACCACGCCTCATGTGCAGTATATTTTCGACGGCAGCGAGCAGCAGTACAGATGGGTGATCACGCTGACCAGAGCGGTGGAGATCACCCACGGTACTTCCACGCAGCAGGGGATCCTGCTGATCGATATCCGTTATAACAGTTTGCGGCAGATGCTTGAAGATATTTCTCCGGGCAATCAGGGATATCTCTATATGATAAGCAGCGACGGAGAGCTCATCTACCATCCGAAGATGCAGTTGATCGAGACCGGACAGATGCAGGAAAACATTTCCGCAGCCACAGGCTATCGGGACGGCAGTTATAAAGAGGTGTACAGGGGCGAAAATCGGAATGTCAGCGTGAAGTCGGTAGGATACACAGGGTGGAAGCTTTTAAGTGTGACGCCGGAGAAAGGGCTGTCCCTCAGTAATCTGAAAATGCGTCTTTTCGTGGTGTTTGTGACGGCGGCGTTTTTGTTCGTGCTTGTGCTGATCAATGCCTTTATTTCATCCCGCATCACCAACCCGATCAAAGAACTGGAAAAGTCGGTGAACGCCATAGAAGCCGGTGAACTCGATACGGAGGTGTATATCGGCGGTTCCTATGAGGTGCAGCATCTTGGGCGCTCCATCGGAGACATGGCGAAGCGGATCAAAAAACTCATGCAGGATATCGTGGCGGAGCACGAATCCAAACGGAAGAGAGAGTTTGACACGCTTCAGTCTCAGATCAACCCTCATTTTCTTTATAATACCCTTGACATTATCGTGTGGATGATTGAAAACGAAAGGAAGCAGGAGGCGGTCAAGGTGGTGACGGCTCTGGCCAGATTTTTCCGGATCAGTTTGAGCAAGGGAAAGAGTATTATTACCGTCCGCGATGAACTGGAACATGTGCGAAATTATCTGACGATCCAGCAGATGCGCTTTAAAAATAAATTTGTTTATGAAATCAGGACGGAGGGGGATGCGATGGGACTTTCGTGTCTGAAACTGATGCTGCAGCCCCTTGTGGAAAACGCTATTTATCACGGCATGGAATTTATGGACGGGGACGGTCTGATAGAGATCGAGGTAAAAAAAGAGGGGGAGGATCTGTGGATCTCAGTGCGCGACAACGGGCTTGGGATGACAAAAGAGCAGGTGGAAAATCTTCTCAGTGAAAAACCCCATGTATCTTCCAAACGGGGATCCGGCATCGGCGTTAAAAACGTGAATGAGCGGATCAGATTATATTTTGGGGAGGCTTACGGACTTGTCATTGAATCCGAGCCGGACGAGGGATGCGTGATCCGCTGTCATTTACCTGTAAAAGAGTATGCGGAGCCTATGGAGAACAAATAGGTATGATAGGAAGAAAAAGCAAAGTATTCATATTTTTGTATCTGATATTTCTGGTGGTACTGTTTTTAATGTGTTCCACGGATCTGATCATCAGAGAGCCGGAGAAAGAGATTTATAAAGTGGCGGTGATCATCGAGGACGTGCGGGACGATAACTACGGTAATTTCAGAAAGGGGATGGATCAGGCGGCCATAGAATTAAACGCGGACGTTCGCTTTATTACACTCTATGAGGAAAAACCGAATGCCGAGGGGCAGATGGAACTGATAGACAGAGAGGGGCAGGATGGCGTTGACGGGCTGATCGTGGCGCCGGTGGATGAGCGGAGGATGACAGAGGCCTTGCAGGAAAATCGGGTTACGCTCCCCGCCGTGATCCTCGGGACTGAGCCTGTTAAAGAAACGGAGACAGGGAGCATCACCATTGATTATCGGGAGATGGGCAGAGGGCTGGCGGAAAAGATAAAAGAGCGGGCGCCCGAGGGATCTACTGTGCTGCTTGTGGAGGGCGCCTGCAAAATAAGCGGTGCGGAAAGCGGTTTTCTGACAGGCGCAGCCGAGGTTTTAGAGGAGAATGGATATCGCTGTAACTTTGAGAGGCCGGAGAGTGAGGAGACCTATCGGGAGATGTTAGAGGGACTGCCGGAACAAGGATGCGTACTTGTGGCTGGAAGTCCGGAAACCTTGACGGAGATCGCCGGCTTTTTGGAGGAGGATGCGGAGGGATGCGACAGGATAGCCGGGGTATACGGCAGGGGAAACACTCCGTCCATTCTGAATGATCTGGACAGCGGCCTGATCACGGGACTGTGTGTGACCGATGAATTCAGCAGAGGCTATTTCAGTGTACTCATGGCGGTCAAGGAGCTGGAAAAAGCCGGTGATACAAAATCAATGGTGATGGACTCCTACTATATAGAAAAGAAAGATCTGAGGGAACCGAAATATGAGAAAATGCTATTTCCTGTGGAATAAAAGAAGAAAAGGGCTGTGGCCGGCAGCGCTGTGTTTGGCGGCAGCATGCCTTTTTCTGACGGCCTGCAGCGGTCCTGCGGAAGAGGAGGAGAAAAAATCTATCCGCATCGGCGTCAGCTTGTACCGTGGGGATGATACTTTTATCAACAACATCCGCAGTGAACTGGAAGCGAATGCTAAAAAATACGAACAGGAGAAGGGGATCAAGGTAACGCTGGATATTCAGGATGCCAAAGGCAGCCAGAATACGCAGAACAGTCAGGTGGAGCGGTTCATATCGCTGGGCTGCGATGTGCTGTGTATCAATCCTGTGGACCGCATGGATGCATCGGTGATCATCGATAAGGCCATGACAGCCGAAGTGCCGGTGGTGTTTTTTAACAGACAGCCGGTGGAGGAGGACATGAACCGCTGGGATAAGCTTTACTATATCGGAGTGGATGCAAAAGAGACGGCGGTCCTTCAAGGGCAGATGGTGGTGGATTTTTACAAAAAACAGCCCTCGGAGATCGACTTGAACGGCGACGGAGTAGTCAACTATGTGTTGCTTGAGGGGGAGAGCAGCCATCAGGATTCTTTGATCCGCACGGAGTGGTCGATCAAAACCTTAAAAAACGGGGGCGTACCGATTGAAAAGATCACGGGAGGCATCGCTAACTGGGAGCGCAGTCAGGCTTCGGCCCTGATGGAACAGTGGCTTGGCGAGTATCCGGACACCATTGAACTGGTGGTCAGCAATAACGATGATATGGCCCTCGGGGCTATAGACGCACTGGAGAGAGCCGGGGTAAGCGGTGTGAATGTGGTGGGAACGGACGGAACGATCCCGGGGATCGAGGCTGTAGAGAGCGGCAAGCTGCTTGGCACAGTCTCGGCAAACAAGGAGATCTATGGCAGCGCGATGCTGGAGATTGCGGCAAGCTGCGCTCTGGGAGAAGCGCTTCCGGAAGAATATCCGCTTATGGACGGCACATATTATTGGCCGCCGCAGGAGATATTGATGCGGCCGGAAAAGGACTGACTGTCTCTAAAATCGAAAAAATTTATAGAGAATCAAAGAAAATCTTATTGATAATTGTTAGAAATTACTCTATAATGGGTTCATGAGTGGTCATAATATACAAAGAGATGAATCATCCGGCGTATAGATATGGCGCTCAAATAAAAAAATGCTCAAAAGAGCAAAGAAATGGGAGGAATAAACATGAAGAAAAGAATTGCGTTATTGTTAGTTGCCGCAATGACAGCTGCTACTCTGGTAGCTTGCGGTAACAGCGCAGAGGATGCTCCGGCAGCTGCTCCTGCAGAGGAGACAGAAGCACCGGCAGAAGAGACAGAGGCTCCGGCGGAAGAGACAGAAGCTTCTGCAGAGGAAGGTTCCGTAGCAGTATTCTATTATACATACGGTGATACCTATATCTCCAGCGTGCGTTCTGCACTTGACGCTGCACTTGACGCTGCAGGCGTTGCTTATCAGGATTACGACAGCAACAACAGCCAGACAACCCAGACAGAGCAGATCGACACAGCTATCGCTCAGGGCGCAAAGGTTCTGGTAGTAAATCAGGTTGACACCGGTTCCGATGATACCACAAAGAACATCATCGAGAAGGCACAGGCAAAAGACATTCCGGTTATCTTCTTTAACCGTTCCGTAAGCGAAGACGTAGTAAGCGCTTATGACAAAGCTGTATTCGTAGGTACAGACTACGAAATGGCAGGTCACATGCAGGGCGAGATGGTTGGTAATTATCTGGTTGAGAACTTTGATACTGTTGACTTGAACGGTGACGGCGTGATCTCTTATGTAATGTTCAAAGGTCAGGAAGGCAACGCGGAAGCTGACGCTCGTACACAGTACGGCGTGGAAGATGCAAACAAAGTTCTGAAAGATGCAGGCAAGGAAGAGCTTTCTTTCTATGACAGCAGCAACAGCAACAAGTACCTTGTAGATCAGGCCGGCGCATGGAGTGCAGCAGCAGCTACAGAGTATCTTCAGACAGCTATGTCTCAGTACAGCGAAGCAAACAACAACATGATCGAACTTGTTATCGCTAACAACGACGAGATGGCTATCGGTTCTATCACAGCTCTGCAGAACGCAGGTTACAACAAAGAAGGCGCTACAGTTATTCCGGTATTCGGCGTAGACGCTACAGACGCTGCAAAAGATGCAATCGCTGCAGGAAGCATGATCGGTACGATCAAGCAGGATGCGGAAGGTATGGCAAATACTATCGCTCAGATCGCTCAGAATTTCCAGGGCGGCGCAGACAAATTTGCTGATGTTGCTTCTGATAACGTTGTGGGAACATGGCGTGTAAATATTCCTTACGCTACATACACAGGCGAATAAGGAACAGAATCTTCCGACCAAAAGTCAGAAATTTTGTGGCCGCATGTGATATGTGCGGCCATAGAAAGAGAGTCCGGCTTTGCCGGGCTCTTTTATAAATGAGCGGGCAGCAGCCTGCTTTGTAAAAATAAGCTTTTAAAACGGAGGTGAGATGATTTGGAAAAACAGACAGCATCGTCTGACAACAAAAATGTGCTCCTGAGAATGGAGGGCATCTGCAAAGAGTTTCCCGGGGTAAAGGCGCTTGATAATGTAAATCTTACCGTAAAAGCCGGTACGGTACATGCGCTGATGGGGGAAAACGGAGCAGGAAAGTCCACGCTGATGAAATGCCTGTTCGGTGTGTACAACAAAGACAGCGGCCATATTTATCTGGAGGGGAATGAGATCAACTTTAAGACATCCAAGGAAGCTCTGGAAAACGGCGTTGCCATGGTACATCAGGAATTGAATCAGGCGTTGAAGAGAAACGTGATGGACAACATGTGGCTGGGGAGATTTCCGAAGATTTCAAAGTGGTGTCCGCTCACCAGTGAAAAGAAAATGTACGAGGCCACCGAGAAAGTTTTTGAGGAGCTGGAAGTCCATGTAGATCCCAAGATGGTTATGAGCAGGATGCCTGTGTCACAGCGCCAGATGGTGGAGATTGCAAAGGCGGTATCTTTTAACTCCAAGGTGATCGTTTTTGACGAGCCCACATCCTCTCTGACAGAGGAAGAGGTTGAGCATCTGTTCCGGATTATCAATATGCTCAGAGACCGGGGATGCGGTATCATCTATATTTCTCATAAGATGGAGGAGATCCTGCGGATATCCGATGAAGTTACGATCATGCGAGACGGGCAGTGGGTAGCTACGCGTCCCGCTAAGGAACTGACCATGAATGAGATCATCCGCCTGATGGTAGGCCGTGAGCTGACTAACCGCTATCCGGAGAAGGATAATAAAGTCGGAGAACCTATTTTGCAGGTGAAAAATCTGACGGCGCAGTATTCCCTGCTGAAAGACGTTTCCTTCGAGGCGAAGGCGGGAGAGGTTCTCGGCGTGGCAGGTCTTGACGGTTCCGGGCGGACAGAACTTCTGGAAAATATTTTCGGCATTGCGACCAGAAAAGAAGGGGAGATTTATCTGCACGGTAAGCGGATGATGAACCGGAATGCAAGAGAGTCGCTGGCGAACAAATTCGCTATGCTGACGGAGGAGCGGCGTGCCACAGGTATTTTCGGAATCCGTGATATTCAGGCGAATACGACGATATCCAGTCTTCCGAAATATAGGAGGGGACCTTTCCTCAGCGATAAATTGATGAGCGAGTCGACGGAGTGGGGAATCAATGCGATGAGAACGAAGACTCCAAGTCAGAAAACGCAGATCAGATCCTTATCGGGCGGTAACCAGCAGAAGGTTATTCTCGCAAGATGGCTGCTGACGGATCCGGAGGTACTTCTTTTAGACGAGCCTACAAGGGGTATCGACGTAGGCGCAAAGTACGAGATCTATCAGTTGATTCTGGATCTGGCAAAACAGGGGAAAACGATCATTATGGTTTCCTCGGAAATGCCGGAATTGCTGGGAGTATGCGACAGGATTCTGGTAATGTCCGGCGGACGTCTCTCCGGGGAAGTCGGCGCGAAGGAGACCTCGCAGGAAGAAATCATGACATTGGCCGCAAGATACGCGTAAGGAGGGAGAGAAATTGGCTGAAAATAAGTTAAAAGCAAAAGAACAGGCTTTCAAGGAGCTTTCCTCGAAAGATAAAACGAAAAAGATAACGGACCTGCTGCTTAACAATGCGATGTATATCATTATTGTGCTGGCTGTTATCTACATATCTATAAAGGTACCCGCATTTTTGAAGCTTCCCTCTATCGTGAACGTTATCTCACTGACAGCGGCGAAGCTGCCGATAGCGCTGGGCATAGGCGGCTGTATCGTACTGACAGGTACGGATATTTCCGCCGGCCGTGTAGTTGGTTTGACGGCGTGTATTTCAGCATCTCTGCTGACAACGACTTTTAAAGTATTCCCGGATATGGCAAGCGCTCCGCCAATCATTGTGGTGCTTCTTGTGATTCTTGTGGCGGGCGGACTTGTGGGTCTTGTAAACGGCTTCAGCGTGGCGAAGTTTAAACTGCATCCGTTTATCGTGACGCTGTCCACGCAGCTTATCGTGTACGGTATCATTCTGATGTATTTGATGAAGGGAACAAATAACGGACAGACCCTCAGCGGCCTGACAGACGGATACCGGAATCTGATTACGGGTACGTTATTCAGTATTCCCACTGCGACGGGCAATGTGGCGGTGCCGAAGTATGTTCTTTACAGTATTATATTGGTAATCCTTATGTGGGTGATCTGGAACAAGACTACCTTCGGCAAGAATATGTTTGCGGTAGGTTCCAACGAGGAAGCGGCGAACGTATCCGGCGTTAATGTATCGAGAACGATCATCATGGTGTTTGTTTTGGCAGGTATGATGTATGCGTTGACAGGTTTCCTTGACGGTGCGCGTATCGCTTCCGCAAATGCGAATACCGGTCTGAACTACGAGTGTGACGCAATTGCGGCCTGCGTTATCGGCGGCGTATCTTTCGTAGGCGGTATCGGACGTATCAGCGGAATCGTTGTGGGCGTTCTGCTTCTGCAGATCATCTTTACAGGACTTAACTTCTTAGCGGTTGACGCAAATATGCTTTATATCATCAAAGGTCTGATTATCCTGATCGCCTGCGCAATCGATATGCGGAAATATCTTGTAAAGAAATAAGGACATAAAGGGATAGTTTATGGAAGAATCAAAACAGCAGCCTGAGCAGCAGACCAGACAGCTGCGGGGGCTTTACAGCAAGGTAAAGATCTCTGTCAGGACACTGAATATCATTATTGTGGTGCTTGTGGCGCTGCTGATCGGTTGTATGGCTTTTGGCATATCAAAGGGAGGGTTTCGAGTTTCCTTTGATACGCAGGGCGGAACCCCGGTGGAAATGCAAAGCGGCATCATGTACGGAGAGAAGATGGAGCCGCCGGAGATCCCCACAAGGGAGGGGTTTGAGTTTGACGGTTGGTATTCGGATCCGGAGGGAACAATGGTTTTTGATACAGAATCAGATCCGGTGACCGAATCCATAACGCTGTATGCAAAGTGGAAAGAAAAATAAAAGAATGACAACAGGGTGTGCTTCCGGCTGACGGGAGGATGCCCTGTTGTTTTTTAGCCAACAGCTACTGGCAGTTTAGATATATTTTAGAAATAATTTTGGAAAAAGCGATTGACATGAAGAGGGCTAAGTGATATTTTATGTTAAGAAGATATTAGCACTCTATTTAAATGAGTGCTAACAAAAGAAAGCTGAGAGACAGCATTCTTGGGAGTATCTGAAGAAAAGATGGGGAAAATAAGATGGGAGGAATAGCAGGTATGGATTTAGACGACAGAAAATTAAAAATTCTGCAGGCCGTTATTCGCAACTATCTTGAGACCGGGGAACCGGTCGGGAGCAGAACGATCTCGAAATATACTGATCTCAATTTGAGTTCGGCCACGATTCGCAATGAGATGGCGGATTTGGAGGAACTGGGATATATTTTGCAGCCCCACACTTCGGCGGGACGCATTCCTTCGGATAAAGGGTATCGCCTTTACGTGGATAGGATGATGCTCGAGAAGGAAAAAGAAGTGGAAGAGATGAAGAGCATGCTTTTAGAAAAGGAAGATAAGATGGAGCATCTCTTAAAGCAGGTGGCGCGGGTACTTGCAAATAATACAAACTACGCCACGCTGATCTCCGCTCCGTCGGTGCATCACAATAAGGTAAAGTTCATTCAGCTTTCCAGAGTGGATGAGAGGCAGCTTCTGGCCGTCATTGTCGTGGAGGGAAACATGATCCGCAACAATATTCTGGAGACGGAGGAAGCTTTAGACGACGAGACGATCTTAAAACTCAACATGCTGCTCAATACGAATCTGAACGGGCTCTCGATAGATGAGATCAATCTCGGAATGATTGCGGCGATGAAGCAGAAGGCGGGGATCCACAGCGAGATCGTGAGCGATGTGATCGATGCGGTGGCGGAGGCGATCCGGGCGGATGAGGATCTTCAGATCTATAGCAGCGGCGTAAACAATATCTTTAAATATCCGGAACTTTCGGACGGACAGAGAGCCAGTGAGATCATCTCCACTTTTGAGGAGAAGAAACAGCTCACGGAACTGGTACAGGGAACGCTGACGGATGAAAACAACACGGGCATTCAGGTCTATATCGGAGAAGAAACTCCGGTGGCGAATATGAAAGACTGCAGCGTAGTGACCGCAACTTACGAACTCGGCTCCGGTATGAAGGGGACGATAGGCGTGATCGGGCCGAAGCGGATGGATTACGAAAAAGTGGTGGATGCATTGAAGATAATGAAAAAGCAGATGGATCAACTGTATGATATATAGAAAGGAATGAGGATCGTGGCGGAAAAGGAAAAAGATATGGCGGTTTCAGCGGAAGAACTGGAAAAGACATCAGGAGAACCGGAGAACGGACCGGAGGAGACAGAAACGGAGATTTCGGAAGAGACGGAATGCCGGAAGGAGGCGGAAGCGCCGGAGCAGGAAAAAGAACCGGAACAGGAAAAGCCCGGAAAGGAAAAGAGGGCTTTCGGCAGAAAGAACAAAGAGGATAAGAAGACAGAGGCGCTTACCGAAAAGATTACGGAACTGGAAGATAAGGTAAAGAGACAGCTTGCGGAATTTGAGAACTTCAGGAATCGGACGGAGAAAGAAAAAACAGCGATGTTTGAGGTAGGCGCAAAGAGCGTGATCGAAAAGATACTTCCTGTTGTAGATAATTTTGAGAGAGGGATCCAAGGGCTGTCCGAAGAAGAAAAGGAAGCGCCTTTTGCCTCCGGCATGCAGATGGTTTACAAGCAGCTTTTGACGGAACTTGAAAGTCTTGGCGTGAAGCCTATCGAGGCGGTGGGGAAGGAGTTTGATCCGAATCTTCACAATGCGGTGATGCAGGTGGAAAGCGAAGAGTATGAGTCCGGGATCGTGGCGCAGGAGATGATGAAGGGCTACACCTACAGAGAAAGCGTGGTAAGGCACAGCATGGTAGGAGTTGTAAGCTGACACCGGAAGAAAATGCAGAAAAGTTTCACGGTGCCATTCACAATACAAACAATAAATATTTCATATATTTTAGGAGGAGAAACATTATGAGCAAAATAATCGGTATTGACTTAGGTACGACAAATAGCTGCGTAGCAGTGATGGAAGGTGGTAAGCCCACCGTTATCGCCAACACGGAAGGCGCCAGAACAACACCCTCTGTTGTGGCATTCACGAAGACAGGAGAGAGATTGGTGGGCGAGCCGGCAAAACGTCAGGCTGTGACGAACGCTGACAACACGATTTCATCCATCAAGAGGGATATGGGTACGGATCAAAAGAGAAGTATCGGCGATAAGAGATATTCCCCTCAGGAGATCTCTGCGATGATCCTGCAGAAGCTGAAAGCGGACGCTGAGAGCTATCTGGGTGAGAGTGTTTCCGAGGCTGTTATCACGGTGCCTGCATACTTCAATGATGCCCAGAGACAGGCGACCAAGGACGCAGGCAAGATCGCAGGTCTGGAAGTGAAGCGTATCATCAATGAGCCTACGGCGGCGGCTCTTGCATACGGTCTGGACAACGAAAAAGAGCAGAAGATCATGGTGTACGATTTAGGCGGCGGTACGTTCGACGTTTCGATTATTGAGATCGGCGACGGCGTTATTGAAGTGCTTGCGACAAACGGCGATACCCGCTTGGGCGGCGATGACTTCGACCAGAAGATCACCGACTATATGATCAGCGAATTTAAGAAAGCGGAAGGCGTGGATCTCTCCAACGATAAGATGGCGCTGCAGAGACTGAAAGAGGCTGCTGAAAAAGCGAAAAAAGAGCTCTCCTCCGCGACAACTACAAATATCAACCTGCCTTTCATCACCGCGACAGCGGAAGGCCCGAAGCATTTTGACATGAACCTGACAAGGGCGAAATTCGATGAGCTGACACATGACCTCGTGGAGAGAACGGCGATCCCGGTTCAGAACGCTATGAAAGACGCAGGACTCACCAATGCCGATCTGGGCAAGGTACTGTTGGTCGGCGGTTCCACAAGGATCCCGGCGGTACAGGATAAAGTAAGACAGCTGACAGGAAAAGATCCGAACAAATCCTTAAATCCGGATGAGTGCGTAGCTATCGGCGCATCCGTGCAGGGCGGCAAACTGGCAGGAGACGCAGGCGCAGGTGATATCCTGCTGCTGGATGTGACACCTCTGTCATTGTCTATCGAGACTATGGGCGGTGTCGCAACCAGACTGATCGAGAGAAATACAACGATCCCGACCAAGAAGAGTCAGGTGTTCTCCACGGCCGCAGATAATCAGACAGCAGTAGACATCAATGTACTGCAGGGGGAGAGACAGTTTGCGAAAGACAACAAATCTCTCGGCCAGTTCAGACTGGATGGCATTCCGCCCGCAATGCGCGGCGTACCGCAGATCGAGGTTACCTTCGACATCGATGCCAACGGTATCGTGAACGTATCCGCAAAAGATCTGGGAACAGGCAAGGAACAGCACATCACGATCACAGCGGGCTCCAACATGTCTGACGACGACATCGACAGAGCGGTAAAAGAAGCGGCTGAGTTTGAGGCGCAGGATAAGAAAAGAAAAGAAGCTATCGACACAAGAAACGATGCTGACGCTTTCGTATTCCAGACAGAGAAGGCTCTCGGCGAAGTGGGCGACAAGATAGACGCTTCCCAGAAAGCGACCGTGGAGGACGATATCAAAGCGGTGAAGGATATTCTGGAGAGGACAAAAGATCAGACGGACATTTCCGACAGCGATTTAGATGCGCTGAAGGCGGCGAAAGAAAAACTGATGAACGATGCTCAGGCGCTGTTCACGAAGATGTATGAGAGCATGCAGGGAGCACAGGGCGCGCAGGCGGGCCCGGACATGAGCGGCTTCGCCGGTCAGGCTGACGCGGGCCAGACAGATGCAGGCAGCGCACCGCAGGACGACGTAGTGGACGGAGATTTCAGAGAAGTATAAAAACCGGATAGAGGAAGCGACATGGCTGAACAGAAAAGAGATTATTATGAGGTGCTTGGCGTCGAGAAGAATGCGGACGACGCAGCTTTGAAAAAGGCATATAGAACGTTGGCAAAAAAATATCACCCGGATATGAATCCGGGTGATGCCGAGGCGGAAAAGAGATTCAAGGAGGCATCGGAAGCCTATGCGGTACTCAGCGATCCCGAAAAGCGGCGGCAGTATGACCAGTTTGGGCATGCGGCCTTTGACGGAGCCGGGGGAGCCGGAGGCTTTGATTTCAGCGGTATGGACTTTTCCGATATTTTCGGCGATATTTTTGGAGATCTGTTTGGCGGAGGCAGAGGCAGGCGCGCCAATAACGGACCGATGCAGGGAGCGAACATCCGTACATCGGTGCGTATCAGTTTTGACGAGGCGGTTTTCGGCTGTACAAAAGAGCTTGAGCTGAGCGTAAAAGAAGAGTGTAAGACCTGCCGCGGCAGCGGTGCGAAGCCCGGAACAAGCCCTGAGACCTGTTCGAAATGCGGCGGTAAAGGGCAGGTTGTCATGACTTCCCAGTCTTTCTTCGGAACGGTCAGAAATATCCAGACTTGTCCGGATTGCCGCGGCACGGGAAAGATCATCAAGGAGAGATGTCAGGATTGCCACGGATCCGGCTATGTACCGATGCGGAAGAAATTCGCAATGGATATCCCGGCGGGCATCGACAACGGACAGTGCATCCGTAAGACGGGGCTCGGAGAACCCGGTACAAACGGCGGCCCCAGAGGAGATGTTCTGGTGGAAGTGGTGGTGGGGCGTCACCCCATTTTCAGACGTCAGGATTACAATATATTTTCCACGGTGCCCGTATCTTATGCGGTGGCGGCGCTGGGCGGAGAAGTGCTGGTGGATACGGTGGACGGCAGAGTTGCCTATGAAGTGAAACCGGGAACCCAGACGGATACAAAAGTGCGCCTGAAAGGGAAAGGCGTGCCCACGCTGCGGAACAAGGAAGTGCGGGGAGATCACTATGTGACGCTGGTGATCCAGACGCCGGAGAAACTTTCCGCAGAGGCGAAAGAACTGCTTAGAAAGTTCGACGAACTGACGGGAGATTCCCTGAATGCGGCGAGCAGGGCAGGAGAGGAAAAGCAGGCCGAAAACAGCGGCGGAAGGCGGAAGAAGAGAAAGCTGTTTTAGGAACTGTTACAGAAATAAAAAAGGCTGCGGTATGAGAGGAAATGTCCTCATGCCGCAGCCTTTTGGCTTTTTTGCCGTATTATGATTACATCACTCCAGATTTAGTTTTCTGCTGTTGATATAAATACATATCCCGTACAGCAAGACGAGAAAGATCAGTGTTATGACAAGGGTGCCGTTTAGAACGGTCTTCATAAAAGAAGCTGCCTCCCCGTCCAGAAGAGAGAAAAGGTCGTATCCGCTTATTATCATAAAGGCGCCGCTGACGATTTGACTTATCATCTTGAAGGCAAAAGCGGCAAGAATACTGTATGCGGTGCGGTTTTTCCTAAAAAGCTGCCCGACTGCCATGCTGGCCGCGATCCAGAGAACGCACAGGAGAATGTTGAGAACGGATATCAGGGCGGAGTAAGAGAGAAAATATCCGCCGGATATCCCGAATATCTCATAGGAGCTTTGGGAAAAGTCACGCCACACAATATTGCTGAAGGCGTGGAAAAATTCGCCGCCGCTGCCGCCCTGCAGCAGCGCCAGAACGGAGAAGACCGACAATACGGTGGAGACAAGCATCCAGAGGGATATGACCAGAATCTTCGTGCCAAAGGAAGCGGCAGGAGAGACCGGCAAAGTATGCGTCAGGTATCCCTGTGCAGAGTACATGGTTTTATGATAATGGTGAATAAGATAAATAAAATCCACGCAATAAATAGCGACGATGGCTATCACATAAAGAATCAGCATGGTGGTGCTTAAAACGGCGGCAAAAGTATTTTCCGAAGTAAGTCCCCGGTCCATGCGGTACAAGGCGACAGAGGCCATGAGGGTGAAGACGGCAAGGACTCCATAAGTCATAAACATTGTTTTTGCCGTGTGTTTGAATTCGTATTTGATCAGTTTTCCTAACATTTGAATACCTCCCTGAACAAAGAGTCAATAGATTTCTGGTGCTGCATGCGGATATCATCGACTGACGCCTGCAGGCAGATCTCTCCTTCTTTGATAAATATTACCTGATCCAGAATCGTCTCGATATCGGATATCAGATGGGTGGAAACTAAAATAGAAGCCTCCGGATCGTAGTTTGACAAAATTGTCTGCAATATATAATCTCTTGCGGCGGGATCCACGCCGGCGATAGGTTCATCCAGCACATAGAGTTCGGCCCGCCTGCTCATCACAAGGATAAGCTGTACTTTTTCTTTTGTCCCTTTGGACATCGTTTTCAGTCTGTCTTCCGGACTGATCTGCAGGGATTCCAACATCCCGTAAGCCCGCTTGGGTTCAAAATCGGCGTAGAAAGCGGTGAAATAATCGATCACATCTTTTACCTTGTTGTTCATATTCAGATAGGTCTGGTCCGGCAGGTAGGAGATGACCTTCTTGCTTTCGATTCCCACCGGCTTATTTTTTACACTGAGTTCGCCGGATGTGGGAGTGAGCAGTCCGTTCAACAGTTTGATAAACGTAGTCTTTCCGCTGCCGTTCGGGCCTAAAAGGCCGATGATGTGGCCGCTCTCTATTTCCAGATTGACGCGGTTTAAGGCGGGTTTTTTGCCGTAGGTTTTCGTCAGATCTTTACAGGTTACCAAAGTGCTCATACTGTTTCCTCCTTCAAAGATTCTTTTAACAGCGTGAGCGTCTCCTGAGTGGAAAAGCCGAGCTGCTGCATGCTGTTTAAAAATTGTGAGATGGCGTCCAAAGCCATTTCTTCTTTTAACTGACTGATCATAGCCATATCCTCCGTGATAAATCTTCCGTTGGTGCGTTTCGTATAGACGAGCCCTTCCCGTTCCAGTTCAGAGAAAGCTCTTTGCATCGTGTTTGGATTTACTGCCGCTTCGCCTGCCAGATCCCTGACGGAAGGCAGCTTATCGCCGGGCTTGTAAATGCCGGTGACGATATCCCGTTTCAGCTTTTCCATGATCTGGATAAAGACGGGACGATCACTTGTCAGGTGCCATTCCTGTTTTGGGGTTTCAATAGTCTGGGTATTTTCCAATGTTATGATACTCCTTTCCGCGCCTTTGCGCTAAATTTCAGCAAATACATTTTGTATTACTGTACTAACTGCATAATACAGTGATACAATCAAAGTGTCAAGAGGAAATTTAAAATTTTTATTTATTTCGGCAGGCGGCTTCTTTTTGACGGACATATGTGGTATTCTGGACAGAGGAAATTACAGAGGGCAGATCTTTGCCGGACAAAAGGTGGCTGTGCTCCGGAGAGGAGCTGTGGGGAGGAGCGTTATGAAGTGGAAAAAGTTTAAAATAAAAACAATTACGGAAGCGGAAGATGTGATCATCAGCACGCTGTATGATATCGGTCTGGAAGGGGCGCAGATAGAGGATAAAGTTCCCCTTACGGCCCTTGAGAAGGAGCAGATGTTTGTGGATATCATGCCGGAGTCGGAGGCGGACGACGGTGTGGCTTATCTCAGTTTTTTTGTGGAGGAAGGGCCCGACGGGAGAGTGATCGTGCCGAGGACGCAGGCTGCGGAGGAGATGGCCGCCGCAGACGGGACGGGCGATATCGAGATATTGACGGATGCTTTTGGTGCGGAAAAAGTATATGTCGGGGAAGAGGAGATTTTAGGCCGCGTGGAAGAGGAACTGGAAGGTCTGCGGCAGTTTATGGATATCGGCGACGGAACGGTGGCCATGGACGAGACGGAGGATATCGACTGGATCAATAACTGGAAGCAGTATTTTCATCAGTTTTATATCGATGATCTGTTGGTGATTCCTTCCTGGGAGGAAGTGAAGCCGGAGGATGCGGACAAAAAGATCCTGCATATCGATCCCGGGACAGCTTTCGGGACAGGCATGCACGAGACGACGCAGCTTTGCATCAGACAGATCAAAAAATATCTGACGGATGAGAGCGTTTTGCTGGATGTGGGGACAGGCAGCGGTATTCTGGGCATTATTTCTCTGATGTACGGCGGCAAAAAAGTTGTGGGGACGGACTTAGATCCCTGCTCGGCGCCTGCGGTGGAGGAAAATCTGGAGATGAATCACATCCCTGCGGAGAAATTCGAGATGATGATCGGCAATATCATTACGGAGAAGGAAGTGCAGGACAAGGTTGGGTACGGCTGCTATGATATCGTAGCGGCCAACATACTGGCGGATGTGTTGGTGCCGCTGACACCGGTGATCGTGGACCGGTTGAAGCCGGGGGGTGTCTATATCACGTCGGGAATCATCGATGATAAGGAAGAAATTGTGAGAAAAGCGGTGGAGAGCGCCGGGCTCAAGATTTTGGAAGTGACGTATCAGGGCGAGTGGGTCAGCGTAACCGCCATGAAGCCATAGCATCTGTTTGGCGGCAGGCAGCAGAAGAAAGCGGGAGACATAGATGTATCAGTTTTTTACAGAACCCTCCGGGGTACAAGAAGGGCATGTCGTGATCACAGGCTCCGATGTCAATCACATAAAAAATGTGCTGCGGATGCGGGCCGGAGAAAAAATAGCTGCGGTCTGCGAGGCGGAAAACAGGAAATATTTGTGTGAAATTACGGAATTGAGAGAACATGATATTTTCTGCAGGATATTGTCGAGGGAAGAAAAGAACACAGAACTTCCGGCAAAGATATATCTCTTTCAGGGGCTTCCCAAAGGAGATAAAATGGAACTGATCCTGCAGAAAGCGGTGGAACTGGGCTGTTTTGAGATCATTCCGGTCATCTGCAGGAGATGCGTTGTGAAACTGGAAGAGAAAAAGCGCAAAAGCAAGGTGGAGCGCTGGCAGGCGATCGCGGAAGCGGCGGCAAAGCAGAGCGGGCGGGGGATCATCCCAAGTGTGCATGAAGTGACGACGTTTTCGGAGGCGCTGTCCTATGCAAATGACATGGATGTCAGATTGATACCCTATGAACGGGCGGCGGATATGGAGGAGACAAAGAAATATCTTGCCGGAGTGAGGGCAGGACAGAAGATCGCGGTTTTTATCGGGCCGGAGGGAGGTTTTGAGGAGGCGGAGATAGAGGAGGCCGAGAAAGCGGGGGTTATCCCGGTTACGCTGGGCAGGCGCATCCTGCGGACCGAGACGGCGGCGATCACGGTGACGGCATGGCTGATGTATTTGTTGGAGGAGGAAGATCAGTACCATTTTTCGACATGATACATACAATAGAATATAAGAAAAACGGCTGTATTCGGAAAAGCATCTGCGCAGTGCTTATCTGACAGATACAGAGGAAAAACAGGAGAAAGATTGAAATGGAAGCATATCTGGACAATTCAGCGACGACCCGCGTCTTTCCCGAAGTGGCGGAGCTTGTGACGAAACTGATGCTGGAAGATTACGGTAATCCCGCCAGCATGCACTTTAAAGGGATGCGGGCCGAACAGTATGTAAAGCGTGCAAAAGAACAGATCGCAAAAGTGTTAAAAGTAAACGAGAAAGAGATCATTTTTACCTCCGGCGGTACGGAGGCGGATAATCTGGCTCTGATCGGGGCGGCTATGGCGAACCGGAGAAGCGGCGCCCATCTGATCACTACAAGAATAGAACATCCGGCGGTACTTAAAACGATGGAATATCTGGAAGGGCAGGGATTTCGGGTGACCTATCTTCCGGTGGACAAAACCGGCAGAGTCCGTTTGGAAGATCTGCAAAAGAGTATCAGGCAGGACACGATTTTAGTGTCTGTTATGCATACAAACAATGAGGTCGGAGCGGTACAGCCCATCGCAGAACTGGGTGCCCTCATTAAAAGGATGAACCCGCGAACGCTGTTCCATGTGGATGCCGTGCAGGGATTCGGAAAATTCCGAATTTTCCCCAAAAGGATGAACATCGATCTGCTCACGGTGAGCGGACATAAGATCCACGGACCAAAGGGAGTCGGCTTTTTGTATGCGGGGGAGAAAGTGAAACTGCATCCCATCGTATTTGGCGGCGGCCAGCAGAACGGAATGCGTTCGGGTACCGAAAATGTGCCCGGCATCGCAGGGGTGGGACTGGCGTGTCAGAAAGTATATGAGAACCTTGAGAGAGATAATGAGAGGATGTACAGACTCAGGGAAATGCTGATAGAAGGCGTCTCCGATCTCGGAAATATACAGATAAACGGGTGTCCGGGCAGAGAGGGAGCGCCCCATGTGGTCAGCATATCTTTCAGAGGCATCCGGAGCGAAGTGCTGCTTCATGCGCTGGAGGACAGGGGGATCTGCGTTTCGGCAGGAAGCGCCTGTGCGGCGAGGCATCCGCGCCCCTCGGAGACGTTAAAAGCCATCGGTGTGGAACGCTCTCTCTTGGAATCTACACTGCGTTTCAGCCTTTCCCTCTTTACAACTGAGGAGGAAATAGTGTATACTTTGCACACGCTGCATGAAACCGTGCCGGTGCTGCGGCGGTATTCGCGCTATTAAACCGACAGCCATATGTATCGCAGATGGCTTTATGCTAATGATAAGCCGGATCATGATCCGGCATGAGAAAGGATAAAAGATGGAATTCAGAGCATTTCTGTTAAAGTATGCAGAGATCGGCATCAAGGGGCGGAACCGCTATCTGTTCGAGGACGCTCTTGTGGAACAGATCAAGTATGCCCTTAAACGCTGCGAGGGTGAATTTGCGGTCAGAAAGGAGCAGGGACGCATCTATGCGGATGTAGTCTCTGCTTACTACGACTATGATGAAGTGGTCGAAAATTTAAAGAGGGTGTTCGGTCTTTCCCATATCTGCCCGATGATCCAGCTTGAGGACGAGGGTTTTGAGAAGCTGGGCGAAGAGATCGTAAAATATATGGACGAGGCCTACGAGGACAAGGGTCTGACGTTTAAAGTGAACGCCCGCAGGGCGAGGAAAAATTACCCGAAATCCTCGATGGAGATCAACTGCGATCTCGGGGAGATTTTGCTGGAGGCATTTCCGGAGATGCAGGTGGACGTGCATAAACCGGACGTGATGTTAAACGTGGAGATCAGGGAGCACATATACGTGTATTCCATCGTGATTCCGGGGCCCGGCGGCATGCCTGTGGGAACGGCAGGAAAAGCGATGCTGCTGTTATCCGGCGGCATCGACTCTCCGGTGGCAGGTTACATGATCGCAAAACGCGGCGTGCAGATCGAGGCGGTCTATTTCCACGCGCCTCCTTACACCAGCGAGCGTGCAAAGCAAAAGGTGGTGGATCTGGCGAAGGCGGTATCGAAATATGCCGGCGAGATACGGCTGCACATTATCAATTTCACGGATATACAGATGTATATTTACGACAAGTGTCCCCATGATGAACTGACTATCATCATGCGCCGCTATATGATGCGGATCGCGGAACATCTGGCAAAAGAAGGCGGCTGCACAGGGCTGATAACAGGAGAATCCATCGGGCAGGTGGCATCCCAGACGATGAAATCCCTTCTTGTGACAAACGAGGTCTGTACGCTGCCGGTGTACCGTCCGCTGATCGCGTTTGATAAGTTGGATATCGTGGATATCGCGGAGAAGATCGATACCTATGAGACGTCGGTGCTGCCCTATGAGGACTGCTGTACGATTTTTGTGGCGAAACACCCTGTGACAAAACCGAATCTTCAGATCATCAAAAAGCATGAGACGCATTTGGACGAAAAGATAGACGAACTGCTGCAGAAAGCCTATGAGACGCAGGAGATCGTGACTGTCAGTGCGGTGTGAAAACTGTAAAGCGATGAAGAAAGCCGGAAACATAAGGTTCCGGCTTTACGGTATTTTTAAATTCTATGTATGAGTTGTTTTCGCGATGAGCAAAAAAGCGTTCTGTTATCCCAGCAGATAAGGCTGCAGTGCACTTAAAATATCATCCATCTCTTTTTCGGCATGGATATTCAGGTCGATAGGTTTGGACAGATCCAGAGAGAAAATGCCCATGATGGATTTTGCGTCGATCACATAACGACCGGAAACCAGATCAAACTCATTATCAAATTTCGTGATTTCATTTACGAAAGATTTTACTTTATCAATAGAATTTAAAGAAATTTTTACGGTTTTCATTCAGATACCCTCCTGTCTTAAATTTCGGCAGCCGCCTGATATATATGTTCTGTTCCCTTAGTCTACTTGCAGAGCAGAGAAAAGTCAATACCAAATTATTACGAAATTAAGGAATCATTATATGAAAAGTGTGGCACTGCATAACCTTGGCTGCAAAGTCAATTCCTATGAACTGGATGTCATAGGGCAAAAATTAAAAGAAAAGGGATTTTCCATTGTGCCTTTTGACGAAAAGGCCGATATCTATATGGTGAACACCTGCACCGTAACTAATATTGCGGACAGGAAAAGCAGACAGATGCTGCATCAGGCGAAAAAGAGGAACCCCGAAGCGGTGGTGGTGGCGATCGGGTGCTACGTCCAGACCGGCGGCGGGCAGGTTCTCGCCGATGAAGCGGTGGATCTGGTGATCGGCAACAACCGGAAAAAGGATGCCGTGGAAATTCTGGAGGAATATCTGGAAAAGCGCGGAGACAAAACCGCAGGGGGCAGGAGCATTGCGGATATCGGAACAGAAGATGTTTACGAGGAGATGCAGCTCAACTATACGACGGAGCATACGCGGGCTTACATTAAAATTCAGGACGGGTGCAACCAGTTCTGCTCTTACTGCATCATACCTTATGCAAGGGGCAGAGTCAGAAGCCGGAGAGAAGAGGATATTTTGCGGGAGGTGCGGGGACTGGCGGCGCAGGGATTTCGGGAGATCGTGCTGACAGGAATCCATATCAGTTCCTACGGCCTTGATTTTGACGGGATAAAAAATCCGGAGGTTGGCAAGCCTTTTCCCCATGAGCGGTTACTGCATCTGCTGCGGGAACTGGATCAGGTGGAAGAACTTGCGAGGATCCGTCTGGGATCGTTGGAACCCCGCATCATAACGCCTGCGTTTGCGGCGGGCCTAAAAGGAATCAGGAAACTGTGCCCTCATTTTCATCTTTCTCTGCAGAGCGGCTGCGATGAAACGCTTGCCCGCATGAATAGACATTACACTGCAGGGGAATACTTGGAAAAAGTGGAACTGCTTAGGGAGACTTTTGAAAATCCGGCAATCACCACGGATGTGATCGTGGGCTTTCCGGGGGAGACCGATGAGGAATTTGAACGGACGAAAACTTTTCTGGAGAAAGTAAACTTTTATGAAATGCACGTATTTCCGTATTCGAGACGGGAGAAAACACCGGCGGCGGCAAGAAAGGATCAGGTGTCTGAGAGCGTGAAGAAGGAGCGGAGCAGGATACTGCTCGCCCTTGCGGGGAAACAGTCGGCGGCCTTTCGGGAAAGTTACATAGGGAAAGAGGTCTGCGTACTTTTTGAGGAGACGAAAGAAGTGTGCGGCGTTTCCTGTCAGGTCGGTTATACCGAAGAGTATATCCGGGCGGCGAAAAAAACGAAAGAAAATCTCTCGGGAAAAACAGCAGAAGGCAGGCTGGCCGGCCATATAGAAGGAGATCTGTCATCAGGCGGAAAAGCCTCCGATAATATAATGTGGTTGGAATAGTTGATTTTAACGGTTTTTTGGAGTAAAATGAAAAGAGACTTCTGCGATAAGAAGGAAACAGGAGCGTAAAGGTACGACAGAGCAAGACAACAGGATAAAAGGTACGGAGCAATGGAAGATTTTGGGAATACAAGGTTTTTTACGGTAGAGGCAGAACAGGAGAACGGCACCAGGATCATTTTGGATACCGTGTACCATGCGCTGACGGAAAAAGGCTATAATCCGGTGAATCAGATCGTGGGTTATATTATGTCGGGAGACCCCACATACATCACAAACCATCAGGGGGCGAGGAGCCTGATCATGAAGGTGGAGCGGGATGAGCTGGTGGAAGAGCTGTTGGAGCAGTATATCAGAAGCAACAGATGGAGCTAGCGGAGGACATTATGCGGATCATGGGGTTGGACTTCGGTTCCAAAACGGTGGGCGTGGCCATAAGCGACCCGCTTCTTATTACAGCGCAGGGGATCACGACGATCCATCGCAAAGGAGAGAACAAGCTTCGGCAGACGTTAGCGCAGATCGAAACACTCATCGGTGAGTATGAAGTGGGGGAGATCGTGCTTGGCAACCCGAAACATATGAACGCCGAGGAGGGGGATCGCTCGCAGCTTGCGGCTGAGTTTAAAGAGATGCTTGAGAGGCGGACAGGGCTTCCCGTGAGGATGTGGGATGAGAGACTGACCACCGTGGCGGCCGAAAGGACGCTGATGGAGGCGAATGTACGCAGAGAACACCGAAAAGAGTATGTGGATAAGATAGCCGCAGTCCTTATCCTGCAGGGATATCTGGACTACAGAGCTATGGGCGGCGCAGAGGTATAGGGATGGATAAGATAACAATAGCGATAAGCGAAACAGAAAAAGCCGAATTTTACGTTCTGGAGCAGACAAAGATCGGCGGAACGGATTATATTTTAGTAACAGATATGGAAGACGGGGATGGAGACGCCCTGATTTTGAAAGATTTGTCCAAGCCGGAGGAGAAAGAGGGGCTGTATGAGATCGTGTCTGAGGAGAAGGAACTTCAGGCGGTGGCAGCTGTCTTTGAGACGTTGATGGATGATGTGACATTTGTGTCAGATGATGAGTAGTCTTCTCTCCGGACAGACAACATGGAGGGAATTTGATTGAGGAAAGAAAAGGAGAAAGAAACACTCGGGTTGAAGATCATCCCGTTGGGCGGGTTGGATGAGATCGGTATGAACATTACCGCCTTTGAATACGGGAACAGCATAATCGTAGTCGACTGCGGACTGTCCTTTCCGGATGACGACATGCTGGGTATAGATCTTGTGATACCGGATGTCACTTATTTAAAGGAAAATGCGGATAAAGTAAAAGGCTTTATCATTACCCACGGGCACGAAGATCATATCGGCGCGCTGCCCTATATTTTAAAGGATCTGCCGGCGCCTATCTATGCCACAAGGCTGACCATGGGCATCATCGACAGAAAGCTGGAGGAGCATGGGTTAAACGGCCGTATCAGACAAAAGGTCGTGAAGTTCGGGCAGACGATTACACTAGATAAATTTCGCATAGAATTTATTAAGACAAACCACAGCATTGTAGATGCGGCGGCGTTAGCGATCTATTCGCCGGCGGGTATCGTGGTGCATACCGGCGACTTTAAAGTGGATTATACGCCGGTGTTTGGTGATGCTATTGATCTGCAGCGTTTTGCAGAATTGGGCAAAAAGGGTGTGCTGGCATTGCTTTGCGACTCCACCAATGCGGAGAGACCGGGATTTTCCCCGTCGGAGAAAACCTTAGGCCCCACCTTTGACCAGATTTTCGAGGAACACAAGAATACAAGGCTGATTATCTCCACCTTTGCGTCCAATGTGGACAGAGTGCAGCAGATCATTAACTGCGCATATAGGGCCGGCAGAAAAGTTGCGGTGGAAGGCCGCAGTATGGTCAATATCATTGAGACGGCGACAAAGCTTGACTGCCTGCAAATTCCGGAGAATACGCTGATCGATATCGAGCAGCTGAAAGATTATCCGGAGGAGAAAACGGTGGTCATCGCCACCGGAAGTCAGGGAGAGAGCATGGCGGCCCTTAGCCGTATGGCGGGCAATAATCATAAAAAGCTGTCCATCGGGCCAAATGATACGGTGATCTTTTCTTCGCACCCGATTCCGGGCAATGAAAAAGCTGTCACAAAAGTGATCAACGACCTGTTAAGGAAAGGGGCGGATGTGATCTTTCAGGATGCGCCGCATGTCTCGGGACATGCCTGTCAGGAGGAGATCAAGCTGATCTACAATCTGGTGCAGCCCAGATATGCGATCCCGGTGCACGGCGAATATAAGCATTTAAAGGCAAATGCGAATCTGGCGGCGTCTCTCGGGATTCCGAAGGAGCGGATCATCATCCTCTCCAGCGGCGATGTGCTGGAACTGGACATGGAGCATGCGGAAGTGACGGGACAAGTGCCGGTGGGCGATATCATGGTGGACGGGTTGGGCGTCGGCGATGTGGGGAACGTCGTGCTGCGCGACAGACAGCATCTGGCGGAAAACGGCATTATCATTGTCGTGCTGGCGCTGGATCAGGCGTCAGGGCAGTTGGCGGCCGGACCCGACATCGTCTCCAGAGGATTTGTCTATGTGCGGGAGGCCGACGAATTGATAGATGAGGCGAGAGCCGTCGTGCAGTTTACGGTGGAGCGGTGTCTTGATAAAAACATTTTTGACTGGGGGAAATTGAAAAGCAGCATCAGGGATGAACTGACCGAGTTTATCTGGAAGAGGACAAAGCGCAGACCAATGATACTGCCGGTTATTATGAGCGTATAAGGATTGCGTACAGACAGCATAAGGAGTGTAAGACATGATAAGAAAAGACGCGAGAATCGGGGACAGCCTGAGAGAATTGATAAACAGTATAAAGGATTCTGATATCTATCACAGTTATGAGGAAGCCAGCGCGGCAGTCAGTCAGGTGCCGGGACTGCAGGAGCGGATCGATGAGTACCGAAGGAATAATTTTTTGATACAGCAGAACAACGAAGGGGAGGAGCTGTTGCAGAAGCTTGAACAGTTTGAACTGGATACGGCGGCGTTCCGTGCGGAGCCGCTTGTGGATAAATATCTGTGCGCGGAACGCGATTTTGTAAAATTGAAACAGGATATTGACAACCGGATGCTCTCAGAACTGGAATTTTCTATTCCAGCCGGATTTTAGGCGGCGTGGAGGAACCGGAAATAAGAGGTAACTATGAAGCAGTTTATTGTATCGATTGGAACGGCAGTAGTAAAAATAATAGTCTTTGTCCTGCTCATCCGTTTTGTGGTGGGGGCGGCGTCGGAGGCTTACGCTTTCGGATACCGCATTTTTTCCGAGGAGCCGGTGAGCAGCGAACCGGGCATCGTCTATACCGTGGAACTTTCGGAGGAGACGACGCCGAAACAGGTGGCGCAGGCGTTGGAGGATTACGGACTGATCCGGGATAAGGATCTGTTTTATGTGCAGTATCTGGTGTCTCCTCATAAGGGGGAACTGATGCCGGGAAATTATGAACTGAGCACGGCGATGACGGCGGAACAGATGCTGGAGATCATGTCCAGTTCTTATGAGGAAAAGGACGAGGAGAAAGATTGACGGCAGAGAGACAGACGGCCTTCATCCGTTCGCTGGATCAGGGCAACACAGCATTTTTGAACGAAATAGAGAGAGAAGCAAGGGAAGCGGGCGTACCCATTATCAAACCGGAAACACAGAGGCTTCTGCGGTTTTTTGTGCAGATGCGGAAACCTCTTACGATTCTGGAGATTGGATGTGCGGTCGGCTTTTCTGCGTTATTGATGAGTGAATACGGGCCGCCTGACTGTCATATAACAACCATCGAAAACTATGATAAACGGATCGTGAAGGCGAGGGAGAACTTCAGGCGGGCGGGGAGAGAGGAAAAGATCACACTGCTCGAAGGGGATGCGGCGGACATTCTGCCGAAGATCGAAAGGCCTTGCGATATGATATTTATGGACGCGGCGAAGGGACAGTACCTTTCGTTCCTGCCGGAAGTGATGCGGCTGCTTTCGGTCGGCGGGCTTTTGCTCTCCGACAACGTGTGGCAGGAGGGGGATATTCTGGAATCCCGCTATGCGGTGACAAGACGCGACCGAACGATCCACAGCCGGATGCGGGAGTATCTGTACCAGATCACTCACGACGAGCGGCTGGAGACGGTGATCCTGCCGGTGGGGGACGGTGTGGCGTCGTCTGTCAGAATATTATGATAATATTGCTCTGACGTGCAAAATATACGATCCAACGCAGGCACGCTTTCGCTGCGGTTCGACTGTAGCGGACACATAAGGCACCAAAATACGGTGCCTAAGTGCCGACAGTCTCACAGCACCTGCTTATGGATGCGTAAATTTGGCACGATTGATGCTATGATATGGCAAAAATTTTTAATTACCTGAGGACGTAAATGATATAGGAGGAGGGCAGAGCCCTATGAATAAGGCGGAACTTCTGATTCCGGCGGGAAGTCTGGAAGTGTTGAAAACGGCGGTGATCTTCGGCGCGGATGCAGTCTATATCGGCGGCGAGGCATTCAGCCTGCGCGCGAAAGCAAAAAATTTTTCTTTGGAGGAGATGGCCGAGGGGATCCGGTTTGCCCATGAGCGGGGCGTTAAAGTATATGTTACGGCGAACATTTTTGCCCATCACGCAGATATCGCGGAGGCGGAAAAGTATTTTCAGGAACTGCATCAGATGAAAGAGAAGCCGGACGCCCTGATCATTTCGGATCCGGGACTTTTTCTGACTGCGAGGGAAGTCTGTCCGGAGATCGAGATACATATTTCCACACAGGCAAACAATACAAACTATAAGACCTGCCTTTTCTGGCATAAGCAGGGGGCGACAAGGATCGTCTGTGCCAGAGAGCTGTCTTTTAATGAAATCAAAGAAATGAGGGAACACATTCCGGCACAGATGGAGATCGAAGCATTTGTGCACGGCGCCATGTGTATTTCCTATTCGGGGCGCTGTCTGTTAAGCAATTATATGACGGGACGGGATGCCAACAGAGGAGCCTGCACCCATCCCTGCCGTTTTAAGTACGCGGTGGTGGAGGAGAGCAGGCCGGGCGAGTACCTGCCCGTGTATGAGAACGAGCGGGGGACGTTTCTTTTTAACTCCGGGGATCTGTGCATGATAGAGTATATTCCGGAGCTGCTTGAGGCGGGGATAAACAGCCTGAAGATAGAGGGGCGCATGAAAGCTGCTCTGTATGTTGCGACGGTGGCAAGAACCTACCGAAAAGCCATCGATGACTACATGAAATCGGAGGAACTTTATCGAAATAACATGGAATGGTACCGTCAGGAGATCAGGAAATGCACCTATCGCCCCTTTACCACCGGTTTCTATTTCGGGAAACCGGGGAAAGAGTCTCAGATATACGACTCATCCACTTACCGGAGCGAAGCGGTCTATCTCGGTGTGGTAGAAGGAACGGATGAAAGGGGGTACGCCCGTCTCGAACAGAAGAACAAGTTTCATGTGGGGGACGCTGTCGAGATCATGAAGCCGGACGGCAGGAACATCCCGGCCATCGTGGAAGCTATGGAGGACGAGGCGGGAACCCCTATGGAAAGCTGTCCCCATGCGAGGCAGCGGTTTTCGGTGAAGCTGAGTGAAACACCAAAGCAGTACGATCTGCTGCGGAAAGCGGAGGAGACTGCGTGAGCGGTCAGACCAAGGAAGAACGGGGACTTTAAACGGAGGAACGGAAATGAGCGATATGATAAATGTGGAGGAGATGTTTGGTCAGAATGTATTTGACCTCGCAAAGATGAGGAGCCGTCTGCCTAAAAATGTGTTTAAAGAGGTAAAGCGCGTTATGGATCAGGGCGGAGAACTGTCCATGTCCGCGGCGAATGTGGTGGCGAAAGAGATGAAAGACTGGGCTGTGGAGCACGGAGCGACGCACTATTCGCACTGGTTTCAGCCGCTCACAGGCATCACTGCCGAAAAACACGACGCTTTCGTCTCCCATCCCGACGAGGACGGCAAGATGATCACGGAGTTTTCAGGGAAGGAGCTGATCAAAGGGGAGCCCGACGCATCTTCCTTTCCTTCAGGCGGCCTGCGGGCGACCTTTGAGGCGAGAGGATACACAGCTTGGGATATCACTTCCCCGGCTTTTTTGAAAGAGTCCGCCTGCGGGAAGATCCTTTGTATTCCCACGGCCTTTTGTTCTTACACAGGGGAGGCGCTGGATAAAAAGACGCCGCTTTTGCGTTCCATGGAAGCCCTCAGCACGCAGGCGCTGCGTATTGTCCGTCTCTTTGGCGATCAGGCGGCGACAAAGGTGACGGCCTGCGTGGGACCGGAACAGGAATATTTTCTGGTGGATAAGGATCTTTATTTACAGCGGGAGGATCTGATGTTTGCGGGCCGCACTCTGTTCGGAGCGCCGGCGCCCAAAGGGCAGGAGATGGAGGACCACTACTTCGGCGTCATCAAAGAGCGCGTGGGCGCCTATATGAAAGATTTGAACGAGGAACTGTGGAAACTGGGAGTGACCGCCAAGACGCAGCATAATGAGGTTGCGCCGGCACAGCATGAACTGGCTCCCGTCTATGCGACGGCGAACATAGCGGTGGACCACAACCAGCTTGTGATGGAGACGATGAAGCGGATTGCATACCATCATGATCTGCGGTGCCTGCTGCACGAGAAGCCCTATGCAGGCGTCAATGGTTCCGGTAAGCACAACAACTGGTCCATCAGCACGGACACGGGCGTAAACCTGCTTGATCCGGGGGATACGCCGAATAAGAATGTGAGATTTCTGCTGGTGTTGGCCTGCATCATGAAAGCGGTGGACATCCATGCGGATCTGCTGCGTCAGAGCGCCTCGGATGTGGGCAATGACCACAGACTGGGAGCGAACGAAGCGCCTCCCGCGATCATTTCGATGTTCCTCGGGGAGCAGTTGGAGGATGTTGTAAAACAGTTGATCGAGACCGGCGATGCGGCGAAATTAAAGGAAGGCGGGAAGCTGGAGACAGGGGTATCCACTCTGCCTGACTTTGAGAGGGATGCCACCGACAGAAACAGAACATCGCCCTTTGCCTTCACCGGCAACAAATTTGAGTTCCGTATGGTAGGTTCTGCAGATTCTATTGCCAGTCCCAACACGACCATGAATGCCATCGTTGCGGAGGCCTTCTGCGAGGCGGCGGACAGGCTGGAAGGGGCGCAGGATTTTGAGATGGCGGTACATGATCTGATCAAAGAATATATGACGAAGCATCAGCGCATCGTTTTCAATGGAAACGGCTATGCGGAGGAATGGGTGGAGGAAGCGGGGAGACGCGGACTGCCGAACATAAAATCCATGATCGAGGCGGCGAAGACGCTGACTACGGATAAAGCGGTGGAATTGTTTGAAAAATTCGGCATTTTCACGCGGGTGGAACTGGAATCCAGAGAGGAGATCATATACGAGACTTATGCGAAGACGATCAATATCGAGGCGCTGACGATGATCGAGATGGCGGGCAAGAAAATTATCCCGGCGGTGATGAAGTACAGCAGGGATCTGGCGGAAACCGTGAATGCGGTGAAAGCGGCAGGAGTGGATGCTTTGGTGCAGACAGAACTGTTAAAAACCGTATGCGCCAAACTGGCGGCGATGCAGGAGGCTCTTAGGAAGTTGGAGAAGGCGGAGGAGCAGGCGGGCGCCATAGAGGATGCCAAAGAACAGGCATTTTTCTATAAAGATGTGGTGAAAGGCGTGATGCGGGAACTGCGTGAACCGGCGGATGAACTGGAAATGATCGTGGATAAGGCGCTTTGGCCGATTCCTACATATGGAGAGCTGATGTTTGAGGTATAGAAGAAATAGGAAAGTGATCCGCCGTGATTTTGCGGCGGATATTCTTGATTTTTGTAAAATATTTGTTGCCTAAGGGCGCTTTTTCTGATAAAATATATTCCAATTAAGGTATTTCGGAATTTTATAGTTAAGTTTATTTGATAAGCAAACAATATCCTTTCGAATTATTTCGGGGGGTATTTTTTTTTACCACATATCTGTAAAGCTTTTCCGTATGACAATGCCATATGCTGTTTGAGAATGATTCCGAGTCAAAAAAGAAAAGATAAAAGTGCAGAAAATGATGCTAATTTTGCAAAGGGCTTCCATAAACCTAATTTTGTGATATAATGAAAATCAGAAGAATATTCAGAAAAAAGAAGACACATTAAAAAAAGGTGCGGTTATTTTGGGAAAAATAGGCAAATTTTCAAAAAATAACAGAGGATTTACACTGGTAGAGCTGATTGTGACCATAGCAGTCAGCGCTATTTTGCTGTCTGCATCCGTGGCAGGTATTATCGCGTGGGTGCATCATGCGGATTTTGTGCGCAATGAAAGCTATGCGGAGACGATCTATTATGCGGCGCAGGCTGAACTGACGAGATACCGCGGCAACGGCCAGCTGGCCGAACTGGATGCGCTCGTGCGGAGCGCAGGGGAAGACAAAGCGGATATCATGGGAAAAGTCCCGGTATATGACGTCACTGACGATCACAGAGCAGGGTTAGCAGGCGAGGGCAAAGCGGACGAATATAATGAACGCTATAAAGACAGACTGTATTACCTGAAAAAGGGCGAGGGGCCGGTGGGGGATGACAACCCGCTGGGGGGACTTCTGTCGGATTATATTTACGACGGCAGCATTATGGACGGCGCGGTCTGCGTAGAGTTTGATCCCTCTGACGGCACGGTCTATTCGGTTACATACAGCGATAGGAATACCGTCTTTACATACGGTGAGGCGGTGGAAGAAAAAGAGTTTTCCCTGCTGGACAGAACGAAGGGGGTGCGGGAAAAGAGCCGCGTGGGTTATTACAGCACGGAGCTTTCGGATGCTGCGCCGACTGCGGTGGGAAAGACAAGAGTGGCGGAAGTGCAGCTTATCAACGAAGACCAGCTCTATCTCAAGTGGTCCCTGCCGGGGCAGTTTAGCGGTATTCGGAAATTTTTATCCTATACAATAGAAATCTATGATAAAAAGGCGGACGGTCAGCCGGCTCATACTTTTGTTCTCAAGGGAAGGGACTTGAAAGAGACGGATGCCTCTCTGAATATCAGGGATGCGGCCGGGAAGATAGATCCGGGCTATATCGTTGAACTTGCGGGGGACGACGGCGTTTCCTGCAAATTTATCGCCTACAGTCTGGGAAGCGAGATGTATCTTGTGTTGGATTCCATCGATTACGGGGCGGATCCGGAGCAGATTGCAAAGAAACAGGGGATAGAGAGCGGCTTTGACACGGACGCTCTGAGAAATTCCGCCAGCGTGCTGCAGCTTTTTTCCGAGCCGAAGGATATTTACGTCAGAGTGCAGGCGCAGGGAAAACCCTATAAGACCAGTGCGTGGAAACAGAGCAACGCTTCGAATACGCTGTTTGCGGCAATGAAAGAGGGCGGTCTTTTTGAGGCGGATAAAAATATTTATGAGATAAAGAACGCAAGGCATTTATACAATATACGCTATTTGGAAAAAGAGAATGAAATGACGGCCCCGCAGACAAAAGAGACTTGTTACAGGCAGACCGGAGACATAGTCTGGTCGGTGGACGAGAATAAGCTTTTTCACAGCATAAGCGTAAACACGGGTATGGTAACCGGAATGGAAATAGCCTCTTTGCAGGAAGACGATAAGTGCGTACTTTCCGGCGAGACTGAGCAGAGACCCTATTTTCCTGCGATTCCGAAACTTGGGGAAAACTCTGTGCTGGAAGTCGAAAGCGGACGAAGCCACGAACTGAAAGAGCTGGTACTGTACCGGAGCGGGGGGGCAGCGGAAGCGGCGGAAGATACCTTGTCGGAAAACAAGCTCGGACTTATTGAAATTAACGAGGGCACAGTACGCGGACTGACAATTACCGGCGTAAATGTGCAGGGTGTCAAGAACGTGGGGGCGGTCTGCGGGATCAACGCAGACACCGGAAAGATTCTGGATACAGTCGTGTCCGGAAGAGTGAGCGGCAAAGAAAACATAGGCGGTCTGGTAGGGCTTGATATGGCTTCATCCGGTCAGGAATATGAGACAGAACCCACCGAAGAAGAACTAAAAAAAGACAGCGCCTACATAAATTTGGTCAATTATGCAGAGGTTGCCGGAAGCGTCGGAAAAGTGGGGGGCATTGTCGGCTGCCTGAATGAAAAAGGACAGACATACCGCTGCGAAAATTACGGAGCGGTAAAGGGAACGGAGATCGACACGGTATATATTGGCGGCATCTCCGGTTACAATAAAGGACTTGTGCAAAACTGTACCAGTGCGCCTGCGGATACACCTCCGGGAAGAGGCGATGACGGCGAACTGGAACGGGCTGCCCTGAAAGGCATTTTTGTGGGCGGCATCGTTGGCTGCAACAACGGCGGGACGATCCGGGACAGCGGTACGGCGAAAGAGACGAAAAACATGTTCGGAACAGGCGGGGACGCCTACATTATCGGCTACCGCTATGTGGGCGGCATTGTGGGTTATAATAACAGTTCGGTAGACGGCGGGAACGAAGGGACTCTGATAAACGGGCAGGATCGGACCAACAAGGCGAAAGTGATCGGCCACGACTATGTGGGCGGTATTGTCGGCGCCAACGGGCTTTTAAAGGACAGCAATATCATCGAAGAAATAACGCCGCAAAATAAATCCAAATATGTGACCTGTGAGATCGATAAAAAATACTCCTCCAAAATGATCGTGGAGGATTGGGTCAATGAGGGAATGGTGGAAGCGGTAGGCGCTGCAAACGGTGACGGGACTTACGACGGCGACGGCTATTACGCGGGAGGTATTGCAGGCTATAATGCGGGGGATCTGAAAAACTGCACAACGAGGATCAATACTTCTTCCGGCGGAGCGTCGGATCTGATCGATCAGGTACGTCTGTACGGAAAGAACGCTTCCTATGTGGGCGGCGTGGCCGGTTATAATGTGGGTCACATTTATCGTGAGGACGGAACGACTTCCGTCAACAGCGTCGTTTCCGGCAAAAAATATGTGGGAGGTATTGCAGGCTATAACGGAAGCGCGCAGAGCGCTGCTTCAGGCAGCATTGAAAACAGCGGAAGAATAGAAAATTACGAATTGTCGGGCGGCTATATATCTGCGGAAAGTTATGCCGGCGGATATGTGGGATTAAACACGACGGAGAGACTGCTGTCGGGAACAGACGGCAGCCCCTATATGCTTACGGCAAATCCGAATGAGGTGACGGCTGATCATATCGTGGGCGGCGTAATGGGCGCTCTTATTCTGGCGCCTGAAAATAATGGGGTTGTCAGAGTGAACTGCGCTACCGACAACTTTTTTGGCAGTGTGAAGGCTAATTACGCCTTTGCCGGCGGTTATGTGGGGTATACGCAGGTTTTGAAAAAGGGGGAGAATGCGGAGGAGAGAGCGGAAGCGCTGCGTGAAAAGCTGGCGGCAGCCGTAAAAGGTACGACAGTATGGCAGGAACAACTGCAGGAACTGACGGCATCAGTGTTGGATGAGAGACTGACGGCAGCGGACGGGGGAGCCGAACTCCAGTTTAAATATGAGGGGGTTTCCGGCGAAAGCCAGTTTGCCTCGATAGAAGCGCCGATTTTTGCTGGCGGCGCCATCGGCGGCAATAGCTGGAACACGAAGCTTTTGCTTGAGAATATCCAAAACAAAATTCAGGTGAAGGCGACTGACAGCGTCACTTATGATTTTATCAGTAAAGCGTCGAATGAAAAGGACGGCACGGAAAAGCAGGATACGTTTTCTTTTGCCGGCGGTATCATCGGGTTAGTTACGCCGAAAGCGGAAGTGGTATTATGCAGCAACAGCGGCGCGGGGGGCGTGCAGGGAACCGGTACTTACGGGGGCGGCATAGCGGAAGTAAATCTTGGGACGATAAGGGATTGTGATGCGGCTACGGCGGGCAATAAGAATTATTACGGCGGTATCGCAGGACTAAATACCAATGAGGGGAAAATCATTTCCTGTACGCTGAAAGGACAGATCAGCGGAGACAGCTATTTGGGCGGTATTGCGGCATGCAATGAAAGCATCATCGAAAACTGTACTGTGGAGGAAAAATCAGAGGGCGAGAGCGCTGTGATCGGGACGGGAAAGTATGTGGGCGGCATTGCGGCGATCAATCGGGTAAAGGGCAAAACGGAGACGGAATCCTATGTCAATGAGATAACGGGCTGTACGGTAGACGCAAATATCGGCGTTTTGAGCAGGGGAGAGATCGTAGGCGGCGTGCTTGGGAGTTATCAGGGCGGAAGCCTGAAAAATACGGAAGTTAAGGGCGGAAAAAGTATTTACGGGTTGGACTGCGTCGGCGGAATCGCCGGAGAGATCAGCTCCGGATTGGAGGGAACGAAAGAAAATATGGTTGTCAACGGTGCGGCCGTCAACGCGGAACGTGAGGCCGGAGGCATCGGCGGATTGGTGCCGGACAACGTGACGATAAAATGGTGCGAAAACAGAGGTATGGTGAGGTCCATGTCGGGGTTTGCAGGCGGTATTGTACCTCAGGTGACAATGGGGAGCACGGTAGAATATTGCCGGAATACCGGAAGCATCGAGGCTGTGACAAGTATAGCGGGAGGCATTGCAGCGGAAAATAACGGCGCGGTAGAAAACTGCACCGTGCAGAACGATTCTGCGGAAATTGTAATAAGGGGAACGGATTCGGTGGGAGGCATCACCGGAGAGAACAAAGGGACGGTAATCGCATGTGAAATGGTAGGAAACGTTTCCGTCAGCGACATAAACGCGAATGGAGCAGGCCGGGCCATCGGCGGTATAGCAGGCAAGAATAAGGGGCTGATCAGAGAGGCTTCGATTAAGAAAGACGGAACGAATGCATGGCCGAAAATCGCGACTCTGTCTCAAGGCAGTTATCTGGGCGGTGTTGCGGGCACGAATATGCCGGACGGAACAGGAAGGGCGGATACAGGAAAGATTCAAGACGGTACAATAGATGCCGGTGTGGTTTTGGAAAAGGGTCAGCAGGGAACTTCCGGCGGCATAGCGGGTGCAAATGCGGGGACGATCGTAAGTATGACGTTTTCGGGAGAGGTAGCGGGAAGAGCGGGCTTTCAGTACGGAACCGGCGGCATAGCCGGCAGAAATGAGATGGGAAATGCCACAGGAGTTATTTTGTCCTGTCGTCTGCGTGGGGGCACGGTAAGCGCGGAATCCGGCGATACGGGGTTCGGAGGACACGAAGATAATGCGAAAGGAGCTTATGTCGGAGGCATCTGCGGTATCAATCCGAAAGGGGGATCGATTGAGAGCTGTCTTTTGGAAGGAAGAAGCGAGGTGTCCGGCGATTACGGATACGTGGGCGGCATCGTGGCCTATAATCTGGGGACGGTAGAAAATATTTTGGGAGATAAGGCTGGCGGAACGCCCAGAGTCCATGGGAGCGGTAAATGCGTTATGGGTGGAATAGCAGCCTACAATGGGGAAACGGGAGTATTGGAAAACTGCGCCACCGGAGAATGGTCCATTGAAAATGAAAACACACAGCGGGGAGAAACCTATCCGACCGGAGGCATTATCGGAAGCAATAAATCCGTTTATGATCAGAAAGATCTGGAGAATAATGCGACCGTGTCCGGCGGCTGGATGACCGGCGGGGTCATCGGACAGCAGTATACTAAACTGCGGGACGGCTTTACCATTGAAAATTGTATAAATAAAGGGAATGTGACTGCGAATCACCGCAGTGCGGGAGGTATCATTTCCGACTGGCGCGGGCAAAGCGGCAGAGTGAGGGAGTGTATAAATGAGGGGCAGATTTCTATTACAGACAGCAACAGCACAAATGCGGCCGGCGGCATTATCGGCACCGGATGGTATGACGCGCCGGTTTCCATTACCATAGAGCGGTGCGGCAATGAAGGGAAAATTATGCACAGCACGTCGGGTTCAGGGGGAAGAGCCGGAGGTATTTTCGGATGTTATAACAGCAGAAGCGATTACCTGACGCTTGAGGTTACAGACTGCTATAATGCGGCTGAGATTCAGAATAACGGTGCCGCTGCGGCAGGTATTTTTGCCGGTGATGAAGGAGGAGGAAAGGTAAATCTGACGATCGTGCGCTGCGTCAATTACGGAAAGGGAACAGACTCCGGGAAATCCTTTGCCGGGATAGCGGTTGTCAGCGCTCAAAATTTAAGTGGAAATAGGAAGATAACACAGTGCCTGAACGCAGGAGAGTGTTACAAAGGACAGGATCCTATCGCGAGGAATATCTCTACGGACAGGAGCAATTATTACTTTTATAATCCGGATGTGCCGGCTAACAGCGTTCAGACGCGAGGTGCGATGCTGATAGCGGAGCATAAAGGGAACGTGTTTCAGGAAATAAGTAAAGGGATGCATGGCGCAGTCAATATAGACTACGAGACCAGCTTTGACAGAGATAATAATAGACTGATTCTGCCTGACGGGAGATATTTGCAGTTTACGGATGTGGCTGGGACGTATGATTACGGAAACAGCGACAGGCAGGGGCAGATCAAAAATTTGAAAGATAATTTCAGCGCTACGCTGAATGGAAATGATTTTCAACTGCTGCTTTTCGGCATAACAAGCGGGAAGATCCAGCCTCCCGACAGCATAACGCTGAAGGAGACGGGTGATCTCTATACTGTGACATATAAAGTCAATACAGATACGCTGTTTTGCACGGACGGGTATGAACTGCAGTTTTTTGCGGGTAAGGACGGAAACTGGAAAACGGATCCTATAAAAACCGTACTGATAACTGACGTGACTAAGAGCGTTTATAAGATAGATGCGGCGGATTTGTTCCGGGGGGTAAGCAGAGCGGATTATACGGAAATAAGAGTGCGGATGCGGGCAAGAAAAAATTCCTCTTATGCGGAGATTGACGGTGACGCTGCAGAGAACGGGAGGGACTATTCGGCGTGGAGTGAATATTCCAATACATTATCGACAAAACCGAAATTGCCGACGCCTCAGCTTCGGTTTGAAGTGTCCGATGAGGGCGGCGAAGATGAGCTGTGCGGTTATTGGGTTTTGGAGAATGCGGAGGACTATAAAGACTATAAGGAAGCCTATCGGATAACGATTCGGAATACGGACGGCAGCGTTACCGGAACAATAGAAGAAGGAACGATAAAAAGTGCGTTGTGTCGTTACGACTTGAGGAATGCCGGCAGTTCATCGGCAAGTAATGTAAATATTACGGCTTGCGCGGAACCTGTAAGCAGCGCGGGCTCTTACAGTCCGTCGGATAATTTTGAAAGACAGCCGAACTTATATCCGAAAAAATCTACGCTGAAAGCGGTAAACGTTGATAAAGGAGAATTTACCGGCACAAAAAAAGGCGAGCTGGGGTATCGTTTCAGTATGAAGCAGGACAGCGGAAATTACAGGTATGTGAATATCACCTGTATGGCGGAACTTTGGTTTAAGGGGGAGAAAGCGGGAGAAGGTACGGTGCTGCTGCCGAACGACTATGGCGAGGCATACTGTACGATCGACCTGTCCTCCATGCTTGACGAGGATATCATACGGGAGATGATAGAAAGTGTAAGCACAGGAAGCAGCAGAGACGTAAAGGTCTGCTTCTATCCGTGGGAGATACACGAAGTTAAGTATTATGTGACGGATGATGCGGGAAAAGAGATTGTGTCGAGAACGGTACCAAAGGCGGCGGCCGCATCGGAAGGCGAGGCTAACAACAAAACGGCATTTAACAGCAGTTATCAGACGGTTTATGTAAACGGTTTGACTGATTATAAGATGCATCCTGCGCCGAAGCCGGGAGAGACGTTAAATCCCGACATTACTGACGGAGCTATCAGTTACACCCTGTATTGGGATATGGAAGAGAAAAACGGGCCTCTTTCCGAGATGTATCCCGGTGCGGAATATTCGGTTACGGTGACCGGAAAGAACGGGGACACAGAGGTCTTACTTTATCAGGGATCGGGGGACAAGGAAAACGGAAAAGTCAGAAATAAGGTGACACTTCAGGAAAACAACTGGAAGTACCAGCAGCTCATCCTGACAGTGGAGCGTCTCGGAAAAGAAAAAGCGGATACTGACGCAACTCATTATATCGGCGCATCGACGACAAAGGAGTATGGGATTCCGATCCGTTTAAACAGTGTGCAGGGCCTAAACGCAAAACTGCGGGACAGACACAGTCTGGTCATCGATGTGGCGTGGCTGCCCTCCGCAGAGACGGGAGTCGGCGGATATGAGATCACTGTGAAAGGAAAGAATGCCATCGGAAAAGAAATTTCGATCACGGTTCCGGTGGACGGAAAGGATAGCGGAGCCGTGCAGATCGATCTGGATGAGAAAAACGAGAACGGCGAGGAGATTTATAAAGAGCTAAAAGGAGTGAGTATATTAGGATTCTCCATTGTTGCCGTTCCTAAAAACGGCGATGCGAACTATATGGAATCCAGAGAAAGCGATACTTTCTCTGTGACGATTCCGGCAAGGCTGAATATGCCGAATAAAAATCCGGAACTTATGATAGGAGAGGAGCCGGTTAGCGCTGACAAGGCGGTGCCGCCGGAGGCATTTACGGAGTTTGTTCTGAAGCTGGAAGATACAACGGCATCTTCGGAAGACGCCGCTTATGAAGTGGAATATTTCATCACAGATAAAGATGCAGATACAAACGGCCCGTTGATCGACTGGGATCAGAAAGAGGGCGTGAGGCCGGAGGCGGATGCGGAAAACGGTATCTATATCAGCGCCGCCGACAAAATGGAGGGTAATCTGAATGCTGCCATATATAGGCTGAAAGAACAAAAAGATTTTGATGCAGAGCAGGCGGGCAGGAAGATCTGGTACAGAGTCCGCGCAATATCCACCAGTAAGGTCAGTTCCGTCTGGACTGAATGGGTGGAGAAAGAATTGCCGAAAGTCCTGCTTGAACCGGTGGAGATAGCGGAAAATGAGACGGTAGACGAAGAATATATCTATAAAGTAGAGTTAGACGGGACGACGGAAGAGGGCGGCTCCCACAAGTTGTCGGTTCGTCAGCCGAAGGCGGGATTTGCGCCGATAGAATTCGCGAAAGGATACGAGATACTGATCCAGGAAGCGAAGAGAATGGAGTGGGTGCGCGATCCTGATACGGGGCAAACGGAAGAAAAAGAAGTGATCCCGGAGGAACGGATTTACACTTTGGAAGAAACGGAGCCTGACGCCGACGGGACTAAGCCGCTTAGACCCTTTAAACTGACCGGAAAGAACGGAGATGTTTTGGACGACGGGATGAAGGATGCCGCAGATGTGGATATATTGGAGACTAAGATATCGGGGGACATGACGACGTACATTTACACACTGTACACCATTACCCACAGTTACAAAGTGGATGCCACTGGGGCTATTTACAGGATACCGGTAGACGCAAAGCTTTGCTATAGCACAAAAGACGATGCGGTGCAGGAGATATGGCTTGAGCTGCCGGAGGGCGTAGCGCTGGCAGATGATAACACGGAGATCAGTCACAGGCAGTTTATCGCCACATCTTCAGTGGATGTTGCGGTAATAACGCCGGATACGGAAAGATATGTGGTGGATTATCTGACAAGATGGCAGAGAGTGGCGAATGACGACGGTGAATATACAGATATAGAAATCAGCAAAGTGGAAGTAAAGACAGCCGCAGGCAGCAGGATCGCGGTGGCGGGATACTATGAGGATATGCTGTATCTGGATGAAATGAGCGACAGTCAGTTGGATCTGTTGGGGATCGATCGGGAACTGTTAGAGATCTTGCCGGAAGAGGAGGAACAACTCGATAAGAGCGACTTATCGGGGAACGACACCGCATCGGGAAATGATGCAGAGGAGAAAGAACCGGAGAAGCCCGAGAAACCGGAAAAACCGGACGACGGGAAAGAAGATGTGTCAGGAAACGATTCGTCATCCGACAAGACGGAAGAATCTGAAGGCAATGCAGAGAAGGAACCGGGGGACAGTGCGGAGAAGGAACCGGAGAACAACACGGAGAAGGAACCGGGGGACGACACGCAGAAGGAGCCGGAGGACAGCACGGAGAAGGAATCGGAAGAAGAGCAGGAGAAAGATAAGGGAGAAACAGCGGAGAGGAAAACGAAATGACAGAGAAAGACGACAAGGGTTATACGATGATCATTGTCCTGTGCCTGATGTTTCTATTTATGGCGCTGGCGCTCTCCATGTTGTTTTCTTCCGCACAGACGTTGGCCAGAGCGGGACGCGAGTCAGCCAGAAAACAGAGCCGGGCATCGGCAGTGTCGTTTGCGGAATGGATAGATGAGGAACTGGGGAGGCTGCCTGCAAACGGTGCGGAAGGCAAACCCAATAATCTGTCCGGATGGACTAAAAAAAGATTGCTGGACGATCGGAACTGGCCCGCATATACAGGCGGACTTGAGGGGGAAGAGGAAGTTGCGATTTTGACCTACAGACCGTACGTGAGTGAAACCTCCGAATTGAAAGAGGAAGAACTGGGACAGTTGGAAGTTAAAATGTACTGGGAGGCGGAGGACGGCGGCATTGATCCTGAGGCTCCGGATGTGAATCTGGTCGTAACAGTGAAAGCCGTGGTGCGGGGAGAACAGTTTTCGGTGACCACGCGCTATGCTAAAAATCTGGATAATTCGGGCAGCTGGGATGGCACATGGAATATGAGGGGGCGCGAATGAGATGAAAAATCAGAAAGGAACTTCACTGGTTTCAGTGATCGTATCATTTGCGGTGATGATGATCGTGCTGCTGCTCTTACAGGTTTCTATTACGGCCAGCGGCAGGTACACAGCCGAAGCCGACGAACTTTGGAAACAGGCGGCATCAGCGGAAAATAAGTATGTGAACGACATTCCGTCTTCTGAAGGGGGAGAGGTGGAAAAGGCCGGTAATATAGACATTGTGATGGAATCCGGTGCGGCCGGCGCCGACAGGGAAGTATGGGGGAACATAGAAAAATGGCAGACGACATCTGATGACCCGGACGGGTTTAAGATATATTACTTTAAATGACGAGCGGTTCCCTGAGTATGTTGACAGGGAAAGACTGTTTGGCAGAGGATGCAGGGTTTGAGGATGTACTGTGCATGGGGATATTATGGAGAGCCCCCGCGCAGGAAGGGAGGTGAGGTCAGAGGCGAAATGAAAAGTGATAGCAAAGGAATGACACTTATAGAGTTAATCGTTACTTTTGCGGTGGCTGCAATTTTTATGGCAGCAGCGGCGTTGCTGATAGTTCCGGCGACAAAAATGACAATGCATATCAAAGGGATGAACAGAGTGCATGATGACGCCGCAATCATTATGGAAACCATAAGGAATGAACTGAGTTACGCGGATGCGTATACGGAAAATACGGGCACAGAGGTGCCGGCCATAGAGCTTAAATATGCTTATCCGGCCGATGCGGGAGACGATGCTTATGACGCGGATTATGCAGGATACTATAAAAGCGCCGCCTACAGTGACAAAGGCGGGAATCCGGCTGAGATAAAAGTGGACGATCAGGAGGGCAGCGAGAGCCAAGGAAGACTGCAGATCGTCTATGCGGAGATAAGCGATAATCCGGACGGGGCGGCAGAATCGGAGGTCATCCGGGAAGAGATCAAGTGGTGGTACGGGAAAGGATTGTATCAGAATAATCAACTCCGGCTGGGCTTTAAGAAAAAAGATCCGGATAAGAATATCATTACGGTCAAACTTACTATAATCGACCCGACCTCCGGCTACTCCTATACGGAAGAAGCGGATATCCGCTGTATGAATGTGAATCCGGACAGGATCAAAGAAATCGTATAGCGGCCGCAATAACAGTTCAGGAAATTCACCACAGGTGGTTTCAAATAAAAACATAAAAACCAATCAAAAGAAAGGGAGACAAAAATGATGAAAAATTGTGTGATGGGTCTTAGAACCAAACTGGCAAACAGGAAGGAAAATAATAAAGGATTTACGCTGGTAGAGCTGATCGTGGTTATCGTTATATTGGCTATTCTGGCAGCTATTCTGATTCCGGGACTGATGAAGTGGATCGATGAGGCGAGGGATAAACAGTACCAGTTGGAAGCAAGAAGCATTTTTATGGCGACGGAAGGTGAGATGACGAAAGAGTATGGAAAGCAGTCAACGCTTACTGAGACCACAACATGGACTGGAGACACAGATGCGCATATCGTAGAAATTGAAAGATTATCTGGTTTAGATGTAAAAGAAGTCAAATTTAAGATAAAAGATGCAAGTGCCGATGATTGGACAATTACTGAGTTTGAAACAAAGTTTGTGTCTGGTGGAAAAGAAGTGACATGGCACTGGAAAGCTAGTGAGAATGAGTGGAAAGAAGGAGCAGGCATTGCTTGATAAGCGATGAAGCTTTCAAGAGTAGGGAAATTTGATTTTGGCTAAAAATTTATAATAGTTTGAGCAAGAAAAAAGCTGTTGTTAGCACTGGCAATTCAAGAAAAATTGTGCCGAACTTCAGGTCTGCCGTGCATGGAATCATAACCGGCAGGCTTCTCCCTTAGGGGAAACTGGTTATAGGCAATTGCGAAATTCTGTTTTTTTACAGTGTTGCTTGTGTAAAATTTACGCATCCATAAGCAGGTGCTGTGAGACCGTCGGCAGTTAGCGAGGTATTTTCGAGCTTACTGCCGCTGCGGTCGAGCCGCAGTGAGAACGTACCTGCGTTGGATCGTATATTTTACATAAAAAAAAGACAAAACAACTTTAGGGGTGGGTTATATGGCAAACAGGGCAAAAGCGAAAGATGCAGGAGGCTTCCCTGACAGCTCATGGGGCAACGGCAGTATATGGGGGCTAAGGAATCGGGGGGGTAACGGCAGTGAAAGGCATCGGAGAAAGGATCACAGAGGATTTACGCTTGTAGAGTTAATAGTTGTAATTGTTATTCTTGCGATTCTGGCAGCAATACTGGTGCCGGGACTGTTGAAATGGATAGATGAAGCAAAAAATAAGAAATATGAGGCGGAAGCGAGAAATATCTATCTGGCGGCGGAAGCATCCATTATGGAGGCGTATGCTTGGGGATTTGCTGACAGTGAAAGCTATATTGTGGGCGGCCTCAGAGACGGCCAGTATACACTTCAGACTGGCCAAAATGAGGAATGGTTTAATTATGTCAAAGAGATGTCGGGGATAGATTCGATAGAATGGATGCGGATTTATGTGAATAATAGTCAGATTGCGGGTTTGAATATAAACTATAGATCCATGTCGGATGGAAAAAAGCTTAAGGCTTGGATAAAGCAAAAGGGTTATGTTTCTCCGGATGGAGAGAGCGAGAGCTATTACCAAAATCGGGATGATGACGGGATGTGGCATTTTTCTTCGCGTTAGTCAATAGGAGCATTTACAAAAGAGGTATGAATGAACTGGTTTTTAAAAAGTAAAGAGAAAAACGAAGGTTTTTCATTGGTGGAACTTATTATTGTAATCGTCATTTTGGCGGTTTTTGCCGCGATATTGATTCCGGTGATGTTTAAGTGGATTGATGAGGCAAAATTGAAAAAGTATGAGTTGGAAGCAAGAAGCATTGCACATGCGGCGCAATCAGAGGTGATAAAATCGTATGGAAAGCGGGAGGGAATGACGATAGGTTCAAGTATTATAGAGTTTAGCGGCATTACCGGGAATATGAAAAATGAAGAAGGCTTATCGGAAATCAGAAAATTATCAGGAATAGATACGATTGATTTAGTCAATATTTATTGCGATAGCGCTGATGATTGGAATGTAGTAGCAATATGGATAATTTATAATTCTGACGGAAATGAATTTAATGCTGTCTGGAATGTGAATAAACTACCGGGGGAGGCATCGGATCAGTTTAAGGGCATGTATGATGGAAAGCTAAAAGGATCTGAAGATGGGTGGCTGTTTGCATGTAACGGTTAGGAATTTGAAGTATACACAAAAAAGCGCCGGAAAACCACAGTGATTTTCCGGCGAAGATAACAGACATTCAGCGCTTGCTAAACAGCTTTGCCAATTTAGAAATAAAAAGAGGTTTATGTTTTGCAAGAGCACGCTCTAATTCGGCGATGCGGGAGTCCTTTTCAGAAATTGCGGATTCTTGTTCCTGAAGAGCCAGTTTTTGTTCCTGAAGGGTCAGTTCCTGTTCTTGAATCAGTTTTTCGCGGTGCTTTCTGTAAGCTTCTTCCGCCTGATAGTTTTGGTAGGCTTCGACGAGGCTGCGGTTTTCTTCGATGAATTGAAGCACTTTGGCGATAGTTTCAAAATCCGGATTTTTAGCAGTAAGCATTTTGATTTCCTCCCATGTTTCAGCTTTGAAAAGAGCGGCTCACTGGTCGAGCCGGAACAGTTTATCTTCATCGGTAGCCAGTTGGATATGAGATAAGTTTAACACGGAAAGGCATAATTTGTCACTACAAATTCTGTATGTTTTACTATTCATAATATAATAGTTGGCAAAAAATTCATCGGGAAGATGCGGCAGAGGAAAGTCCAAAATGCTGATATGATGCGGGGAAGCACGTTGGCATAGGATTCGCCGGCCGGAAGATTGCCGAAGGTTCTGCACAAGTAGAAAAGGGAACGTTCGGGCCAGTCACCTTTGTTGAACCGCTGCATTTCAAGATTGACGATGCGGCTGTTGTTTAGAAGAAGTTTGACGTCAAGGATAACGGTTTTAAAGAGATAATCGTTTTGGAGAGTGCAGGCCAGCGCTCCGGTCTTCTCAGAGAGAGGAGTGAGCAGTGAGATAGACGGATTTGCTTTTGTCCGGCTTGCCGTTGACAGATTACGGCCGATAGAATTGAGATTTGTCATGAAGTGCAGATTCCTTTCTGAAATGATTTGAGAGGTTGCTATAGATTAGATAGTTACGGTAAATTTTGGCCGGAAGGCCGGAAATGCTTTTGAGAAAGTATGAACGCTGCGCAGATGCAGCGGTTAAGTGTATTTATTATACAGATAACAGCGCGGAAATACAAGCATAAAAAATGCTTATTACGGGTGTGTTAAATATAGTATAGAGAAAGTGTGAAGGAGCACCGCATGGACAGCATAAGAATTGTGGAAGAGGCTTCCGAGGAGTATGCCCATCTCCGGCAGGAGCGGGAGAGACGCAGAATCCTGAGAAGAAGAGTAATGAATTACATATGGGTTCTTTGTCTGGCCGCGGCATGCTTTTTTGTGTGTTATACATATATGGACTATCGGATCGAGGGGCGGACGCTGCTTGGCAGGGCAAAGAATGTGGAGCTGGCGATCCGGCTTGTGGGTATTGAGTATTACGGCTATGGCTCTACTCCCTATGACAGCGCGAGAGTGAGCAATCTCAAAGAGGAAGCGGAAAAAGAAATTTTAGATCACGCGGAAGCGGGCGGGAAACTTCTTGTTCAGGAGTGGGATAAGGAGACCAACGAGCCTACCGCCTTTATGTACAGAGAGGGAGACTTCGTCGTATTTTATGAGGCAGGAGCGGACGGAAAGCCTGCGTGGAGAGTGTGCAGGCTGCAAAATATTGTGGAAGCGGCGGGGTGAGGCGTATGATGGAAATGGCAGCCGTATGTGTGTTCCTGTTCGGGAGCTGCATCTTTTCTTTTTTGAATGTGGTAATCTACCGCCTGCCGGCAAAAATGGATTTTGTGACGGGGAGAAGCATGTGTCCCGCCTGCGGACATACGCTGGGGGCGCTTGACATGATCCCGGTTTTCGGATGGATGTTCTTGCGCGGGAGGTGCCGCTATTGTGGGGAAAAGGTGAGTGCACGCTATCCCTTTGTGGAGTTTCTCGGCGGTGCGTTTGCGGTTATGTGCCTGTACTGTTACGGGGTGAGCGCGAGGGCCGTCATTGCATTTTTGTTTCTCTGCATTCTGACGGTGGTGGCGTTTATTGATATGGACACGATGGAAATACCGTTTCCGTTGGTGATAGCCGCCGGTATTACGGGGGTGGCATCCTGTTTCTTTTTTCCGGAGATATCTCTGTTTGAGCGGGCGGTGGGAATGGCCTGCGTCAGCGTGCCGCTTTGGCTTCTCACTCTGCTTGTGGAGGGGGCCTTCGGCGGCGGCGATATCAAGTTTATGGCGGCGTGCGGCATTTTTTTAGGATGGAAACTGAATTTGCTGGCGTTTTTTCTGGCGGTGGCAGGGGGAGGATGTTATGGGATATGGCTCCTTGCGGCAAAGAAGAAAAAGAAGACGGATCATTTTGCTTTCGGACCGTTTCTGTGCACCGGTGCGGCGGCGGCAATGTTCGCGGGGGATAGGATACTGGACTGGTATTTTGGTTTTTTCCCGGGAATGTAGCGGGAGTTTAGTCCTTCCGGGCGGAAGAGGTTTTATTTTGACAAGGATGGAAAAATTATGGCACTGTATAAGTATAAGGCGCGGGATAAAAACGGAAAGCGCGTAAGCGGGAAGCTGGAAGTTGCGGACGAGATACAACTGCATAATACGCTGCGGGAGAAAGAACTGTTTTTGATCTCTTGGGAGAGGCAAAAAACGGCAAGCAGCACCCGCAAGCTGAAAGCGAAGAACGTATCGGAGTTTTGTCGGTCTTTAGGGACACTGTTAGGGGCGGGGGTATCGTTGGTGCGGGCGCTGTCGATCGTCTCTCAGGAGGAGACGAACACGCAGGAGCAGCGTAGACTTTATGAAGCGGTGCTGCGGAGCGTGCGGCAGGGAAATCCGATGTCGGACGCGCTGCAGGAACAGGGGGAAGCGTTCCCGGTCTTGTTTATCTATATGGTGCGGTCGGCGGAGGCCGGCGGCAATATGGACAAAGTGATGCTGCGGATGGCGGATCATTATGATAAGGAGTTCCGGCTGAAATCAAAAGTGACATCGGCGATGGTGTATCCGGTGATTTTGGCGGCGCTGATCCTGATTGTGGTACTGATCATCTTTACTTTTGTGATCCCGCAGTTCCAGAGCCTTTTTGAGCAGATGGAGTCTCTGCCCCTCAGCACCAGAATCGTGATGGGCTTCAGCGAAGGACTAAAGGTCTACTGGCTGCAGATCCTGCTGGGACTATTTTTTGCCGGCATATTGTTCGCGCTCATCAAAAACAGGCCCGCCGTCAAATTCCGATGGGATAAGGCGAAGGTGCATCTGCCTGTGTTCGGAAAACTGTTGAAGAGTATCTATACAGCCCGTTTCGGTCGGACGATGAGTTCGCTGTATTCTTCGGGACTGCCCATCGTGACGGCGCTGCAGGTGAGCAGGGGGACGATAGGGAACTCTTATATTGAAAAACAGTTTGACAAGGTGATTTCCATAGTGCGTGCCGGCGGTGCGCTTTCCGACGGTCTGGATCAGGTGGACGGTTTCAACCGGAAGCTGCCGGCGTCCATCCGGGTCGGCGAGGAGACGGGAAGTCTCGATACAATGTTAAATTCCATTGCGGATACGCTGGATTATGAGGCGGAGATGGCTTTGAGCAAGATGGTGACGTTTATTGAACCCGCGATGATCGTTGTGATGGCCGTGATTGTCGGCTTTGTGATCATTTCGGTCATTCAGCCGATTTATGGTTCTTACAATACGATCGGGGCGTCCGCATACGAATAAATCAAAAAGAGGAAACGGAGAATAGAATGACCACTTCTGTATTTTTGTCAAATAATACTGTATTTGCCGCCTGCGGTCAGGAGAAAAAGGGTTTGCTTGCCGGGGCGAAGAGCGTGATCTATAAAATGCCGGAGGGAAGTCTCTTAAACGGTATGATCACAAACGAACAGGAGCTGACGGAACAGCTTAGAGGATTTTGGAAAGCAGAGGGGCTGCCGGATAAAGGCGTCAGACTCGTGTTAGAGTCCTCCAACTTTTCCGTAAAAACCTTTGATCTGCCGAAGATGAAGCAGAAGGAGGCTGCCGGAGTGATCCGCAGGGAGTTTGCGGATATTGAGCAGTATGAGGAGAAGCTGTACGATTATACGTTCCTGCAGGAGAATAAGACCGGCGGGCAGACCTTAGCGGTCATGGTAAACCGCAGCTATATTGAGACATGGCAGCAGATATTCAAAAATATCGGTGTGACGCTTGAGGGTATCACGGTTTCCAGAGAGACGATGACGCGCTATTTTGCATCCTGCGAGGAACTGCAGAGCGGTTCGGCGGTGCTCTTGCTTTTGGACGATATGATTCTGACGAGCGTGCTTTGGTCGGAGGGGGAATTGGTTTCCGCCGACAGGAAGAGAATGTTTTCCGCAGAGGGTACCGAGGAATTTTACACGGAGATATCACGGTCGGTGAGTTCCATCCGTCAGTTTTTTACAGGGCAGAAGGCCGGAAAAAAGCTTGAAAAAGTGTATTTGTGCGGTTTTGGCGAGGCGGATGTAGCATGCTGTCAGGAGAGACTGGACGACTTCGGATTGTCCATGCGGGCGCTGACGTTAAAAGAGCCCTACGCCGATAATCTGGTGGCGGCCGGCGGCCTGTTGAAGGTAAAAAAACCGATGAACCTGCTGTTTGCGCTGAAAAATCAGGAGAAAGCGGATAAGAGTATCGGGGAATTTGCAAAAAAGCTTGTGCCGGTAGGGATTTTGCTCGGGGTCTGCGTCGTGGGCGCCGTGGGACTGGGAGTGGCCTGCAGCGTCCGCATGGCTAAGGCCACGGAACTGTCCGAATATCTGACGGATGCAGAGAAGATGAATGAGAAAATGCAGGTAGAGATCTTGCAGCGGGATATCGGCAATATGGAGCGAATGCTGGGGGAAGCCGAGCAGATAAGGCAGATGAAAGCTTCCTATCCGCTGGTGGACAGCGGGGTGACGAACAGGATCAAGCAGGCTGCAGAATATGACATGGATGTCAGAGTGTTGAGCTATGATGCGGCAGCGGGAGAACTTAGACTGTATATCAATACGCCCATCGTGGACAGCGTGAACCAGTATATTTCCACATTGAAGAATACGGGCATGTTTGTGGATGTGAACTATGTGGGGTACAGCTATTTGGACAGCACGGGGAGGTATCAGGTGGAAGTAAGCTGTACGATGCGCGGAGGTGTATTATGAAAGTGACGGAACGGGATAAAAAACTTTTGCTGATATTAGCATATTTTGTGATCATCGTCGGCTTCGGAGCTTTTGTTTTCAGACCCTTGTTTCGTTACTATATGGATATGGGAGACAGGGTGACGCTGCTGACGGCGCAGAAAGAGGAGATGGACAGAAGGCTTGGGGAAGGCCGCGGGTTAGAGAAGCGGAGAAATGAGTTGTCTGATCTGTTCGAGATATCCACGCAGGATCTTTATCCGATGCTGGGCAGCGAAGAGGTGGACAAAGAGATCACGGGCATTGTGCTTTCCTGTGGAATGCAGGCGCTTAATTTAAATATCGCGATGCCGGAGGAAGGGATGCAGACGGTCATGTACCCCTACGCGGAAGGGCAGTCGGATATTCCGGTATCTGAGACGGCGGGGGATTTTCCCGCGGAACCGGAGGTCGGGGCGCAGACGGAAGGAGCGGCCGGAGGTCAGGGGCATATTTACGCACCGGTTGTGACGCTGACGGCGGCCGGCAGCAGCGCGCAGGTGGAGGCTCTGCTCGATAAGCTGATGAAGGACTATCCGGGGATCCGTCTTCGGAGTTATGTCCGCGGGCAGCAGACAGGATATACTGAGGAGGAAGAGATAGAGCAGGAGCTTGTTTCTTTGGAGTTAGAGCTTTACATGTGCGACAAAAGCGTGTCGGAGCGGGGGGAGAAGCCATGAGTACGTTTAAAAATGTCCCGATCGGAGAAGTCTTAAAAGAATATGGTTATATTACAGAGGAACAGATCAAGGAGGCGGTGGCATACCAGAAGGACAACCGCGGCAAACGGTTCGGTGCGATCCTGATCGAGCTCGGGTTTGTGACGGAGGAACAGATGTTGGAGGCCTTGGCCACGCGGCTTGATCTGAAAAAGGTGGAGATAGACCGGATAAACGTGGACGGCGAGGCGGTGGAGAAAATTCCGAGACAGCTCGCCGAGAAGTATCTGGTGTTGGGGGTAGAACTGCGGGATGAAACATTGACTGTTGTAGTTAACGATCCGCTGAATCTTTACGGGCTGGAGGACATCAGGCAGACGACGGGCTGTGAGCTTACTCTTTTGCTTTCGGGGAAAGAGGCGCTTACAAGGGCTATCTACTATCACTATGCGGATATCGGGGCAAAGCAGGCTTCCAGACAGGCAAACGCCAGCATCGAAGAAGTAGAGGTGGAGGAGATAGACGCTGAGGACGGTGAGGGGGAAGTTCCTGTCATCAATCTTTTGAACTCACTGATCCAGCGGGCCTACAGTACGAGGGCCAGCGATATCCACATCGAACCTTTTGAGAATAAGACTGTGGTCCGTATGCGTGTGGACGGGACCATCGTGGAGTTTGTAACGTTGAAAAAGATGCTGCAGGCGCCGCTTATCGCCCGCATCAAGATTCTTTCAAATCTGGATATCGCGGAGAGGCGCATTCCTCAGGACGGTCATTTTCGGGTGAAGATGGAAAGAGAGGCATTGAATATCCGTGTGTCTTTGATTCCTACGGTATTCGGAGAGAAAGCGGTGCTTCGTCTGCTTTCCGGCAATGCGCAGATCGATTATGAGAAGACGTTCGGCATGGATGCGGCGGATTATCAAGCTTTCTCGGGAATGCTCAAGGCGCCGAATGGGATCATATATTTGACCGGGCCCACTGGTTCCGGCAAAACCACAACGCTGTATATGATTCTGGAAGCGATCTCCAGAGGGCAGATCAATATTTCGACCATAGAGGATCCGGTGGAGAAAAACCTGCCGCGGATCAATCAGATGCAGGTGAATCCCATCTCAGGTCTCAATTTTGAGAACGGCCTGCGGGCGCTTTTGCGTCAGGATCCCGACGTGATCATGGTGGGGGAGACCCGTGACGCGCAGACGGCGGAAATTTCCATCCGCGCCGCGATCACCGGCCACAGAGTATTTTCCACGCTCCACACAAACGATGCGGTTTCCACGATCGTCCGTCTGGCCGATATGGGGGCGGAACCTTATCTGATAGCCAATTCACTTGTGGGCTCGGTGGCCCAGCGTCTGATGCGGAAACTCTGTCCCAACTGTAAAAAGGAGAGGGAGACGACGAAGGAAGAGCGGCAGATGTTGGGGGAAGATATACGGATCGTGCACGAACCGGCAGGCTGCCCTTACTGCAGCGGTATCGGGTATACGGGGCGTATTGCGATCCATGAGATCTTTCGCGTGGATCGTGAAGTCCGCAGGATGATCACATCCAGAGCGGATATGGAGGAGATCGAAGATTATGTGATCCGCACGCAGGGGATGCGCCGGCTGAAAGATTCTGCGTTAGATCTGGTGAAGCGGGGCGTCACTTCGGTGGAAGAAATGATGAAGGTCGCGTACTATGCCTGAGGGCGGCAGTATGGGAAGAAAGGCGAGGGAATCACAATGAATGATATTATCATGACTGCGAGAAGTCTGGGGACTTCGGATATCCATATTTCGGAGGGGAGGCCGCTTCTTTTCAGGATCAACGGAAGGCTGGAGAGAGCTCCCGGTCAGCCGCAGGAGGGAGCGGTCCGGGAACTCATTCTCGGTATGCTTGACGACGGGCGGAGAAAGAGGCTTGAGGCCGGAGAGGATTTGGACTTTGCGGTGGAAACTCCCGACGGCAACAGGCAGCGTGTGAATGTTTTTCGTTATCAGGGAAAACTGGCGGCCACGATCCGTCTGTTAAACAGCCGTATCCCGGCGCTGGAAGAGCTGAAATTGCCGAAGGTATTGAGGGAACTGGCAGCAGAGCCCCGCGGTCTGATCCTTGTGACAGGGCCTACGGGCAGCGGAAAATCGACGACCCTTGCCGCTATGATTCAGTATATCAATGAGAACCGTTCCGAACATATCATCACCGTGGAGGATCCTATCGAGTACGTCTATCAGGACAAACTTTCCCTGATCCATCAGCGGGAGGTGGGGGAAGACGTGGGCAGTTTTGCGGGGGCGCTGCGCAGCGCTCTGCGTGAGGATCCGGATGTGATACTGGTGGGGGAGATGCGCGACTATGAGACGATTTCGGCTGCGGTGACGGCCGCCGAGACAGGGCATCTTGTGATGTCGACGCTCCATACCACGGGGGCAGGGCAGACCATAGACAGGATCATCGACGCCTGTCCGGCTGCGGCGCAGAATCAGATCAGGACGCAGCTCTCCGGGATCCTGAAAGGCGTTATCACACAGTGCCTCATCCCTACGACGGACGGAAGAGGGCGCACTGCCGCCACTGAGATCCTGACCGGAACGGACGCGGTGTTAAATCTGATCCGTGAGAATAAATGTTTCCAGATGAGTTCTGTCATGCAGTCTTCGTCAGCTAATGGTATGCATACCTTGAACGGCGATCTGTGCCGTTTGGTTCGGGGCGGGTATATTACAGTGGAGAATGCATATAAATATTCTAATGACAGGAAAGACTTGGAACAATTTTTGTAAGTGCCTGCTTGTAAGATATAGGCTTTTATGATAGAGTATAAAAATAAAAGGAAGTTATAACTATTAGAAAAGAGGTTAAGTACAGTGACTGATCCGAAAAGATTGTTCGTAAAACAGTTTCTGGCGGCTTTGTTTAATGAGAGTGTACTGACTATACCTATCAATAATGTGCTTTTTCAGTCCGGTATAGAAAATATGGCGCAATATTTTGAGGCCCATGAGAGTGATTTCGGACCATACGCAAACAAATTGGAACTGCTCTTTTTAAAATATTCTACCAGAGGAGAATATCGCCAGTTTGCTCAGTTGATAGAGAATTTTAACGGAAGACTGGTATCTTTGGAGAATCCCTATTATGTAAAAGCTAATATCCGGCTGGAAAAACCATATGCAGAAGAATTACTTAATAACAGAGAATTGGGAATTGAGCAGAAGGTAATGAGAGAGTTGGTCAGTTGTTTTCGCCGTGGTGCAGAGCTTCATTAGGAAAAGTTGGGAGAAAACAAAATGTCGTTTTATGAAATGTTTAGGGACGAGCCGTTTAAGGCAGTTTTTGATGAAGTTGAGGAGTTTACGAGCCGGAAATTAAAAAAATACAATGACTATCTTGAGAGAACAGAGATGAGCCGGCGGAATAAAGAAATATTTGATGCTGTTTGGGGAAATATAGAGTTTTCTTCCGGAGAGATATATATTTTAGATTCTCCTCTGTTACAGAGACTGCGGGAGATCAAGCAGTTAGGGTTGGCTTGTTTTGTATATTGCGGCAGTGATTATTCAAGATTTTATCACACGCTGGGGGTCGTTTTTCTGGCCGATAGGATGGCTGTTTCCTTAAACAAATGTGAAATAGATAAAACGGAATCACAAAAGGAGTATTTCAGGTCAGTTGTCAGGCTCGCGGCAGTCTTCCATGATGCCGGTCATATGTTTCTCAGTCATGTTTCAGAACATTATTTCGCAAAGAGTCCATTATATCCAAGACATGAAAAAATAATAAGCGGCATATTGGAGACATTTGAAAAGCGTGCTCGAAAAGGAGCGGCTTTGCATGAAATATTGGGCTGTATGATGGTAAATACTTCTGAAGTGCGAAGATTGTTAAAGTGTGTTGGAAATCTTTTGGAAGGAATTAAGCCGGAGAACGAAAAAGATTATGATAAATTGGTTGATTATATTTCCGGACTCATCGTGGGTGTTCCTGTTGACAGAGATATCCTTCCGTACAGCAGTATCATAAACGGTCCCATAGACGCGGATAAATGCGACTATTTATCCAGAGACTCCCATGTGACGCATGTTCCGGTTGCCGTTGATATTTCCAGACTGACGCAGAAGTTAAGCGTTGTGGAAACAAAAGAGATCAATAAGTCTGAATTGTGGCATGTGGAAACTGACGACTCAAAGCCTTACTACGAGCTTGCAATGTCGGACTCTGCGGAGAAAGCGCTGTTTCAGTTATGTATTGCAAGAACTATCATGTTTGACAGCGTATATTATCATCATAAAGTGTTGACGGCTGAGACGGAACTGCGGGAACTGATCAACGAGTTGGCGCGGTTGGAAGATCCCCTGTTTACTTCATTTTTGGAAATATTAGAATATACAGACGGAGATTTTAATAAGTATTTTTTCCGGCAGTTAAAATCCGGAAGAGGTGAGGCAGACGTAAAAATAATAGATAGAGTGCAGAAAGAATGGGAAAATATTTATGCACGGAATATGGCAAAAAGAATTGCCTGCATTATGCCGGAATATTTAGAGGGATCTCAAAGCGCCAGAGAAAGCTTATTCGACGAGGTGCTGACCAGCCTGCATTCAGAGGAGGAAAAAAAGCTGCTGGAAATAGTGCAAAATGAGTATATAAAGATTTGCGGACTGATGGGCCTTGAAGAAAACGCTGATGAAAATAAAAAGATTTTTGTTATACAGTCCCCTACGAATGTATTTGAACATAGCAAAATTCAAGTGCCGATAGATATGTATAACGGAAGAAAACGGGAATTTCGAGGGTATGAGTTAGTCAGCAGCAGAGAAACCAGCAGTTCAGCGTCCTATTTTGTTACGACTGTAGAAAACAGGTACCTGATGTATCTGGCTTTGGAAAAAGTATTATACCATAAATATAGTATTCTTTTAAAAGATGAATGCAGAGCATGTGGTAAATTCAGCTCTGATGAAGAGGTGAAAAACTGCAAAAAATTGTTGGACAAGGGATATTATGATGACACACCTGAGTTAGTGAGGAATTCTCTCCTTTATAATTACATTTCAATGAATCAGGTCAAAGAGATAAAGGAAAAATTTGTTGCCTATGAAGGGCCTGCCGGATATTCTGTCAAGGAGAAAGAAATTGAATATTTTTTTAAACAGATTATTTGCGCCTGCTCGAGAAAGGGAGAGAGCAGAACAATTGTAAAAGGGATATACAAACTTTTGATGTCTTCCGTGTTTGTGGACAGGAAATTTGTGGCTGAAAATATTACTGCGGCTCTGAATGATATGAAGCTGCCTGACGATGAACTGTATATAGTACCTTTAGGCAGCATTAGAGATAGCGGAAAACATCTGGCGTATTATTTTAATGATGTAAAGCTGGAGGGTAAAAAGATCATTGTCAAAGAAAAGCTGGAGGAAGCTTTGGCGGAGGATGGCAATACGGCGATCATCTTTTTTGATGACGGTTCCTATTCTGGGAAACAGTTTCAATCAATCATGCAGGAATACATGGGTGTCCCGAAAGAGAATAGAGAGACAAAAGAACACCATGTGAATCCGCTGGAAGAATCTATGAGAGAAAAACTGAAGACAAAATCAATTATCTGCACGTTTCTAATGCTTAATTCAGAAAATGAGAGCATATCGAAAGAAAAATTGAGGGAGTTGGGCGTTGAAAAAGTAAATTTTGTTTATCCGAAGGATATGAGTAAAAAAGTGTTGGAGCAGGATGAGATATTTGGCAGTAAGGAGGAGCGACTGCCCGTAGTTGATTTTTTGCGTGAGACAGGTATCGGGATTTTGGAATCCCAAAAAAAAATCAATGGAAGTTATAAAGAAAACTGGGACAGAGAGCGGGTTGAGAGTTCGGCATTAGGGTATAATGATGCGCAGCAGATGGTTTTTTTAAAGTCGAGTGTTCCTACATATACTATTACGGCATTTTGGCAGAAAGGGCAATATAAAAATCTCGACTGGAAACCTCTTTTTCGGAGAACAGAAAAGTAAAATTAGAATTGCCGGAGCAGAGATATGGACAGGACGGAATAAAATGCCAAAAAGATTTGGAACAATTTTTATAAAAAAGTACTTGCATTTTAGAAAACAATCCTGTATAATACCTAGAGTAAGTCAAAGGGCTATCGCCAAACGGTAAGGCAACGGACTCTGACTCCGTCATTTCAAGGTTCGAATCCTTGTAGCCCTGCGCGACAGGGTTGACCTGCTAAAAGCCTCGGGAGGAAAAATCCCGAGGCTTAAATTTTCTGAATAAAAGGAGCGAGCGGATATGTATATCTATGACGCCAGAATCAGGTACAGCGAGGCGGACTGCGAAAATAAACTGACGCCGGAGGGGCTGCTTAACTATTTTCAGGACTGTTCTACATTTCATTCGGAGGATCTCGGACTTGGCGTAAAATATATGCTGCAGAACAATCTGGTGTGGGCGCTTGGCTCTTGGCAGATCGACATTGAAAGGTATCCGGAGATCGGAGAGAGGGTAAAGGTGGGAACACTGCCCTATGATTTCAGGGGATTCATCGGTTTTCGTAATTTCTGGTTGGATGATAAACAGGGGAAGAGGATAGCGGCCGCGAACTCGATCTGGACGCTGCTTGATCTGGATACCGGAAAGCCGGTAAAGCCTTTGAAAGAGATGATAGAGGGGTACCGGACGGAGCCGAAGATAGAGATGGAGTATCTGCCCAGAAAGATCGTGATACCGGAGGGCGGCGAAGAGAGACAGAGCTTTGTCATCACAAGGCATTATCTGGATACGAATCATCATGTCAACAACGGACAGTATGTGAAAATGGCTCTGGAGTATCCGGAGGAAGGATTTGCAGTCAGAAGGCTGCGGGCGGAATACAAGAAGCAGGCGTATCTGGACGACGTGTTTTATCCGGTCATATACCGGAAGGAAAATGTGATCACGGTGAGCCTCAATCAGAAAAGCGGCGAACCCTATGCAGTGGTGGAACTGACAGGGGAGAGATAAGGAAAGATACAGCGCGCGCGGAAGTGACAGCGTGCAGAAAAGAACGGGAGAACAGGTTATGTTGGAATTAGGAAAAAAACAGACGCTGACAGTGGTGAAGGAAGTAGACTTCGGTGTCTATCTGGGGGACGGAAATGAGAAAGTGCTCCTGCCGAAAAAGCAGGTGCCGGAGGGGACAAAAAAGGGAGATGAACTGGAGGTTTTCCTCTACAGGGATTCCTCGGACAGGCCGATCGCGACCGTAAACACACCGAAGCTTATGATGGGTGAGGTTGCGCTTTTAAAAGTATCGGATGTGACGGGGATCGGTGCATTCTTGGACTGGGGGCTGGAGAAAGATCTGTTTTTGCCCTTTAAGCAACAGACGGTAAAGGTGAAAGCCGGCGAGGAGTGCCTTGCGGCCCTCTATATCGATAAGAGCGGCAGACTCTGCGCCACGATGAAGATATATCATTATCTGCGGACGGATAGTCCCTACGGAAAAAACGACGCCGTAACCGGGCGCGTCTACGAGATCAGCGACAATTTTGGTGTTTTTGTGGCGGTGGATGATCAGTATTCCGCGCTGATCCCCAAAAAGGAACTCTACGGCGGCAAAAGGCACCGGGTAGGGGATATCGTGAGCGCCAGAGTGGCGGGGGTGAAAGAGGACGGCAAGTTGGAACTGTCCGTGCGGCAGAAGGCATATCTGCAGATGGACGAGGATGGGGAAAGGCTGATGGAACTCATAGACCGTTACGGCGGCGAGCTGCCCTTTTCCGATAAGGCGTCCCCCGAGGTTATCCGTCAGGAGACAGGGATGAGCAAAAACGAGTTCAAACGCGCTTTAGGGGGGCTATACAGGCAGAGACGTGTGGAAATCGGTGAAAATTCGGTTCGGAAACTGTGCAACATTACCAATACGGAAAATCAATTTTGAAAAAAGGAAGGTAAAAAGAGAGAAAACGTTTTCCGACTATTGCATTTTGGAAAAAATTGAGTAAAATCAAAATTGTAGACAAAATGATTAAAGTGTAGTTCCCGCAAAGACACGCGGGAGGAAAGGAGTACAATTATGAAAGTACAGAACATTAAGAACATCGAAAAATTTTTCAAGGTAGTTGATAGCTGCGCAGGTAAAGTAGAGCTGGTTACGGGCGAGGGCGACAGACTGAATCTCAAATCCAAACTGTCCCAGTATGTGTCCATGGCCAACATCTTTTCAAACGGGGAGATTCCCGAGTTGGAGATTATTGCATACGAGCCGGAGGATATCGGTAAATTGGTGAATTTTATGATGGAGAATGACTGATATACATGAACAGTAAAAGGGTCGGGATATCTTTCTTCCTGTTGGTGGCGCTGCAGCTTCTTGTCGGAATCGGCATGACAGTGTATTATCTGCTGGGAGGAGCGGGAGATATCCACATTACAGCGAATCTGATATTGGCGCAGGCCATGAATATAGCACCGGTTATTTTCGTGATTCTGGTCGGGCGAAAGAAAGGTACCCCTGAAAAGATATTCAGGGATGTACTGGGATTTCGACCCATCAAAAAATCTACGGCGCTTATGACGATCCTTTTCACGGTTTTGATCATACCGTTATCAACGCTTGCAAATGCGATATCTATGCTATTTGTGGACAATGCGGTAGAAAGCATTATGGGGGACGTCTTGGACGTCCCCTTTGTTATCATGTTTTTCCTGATGGCGGTCCTTGCGCCCTTTGGGGAGGAGTTGGTTTTTCGGGGGGCTTTTTTCAGAGGATTCCGAAAATCCGGCAATATCTTCGGGGCGATCATACTTTCCGCCGTGTTGTTTGCCTTGATGCATATGAATTTCAATCAGGCGGCTTATGCGGTGCTGCTTGGCATTATGATGGCGCTGGCTGCGGAGGCCACAGGCTCCACCACGACCTCATTTATCATACACATGATCTTTAACGGGCAGAGCGTATGTCTGCTCTATCTTAGTGACAGGTTGATGCCGGAAGGGATGGAGGAGGAAATGGCTGCGGCTGCTCTCGGAAGCGGGGAGATGGCCTTTGTGATCGCTGTTTACCTGTTCCTTTCGGTAGCCTGCACGGCGGTAGCTTTCTGCGTGCTGACGTGGATGGCTGCCAACGAGGGAAAACAGAATTTTCTGAGGACGGTGTGGGCTTCCAGAAAGGTCAGGCAGGAGAGACTCCGGAGCGTCTGGCTGGCGGCGGGAATGGCGGTCGCGCTTGCCTATATGGTGTTTGCGGCTGTGGCGGCCGCTTTGCAATAAAAAGACAGGAACCCCTTTTTGAAGAGATTCCTGTCTTTCTCGGTTCCGTCATTTCCTTTGCAGTGCGAAGAGCCTTTTAGACGCGGACATCAAACAGCCCGCCGATGCCCGGATTGACGGAAAGTTCCATCTGTGCGGTGGGAACGGATGCAATCATCTGGGCGATCTGTGAACCCTGCACGTTGGCGGCATCCATAGATTTAGACAGCATTTTCATGCCCCAGTCCGTCTGCACTTTGGACATAGACATAGCAGTTGATAAACCGGCGATATCCATATGGCATCACTCCTTTCATAAAGCATTTGCAAAGCAATTACTTTATAGTTTGTCAGTTCAGTATAAGCGGAAAGCTTCTTTTTGTCAATTCGGCGCGTAAAGCAAAAATATTTTCGGGACCCGTGCTTTGTGTACGTTGCATATTAGCAAATATATACAAAATTTGGAAAAAACATAAAAAAACAGACAAAAAATCTTCGAAAAGAGGTAGATTTATTTGTGCATTTGTTTTAAAATAGAAAATAGGCCATAAAAAATGCCTTTTAAGGGATGAAAATGTATTGTTGAAAATGTATAAAGAAGCAAACCGTATTGCGGATATGCGGTCTGTGCACAGGAGGGAAGGGGTATGATCTCAAATCAGATTTTGCAAAACACGATCGAAGGATTGAAGGCCATTGCCAGAGTGGAACTTTGCATTATGGATGTGGACGGAAAGGAAGTTGCCGCGACCATATCTATGCATGAGTGTGAGAGGCCGGCCGTGGAGTTTGCACAGTCTCCGGCGGACTCGCAGGAGATTCAGGGCTATCAGTATTTTAAGATATACGATGAACAGCAGTTAGAGTACATATTGATCGCGGGCGGGACCGGCGAGGACGTCTATATGGTCGGCAAGATGGTGGCGTTCCAGCTTCAGGCGCTTTTGGTGGCGTATAAGGAGCGTTTTGACAAAGACAACTTCATCAAAAATCTGCTGTTAGACAACCTTCTGCTGGTGGACATCTACAGCCGGGCAAAAAAGCTGCATATTCAGGCGGATGTGAGAAGAGTGGTACTGATCATTGAGACCGACAGCACAAAAGACTGCAACGTGTTGGAACTGGTGAGAAGCGGCAATACGAACAGCCGGGACTTTGTGACGGCTGTGGATGAGAATAATGTTATCGTGGTGCGGGATCTGTTGGACGGAGATTCTTTGGCGGATATCGACAAGGGAGCAAGAGCGCTTGAGAGTTTTCTCATAAAAGAAAATATGAAAAATCCCCGGGTGGCGTACGGAACAGTGGTGAAGGAGATCAAGGATGTCAGCCGTTCCTACAAGGAAGCGCGGATGGCTCTTGATGTGGGGAAAATATTTTTCGGCGACAGGAATGTGGTGGCCTACAGTGAACTGGGCATTGGACGTCTGATCTATCAGCTTCCCATTCCGCTTTGCAAAATGTTTATCAGGGAGATATTCGGCGGAAAGAGTCCGGACGATTTCGATGAGGAGACTCTGACGACGATCAACAAATTTTTTGAGAACAGCCTGAATGTGTCGGAGACTTCGAGGCAGCTTTTTATCCACAGGAATACGCTGGTCTACAGGTTGGATAAGCTGCAGAAAGCGACGGGACTTGACCTGCGCGTCTTTGAAGATGCCATTACTTTCAAGATAGCGCTGATGGTCGTAAAATATATGAATTATATGGAAACATTGGACTATTAAAAAACCACTTAATATGAAAACAGAGAGGAACAGGATAGTAGTGGCGGAGAAAACGATAAAGAAGAAACGGAAGAAAAAGAGCGGCGACAGAGATATCATCGTCTTGGATCATGTGAGCAAGTCTTACGAGACAGGGTCTCCGGCGCTTAACGATATCAGTCTGCGCATCAGGCGGGGAGAATTTGTGTTTATCGTGGGGGACAGCGGATCCGGAAAATCCACAATGATTAAGTTGTTATTGCGGGAACTGACAGCCACCGAGGGGGATGTCAGGGTACTGGGGTATGATCTGAACAGGATCAGACACCGGAAAGTGCCGGAATTTCGCCGCAATATCGGCATCGTATTTCAGGACTTCCGTCTGTTGAAGGACAGGAACGTCTATGAGAATGTAGCGTTTGCACAAAGGATCATCCAGACGCCGGCAAAACAGATGCGGAAAAATGTACCGGCGATCCTGTCTTCCGTGGGACTTGCGGGAAAATATAAAGCGAAGCCTAAGCAGCTCTCCGGCGGTGAACAGCAGAGGGTAGCGCTTGCACGTGCACTGGTGAACAAGCCGACACTTTTGCTGTGCGACGAGCCCACCGGTAATTTGGATCCGAAAAATTCATGGGAGATCATGGATATGCTTGACGAGATCAATAAGAACGGGACGACGGTACTTGTCGTGACCCACAACAAAGAGATCGTCAATCAGATGGAAAAGAGGGTGGTGACGTTAAAAAAGGGCGTGATCATAAGCGACGAGGAGAAGGGAGCGTATATCGATGAGGATTAGTACATTCTTTTATACCATCAGACAGGGCTTCCGCAATATTTTCCGGAATAAGCTTTTTTCGCTGGCGTCCATCGCCACGATCACGGCATGTCTGTTTATGTTCGGCATCTTTTACTCTGTGGTGGTGAACCTGCAGAATATCGTGCAGAACGCGGAGGAGGGCGTCTGCGTCACCGTATTTTTTGAGCCGGGGACAGAAGATTCTGTCATACAGGAGATCGGACAGAAGATATCCGCAAGGATGGAGGTGGCGGAAGTGGAATACATTTCCGCAGATCAGGCTTGGGAAGACTGGCTGGCGGGATATCCCCCCGAGTATGCGGAGGGATTTACGGAAAATCCGTTGGAGAATTGTGCAAATTACAGGGTTTATCTGAGCGACGTCTCTATGCAGGACTCCCTTGTGACATATCTGGAGTCCACTGCGGGAATCAGAAAAGTAAATCGTTCACAGTTTACTGCGGACATGCTGACAGGATTTAATTCGCTGTTAGGCTATGTATCGATTGGGCTGATTGCGATCCTGCTGGGGGTATCCATATTTTTGATCAGCAACACCGTGACGATCGGTATCAATGTGCGAAAAGAAGAGATTACCATTATGAAATACATTGGGGCAACGGACTTTTTTGTGCGTTTTCCGTTTGTCGTGGAAGGGATCATGATCGGGTTAGTGGGAGCGGGGATTCCGCTTATCATTATTTATTTTGTGTACAATAAGGCGGTGGCCTATGTGCTGGAGAGGTTCTCTATTTTGACAAATCTGTTGACCTTTTTGCCGGTGACGGACATTTTTCACACACTGCTGCCGCTGTCGCTGGGAATCGGAGTAGGGATCGGATTCCTTGGCAGTTTTATTACGGTTAGGAAACATCTTGGCGTATAAAAGTGAGCTGTTTATTTTGTGAATTTCTGAGGAAGATATGAGGAAGAGAGGACACACGAAAAAATGTATAGGGGCCGTGCTGTGTCTGGCGCTTGCCCTGTCTGTAAGCGGAGAGAGCCGGGCTGACTCTCTTTCTTCCATTACGTCCGAAAGCATACGGGAGAAAGAGGGCCAGATATCTAATGCGCAGAATGAAAAAAAGCAGATAGAATCGGCACTGAGTGACATCAAAGCTATGAAGGAGCGGCTGGAAGGGGAAAAGGCAAATCTGGAAGGCTATGTGGTTGCTCTGGACAGTGAACTGGAAGAAATACAGAAAAAAATATCCGAACTGAATGGAAAGATCGTGCAAAAGGAAGAGGAGATCCGGGAGACAGAGGGAGAGCTGGAAGCGGCCATAGCAAAGCAGGATGAGCAGTATGCCGCGATGAAGATGCGGATACAGATGATGTACGAGCAGAACGACGATCATTATCTGGAAATGATGCTGAGTGCAGAATCTTTTGGCGATCTTTTGAATAAACTGGATTATATCCAGTCGGTTTCGGACTACGATGACAGAAAGATGCAGGAGTATACTCTGATCAGGGAGTATGTGGAAACCTGCAAGGAAGAGCTGGATGCGGAAAAGGAAGTTCTTGACGCGGCGAAAGTGAGCGTGCAGAAAGAGGAGGCCTCTCTGGAACAATTGATCGCAGACAAGGAAGCGGAGATCGTGACGAAGCAGAGCGATATCGGCAACAAGGCGGCGGCCATCGAGGAGTATGAGGCGGATATCCGGGCGCAGAATGAATTGATTGCTTCGCTGGAGGCGGCGGTGGCTGCGGAGAGAAAGAGGCTCGCGGAAGAAAACGGCCGCAAGCTGACGTATGACGGCGGCGTATTCTGTTTTCCGGCTCCGTCCTACAAACGTATCTCGGAGGAATACGGAGAGCGCATTCACCCGATTCTGGGTGTGCCTCAGTTTCACAACGGCATAGATATAGCGGCGCCGAACGGCAGCCCGATCCTTGCGGCCTACGATGGAGAAGTGGTGGCGGCATCCTACAGCAGCAGTATGGGAAATTATGTGATGATAGATCACGGAGATAATCTCTATACCGTGTATATGCATGCTTCCGCGCTGTATGTGTCGAAAGGGGATCTTGTTGCAAAAGGTGAGCAGATCGCAGCGGTGGGTTCTACCGGAAGGTCGACAGGGCCGCATCTGCATTTCAGCGTGCGAAAGAACGGGAGCTATGTGAGCCCGTGGGAATATCTCGGTTAGAAAACAGCAGTGTATAAAAGGTGGCGTATGGACGTGGAAGAAAAACAGAAAAGATCGAATAGCGGTTATGGCCTCGGCCTGATAACGGGGATTTTGATGTCAGCCCTTGTGGTCTGCGGTATATGGGCAGGAAAGATCCTGCTTGACAAGGGGCCGACGAAAGAGGTGGCTGTCACGGGACTCTCCAAAGATGACTCTGTGGTCAACAGTGAAACCCTCAGCAAAATGGCTGCTATTGAGAGAACTGTTGACGACAATTTCTATTTCGAAGGTGTGACGACGGAGGATATACAAACCGGGATCTACAGAGGGATGCTGTCTGCGTTGGATGATAAGTACGCGGTATATTATACGGCGGAGGAGTTAAACAGTCAGCGGCAGAGCAATGAAGGGGTTTATTACGGCATCGGCGCTTATGTGATGATGAATGCGGAGACAGAAACGCCTTACATCAGCGGCGTTATCATGGGAACGCCTGCGGAGGAGGCGGGGCTGCAGATTAACGATATCATTTATGCGGTGGACGGGACTTCCACTTTTCAACTGACGTTGGAGGAGACGACGGCGTTGATCAAAGGGGAGGAGGGGACTCATGTGACTCTGACCCTGATCAGGAACGGCGCAGCTTTCGAGCAGGATGTGGTGCGGAGGAAAGTGAATAATCCGACGGTGACATCGGAGATGCTGGACGAGGAGATCGGTTATATTGCTATTTCGGAATTTAAAGATGTCACGGTGGATCAGTTTACGGAAGCTTATGCCGTGATGAAAGGTTCCGGCGCGAAGGGGCTAATTTTGGATCTTCGGGGTAATCCGGGCGGTCTGTTGGACGCGGCGGTAAGTATCGGGCAGCAGATCCTGCCGGAGGGGCTGGTGGTCTACACGGAAGATAAGGGCGGCGGGCGCGTGGAATATGCCTGCGACGGCACGCGGAAAATAGAGATGCCGTTAGTGGTTTTAGTGAACGGCGGTTCCGCCAGCGCGTCGGAAGTGCTGACGGGAGCGATTAAAGATCATGGTGTGGGGACTGTGATGGGAACAACCACTTACGGGAAAGGGATCGTTCAGAAGATCATCCAGCTTTCGGATGGTTCCGGTATAAAACTTACCACAAGCGCTTATTTTACGCCTCACGGCAATAATATCCACGGAACGGGCATTGAGCCGGATGTGGAGGTGGAGTTTGACGCGGAGGCCTACTATGGAGAGGAGAGTACCGATAACCAGTTAGAGGAAGCAAGGAAGTTTTTGGAGAAAAAACTGCACGGATAAAACTGCTGTGGGGGCAGGTTACGGCGGATGAAAGTCTGGCGGAGGAACGGGGGAGAAACCGGTGAAGACAGAGAAGATCCGGTCGCTGGCATACGGCGTGGTAAAAGTGACAGGAGCGGGAATATTTTTTTATCTGATATATTACAGCCTGCGGTATTCTCAATATATATTTCCGCAGGCGCGGGAGTTCCCGATTGATATGCGGGATAATCCGGAGCGCAATATTTTGGCGGCGGGGATTTTTTTTGCCGCTGTTTTGGTGTTGCTGCATCTTGAGAAAAAATTGACGAAGCGGTGCATGATCTGGATTGAGCGCGTCTTTTTGTGCGTATCCATGCTCTGGATGGCATGCTGTTGTTTTTGGTGGATCAGTGCGCTGGACAGGCAGCCGGTGGGGGATCAGGCATTTATATACGGCGGAGCGTCGTATTTTCTGGAGGGACAGTATTCCTTTCTCGGGAACGGCGGTTATTGTGAAATTTATCCCCATCAGTTAGGGCTGATTGCTTTCGTGGAACTGCTGTTTCTGATATTCGGGACTTACAATTATTTTGCATATCAGATCATGTGCGCGAGTATGGCGGTGGGCATTGTGTTTCTCGGGTATTGCCTGTTAAAGGAACAGACAGATATCTTTGCGATAAGGGCCGCCTACTGTCTGCTTATGATGGGCTGCGTTCCGTTGGTCTGTTATACAAGCTGGGTTTACGGCGAAGTGCCGAGCGTCTTCTTTTCGATGCTTGCCGCGTGGTTTGCCGTGAAATGGGAAAGCGGCCGGAGTAAAGGCTGGCTTGCAGGCATTGTAGCGGCTTGCGTCATGGCAGTGTTGGTGCGCAAAAACAGTATGATATTGCTGATTGCGCTGTGTCTTTTGGCGGCGGTTCATATGATCTGCTATCGCAGATGGCAGATTGGTCTGGCGGCGCTTTTGTCGGTTTTATGTTCTTTTCTCGCCTATCAGGGAATCTATAAGATGTATGAGATCCGCTCGGGATTTGAACATCATGACGGGCTGCCGGTAAATTCGTGGATTGCGATGGGAATGATGGAGCAGGAGGGGAGATGCGGCTGGTATAATAATCTGGGGAAGGATGTGCTTTATTCTTTGGAACTTGATTACGAGGCGACGGAGGCTGTGATGGACTCTTATATAGAGGAGAGGATGGAAGCGTTTAAGAACGATCCGGCATATGCGAGATGGTTTTTTAAGCGGAAGATATTGTCACAGTGGAGTGAGCCGCTTTATCAGAGCATTTATTTCAGCGCTGATAATTTGAAAAACAACCGTCCGGAACAGGGAAGCTTTTTGGAGAGGCTGTATTTTGTACCGGAGGTGCACGACAGGATATTTCATTTTGCAGAGGCCATGCAGTTTCTCGTATATTTTGGGATGTTATTGTACTATCTTTTTGCTCTTCGCAGAGATACGCTGCCCCTTGCCGGCCTTTTGGCAGTGACGATCATAGGGGGATTTTTCTTTAGTATCTTGTGGGAAGCAAAGGCGCGGTATATTTTCCCTTATTATGTGATGATGTATCCTTTGGCGGTAATAGGATACGTCAGGGCGGCGCAGCAGATGAAAAGTCTTTTGGGCGGCAGGAAATTTTAGGAGGTTTTCTGCCGCTTTTGTATGAAAACAAAAAGAACAAATGTTCTAAAAATTGTCTCTGATCGCTATACAAATAAAATGGTATATGCTATAATCAGGAAAGCCATAATTTCGTATGGCGTGTTTTGAGGAGAAGGTTTGGGGATAAGCGAAAAGCGGGAGAGTACAAATGGAAAAGTATTTCGATGAAGAGATCGATGTAGCGGCGTACTATGATTATGAATATCCTGCGGAGGAAGAAATAAATTTCCAGTCAAAGGAACTTTTGGAGATTGCAGAGGAAGGTTATTGGGAGGATCACTGGGAACTAAGTGCCGGATTTGATGTTGGCTTTATAGACGTTTCGAATTCGGAAAAATTTCTACAGATTATTGATAAAGCGGAAAGGGAAAACTGGGAAGAATTAGGCTTGCTGATTGGGGAAATTCAGGAAATACCTGCGGAGATAGGAAGGCTGATACATTTAAAGCGTCTTTATATTAACGTGAAGGAATCATGCGGAAAGAGTATTGTTTTGCCGCCGGAAATAGGGAAACTGAAGAAACTGGAGGCGTTTGATGCTTACGGCTGCAATATGGTCGATCTGCCGGAGGAATTCGGCGAATTGATGAATTTAAAACGCGTCAATTTGAATCATAATAACTTCACAGCGTTTCCGAAGGAAATATTATCGTTAAAAAAGCTGGAATCTCTGGCTCTTGATTTTAATTTCAAAGATTTGCCCGATGAGATATGTGATTTGGTTCATTTGAGATTTTTATATTTGCCGAAAGCAGATATATCATGTCTGCCGGAAAATATAGGGGCGTTAAAAGAACTGGAAGTGTTGTGCATATGGGGAACAAAAGTAGACCGTCTGCCGGATTCATGCCGGGAACTGAAGAAAATCAAAAGCCTGTATCTGACGAAGTCCATTTTTGAGAAAATCATTCCGCCGGAAATTATAAGTCAGTCGCCGTTAGAGGTTATCAATTATATTTTACGATATCAGAATGACACGGAGAAGATAGAAGTAAACGAGTCTAAAATGATCATTGTCGGGCAGGGGGGAGTAGGAAAGACCTGTCTGCTGAACCGTTTGAAGAATGATAAATATGACGAGACGGCTTCCACCGAGGGGATTGCCATTGAACCGTGGGAATTTGAAACCGGAGGCAAAAAGTATAAGCTTAATATATGGGATTTCGGGGGCCAGGAGATATACCACGCTACCCACCAGTTCTTTTTGACGAATCGTTCCCTTTATATTTTTGTGTGGGATGCAAGGCAGGAGGAGGAATACGGCCGGATAGATTATTGGCTGCATACGATAGAATCCTTTGCTTACAACAGCCCGATCATTATCGTTGTCAATAAATGCGACAGCCGTAATAGTATCAGGCAGCTGGATTTGAAAAGTATCAGGGAAAGATTTCCGCAGGTGATAGATTCTTTTAAAGTAAGCTGCAAAATGAATATCGAAATTGAGCATTTGCGGGATGTGATAGTGGAGGAAACGACAAAATTACCGTTGATGGGAATGGTCTGGCTGTCAAGCTGGCTGAATGTGAGAATGGAGCTGGAAAGCCTTGCCGAGAAAGAAAATATTATCACGTATAAGAGATATCAGGAAATATGCCTGAAATATAATATTTTATCCGGCGAAGCTCTGAGCTTGAGCAAATACCTGCACGACTTGGGAATTATTATTAATTTTCAAAATGATCTGTTTTTGAAGAATATTGTAATACTTAAGCCGGAGTGGGGGACCAATGCGGTATATAGAGTTCTGGATGTGCAGGATACTATTCTGAAAAACCGCAATGGAATTTTATATTATGACGACCTGCCGAAGATTTGGAAAGATACCGCCGAATATCCCGAGGAGATCTATCCGATCATTCTCCGACTGATGGAGAATTTTCAGCTTTCCTTTGAGGTAAATAAAAATAGAGAGTATCTGATAGCGGAACTTCTGGAAAATGAGGAAGTTTTGATGGGGCTGGATACCAAGAATAAACAAATGCTGAATTTCCAGTATAATTATGAATTTCTTCCCGCCGGTGTCATGACGAGATTTATCGTGAAGGCAAACGCTTATCTTGTAGAAGAAAACGGAAAGAAAGTATGCTGGAAGAAGGGTGCGTACTTAAAATATGAGGATTCGATAGGGCATGTAAAGCTTTTTGACGGTATTGCGGAGCGGAAAATAGAGATAAAAGTGATCGGAAAGAGCAGCAGAAATAACAGAGATCTGTTGACGATCATACGAAAATATTTTGACGAGATACATAAAAGCGTGCCTAAAATTAAATATAAGGAATATGTGAGATGTAATTGTGGGGAACATTGTTCGTATTTGCATGATTACCGCTATTTGTTGAGGCTGGAAGAGGAAATGCTAATGTCGGAGAGGTGTAAAGATTCGCTGAAGCTGGTGGATGTCTGCAAATTGTTGGACGGTGTGGAGGACACAAAGACGCGCAGTAAAATGAGGAGGGAGATCATGCCGAACATTCAGGTTAATCCGCATATTGTTATCGAAAATAATAATACAAACAGCAGTGAAAACAGAAATGCAAATTCTGTTGAAAATACAATAGCTATAGAGATCAAGAACAGCATAAACGAACTGCAGGGATGCCTCAATGATTTAAAAGACGAGGTAGTGTATGAGAATCCCGAATTGAGTGAAGAATTTGAAAAGATAGAGAAAAGTATAGCAAGATTGGACAGTGCGGAAACAAAGGAAGAAATGGTGAAATCCGGTGCGCTCAACAAAGTGAAACGGTTTTTGGAGGAAGTGCAGGATTCGGAATCGGAAATCGGTAAAGTAGTACGCGGAATCAAATACGGCGTCGGGATTGCTCAGGATATCGGAGAGAAATATAACAGTATAGCACAGTGGTGCGGACTGCCGGTGATCCCGAAAGTGTTTTTGAAGGGGTGAGAGGTTTCGGCAGGATCTTTACGGTGGAAAATGGAAAGTAGCCAATTTATTAGAGGCCTTAGGAAGAAGTAATGATCCCAAATAGTTATGACAAAGAGGAAGCTAATTTGAAAGATAAATTGATTTTGCCAGAAAATTATAAACAAACATATGATAATATTGTTAAGCTGATTGAGACGGCTAAACGTAAAGTATTTGAAACAGCTAATTTTGAAACAGTATATTTATTTTGGCATATAGGGCAGGAACTTAAAGATAATATTTTAAATGGACAGAAAGCGGAGTATGGGAAATTTATTGTAAAAAAATCTGAGTGAAGAATTAGAATTTCGATATGGACGTTCCTATGAGAAAAGTTCTGTTTTTCGAATGATACAATTTTATGAGGAATTCCCTGATTTTGAAAAAGTTGCTACATTGTCGCAACAATTAACCTGGTCGCATTTTAAAGAGCTACTACCTGTAAATGACGAGTTAAAAAGAGATTTTTATGCGGTCCTGTGTAAAAATGAGGGGTGGAGTGTAAGGACATTAAGAGAACGAAAGAAATCTATGTTATATGAAAGAACAGCTATCTCCAAACGTCCTGAAAAAACGATTAGGAACGACATTCAACTTTTGGAAGAGAAGGATGTTATGACGGTGGATATGTTTTATAGAGATCCGTGTATATTAGATTTTTTGGGGTTGCAGGATACTTATAGTGAAAAAGATTTGGAAAATGCAATTTTATCAGAGTTAGAAAAATTTATATTGGAAATGGGTACTGATTTTGCTTTTATGGCAAGGCAGAAAAAGGTCACGATAGATGGAAAAGATTATAAAATAGATTTGCTGTTTTTTCATAGGAAATTAAGGAGATTGGTTGTAGTAGAATTGAAAATTGGAGAGTTTGAGCCAGAATATAAAGCGCAGGTGGAGCTTTATTTGCGTTGGCTCAATAAATATGAGAGGATGGAAAATGAAGAATCTCCGGTTGCTTTGATATTATGTGCTGAAAAGTCAGAAGAAGTGATTGAACTGCTCGAATTGGATAAGGGAGATAATAGAGTATCTCAGTATTTGACAGCTATGCCACCCAAAGAAGAATTGGAAGAGAAATTGCATTTGGCAATCGAGAGGGCGAAAATACAATTAGAGCAGCGGAAGGAGTAAAAATTGCTACATGTAGCAATTTTTGTTTGAATGAGGTATTTTAAAATATATTGATATTTAATTGTGCAAGACATTTTACACAATTAAGTAGGAACTTATATGGAGTGAACTATATCCAAAATGGAAATAGTCTATATGGAGATTATTATCATGGATCATTTTAAATTAGTATCAGAATACCAACCCACCGGCGACCAGCCGCAGGCCATCGCCGAACTGGTAAAGGGCTTCAAGGAAGGTAATCAGTTCCAGACTTTGCTGGGGGTTACGGGTTCCGGCAAGACCTTTACGATGGCGAATGTCATTCAGGAGCTGCAGAAACCGACCCTTGTCATCGCCCACAATAAAACTCTTGCAGGGCAGCTTTATGGGGAATTTAAAGAATTCTTTCCGGAGAACGCAGTGGAATATTTTGTGTCCTACTATGATTATTACCAGCCCGAGGCCTACGTGCCCTCCACGGATACCTATATTGCGAAGGATTCATCGATTAACGATGAGATCGACAAACTGCGCCTCTCTGCGACGGCGTCCCTGTCTGAGAGGCGGGATGTGATCGTGGTGGCCAGCGTATCCTGCATCTATGGACTGGGCAGCCCGGACGAGTACAAGGAACTGATCGTATCCCTGCGCCCGGGACAGCAGAAGGACAGGGATGAAGTGCTGAAAGAACTGATCGCGATCCAATACAACCGAAACGATATGGATGTGGAGCGGGGAACCTTCCGGGTGCGGGGAGATACGATAGAAGTTTATCCGGCGCAGGGGGGTGACTACCTGATTCGGGTGGAGTTTTTCGGGGATGAGATAGACCGGATCATGGAGGTGGACCCTCTGACCGGAGCGCCCCATGCGGAACTAAATCATATCATGATATTTCCGGCGTCCCACTATGTAGTGGCTCAGGAGAAGATCGACAGAGCCTGTGTGGAGATTGAGAAAGAGCTGGAGGAACGGGTTCGGTTCTTTAAGAGCGAGGATAAACTGCTGGAGGCCCAGAGGATATCCGAGAGGACAAATTTTGATATTGAAATGCTGCGGGAGACAGGATTTTGTTCCGGTATAGAGAACTATTCAAGACCTCTGAACGGGTTAGAGCCCGGCGCCACTCCCTTCACTCTGATGGATTACTTTAAGGATGATTATTTGATCATCGTAGATGAATCCCACATGACGATCCCTCAGATCGGCGGGATGTATTCGGGAGACCGCTCCAGAAAAAACACGTTGGTGGAATACGGGTTCAGGCTTCCCTCCGCATTGGACAACAGGCCGCTCAATTTTGAGGAATTTGAAACTCATATCGATCAGATGATGTTTGTGTCGGCGACGCCCTCCAAATATGAGGCGGAGCATGAATTGATGCGGGTGGAACAGATCATCCGTCCCACGGGTTTGCTTGATCCGGAGGTGGCGGTGCGCCCGGTGGAGGGGCAGATCGACGATCTGATTTCCGAGATCAGAAAGGAGACGGAAAAGAAAAACAAAGTGCTTGTGACGACGCTGACAAAGAGGATGGCGGAAGATCTGACAGATTACATGAAAGAAGTGGGGATCCGTGTAAAGTACCTTCACTCCGATATTGATACGCTGGAGCGGGCGGAGATCATACGGGATATGCGTCTCGATGTGTTCGATGTGCTGGTAGGGATCAACCTGCTCAGAGAAGGATTGGATATTCCGGAGATATCTCTGGTTGCCATATTGGATGCGGATAAAGAGGGATTTCTGCGTTCGGAGACTTCTCTGATCCAGACCATCGGACGTGCCGCCAGAAACGCGGACGGTCATGTAGTAATGTACGCGGACATGATTACGGATTCCATGCGGGCGGCCCTTGAGGAGACCGAAAGGCGTAGGAAACTGCAGCAGGCTTACAATGAAGAACATGGCATTACCCCCCAGACGATCCGCAAGGCGGTCAGAGATTTGATCAGCATATCGAAGACCGTGACAAAAGAGGAAGTGCGGTTTGAGAAAGATCCGGAATCTATGGATTTGAAAGAGCTTGAGAAGTTGATTGCGGAAGTGCAGAAGAAGATGAAAAAAGCAGCTGCGGATCTTGACTTTGAGGCGGCGGCCCAATTGCGCGATAAGATGCTGGAGCTGAAAAAAATACTGAATGACAGGGAGTAGAAAAAATGGAAGAGGCAAAGAAAATGCGCCCCAGAGAGTATATAAAGATCCGTGGGGCGAATGAGCATAACTTAAAAGGAATCGATGTGGATGTACCGCGGAATGAGTTTGTTGTTCTGACAGGGCTGTCGGGTTCCGGCAAATCGTCTTTGGCTTTTGACACGATCTACGCGGAGGGACAAAGACGCTATATGGAATCGCTGTCTTCCTACGCGAGGCAGTTTTTAGGGCAGATGGAAAAACCGAATGTCGAGAAAATTGAGGGGCTTTCCCCTGCAATTTCCATCGATCAGAAATCTACCAACAGGAACCCTCGTTCCACGGTGGGGACGGTGACGGAGATTTATGACTATTTTCGTCTGCTCTATGCAAGGATCGGTATCCCACACTGTCCAAAGTGCGGTCGGGAGATCCAGAAGACAACCGTGGATGAGATGGTGGATTATATCATGCACATGGAGACGGGGACAAGGATCCAGCTTCTGGCGCCGGTGGTGAGAGGGCGGAAAGGACAGCATGAAAAGGTGCTGGAGAGGGCCCGCAGGAGCGGCTATGTGCGCGTACGTGTGGACGGAAATCTGTATGAACTGTCAGAGGAGATCAAGCTGGAAAAGAACATCAAGCATTCGATAGAAGTTGTGGTGGACAGGCTTGTCATAAAGGAGGGGATAGAGAGGCGTCTGACGGACTCTCTGGAAAATGTGTTGGAATTAGCGGGCGGACTGGCAATCGTGGATGTGATCGACGGGGAAAGCCTGACATTCAGCCAGAGTTTTGCCTGTCCGGACTGTGAGATCAGCATCAGCGAAATAGAGCCGAGGAGCTTTTCTTTCAATAATCCCTTCGGCGCCTGCCCGGACTGTTTCGGGCTTGGCTATAAGATGGAGTTTGACGCAAGGCTGATGGTGCCGGATGAATCGCTCAGCTTAAATGGCGGAGCGATACAGGTGATGGGCTGGCAGTCCAGCAAAGATAACGGAAGTTTTACCCACGCGCTTTTGGAAGCGTTGGCAAAAGAATACTCTTTCAGTCTGGATACGCCGTGGAAAGAACTGACGCAGGAGGCCAGAGATGTCATAGTTTCCGGGACAGACGGAAAAGAAGTGAAGGTGTATTATAAAGGACAGCGTGGAGAGGGGACTTATCCTGTGGCGTTTACGGGATTAGTCAAGAACGTGGAGCAGCGCTACAGAGAGACTTACTCGGAGACGATGAAAGCGGAGTATGAGGAATACATGCGGGTGACGCCCTGTAAACTCTGCGGCGGAAGACGTTTGAAGAGGGAATCTCTGGCGGTCACGGTGTGTGATAAGAATATTTTTGAACTGACGGCAATGTCACTTTCTGATTTGCGTGCTTTTTTGCAGGAGATGAAACTGACAAAGCAGCAGGAACTCATCGGCAAACAGATTCTGAAAGAGATCCGTGCCAGAGTGGGATTTTTGAACGATGTGGGGTTAAATTACCTCTCCCTTGCCAGAGCGACAGCCACCCTTTCCGGCGGTGAAGCTCAGCGTATCCGGCTGGCAACCCAGATCGGCTCCGGTCTGGTGGGGGTTTGCTATATTTTGGACGAGCCCAGTATCGGCCTTCATCAGCGCGACAATGACAAACTGATCAAAACTTTAAAAAACCTGAAAGATATGGGAAATACACTGCTGGTTGTGGAGCACGATGAGGACACCATGTGGGCAGCGGACCATATTATCGATATCGGCCCGGGGGCCGGTTCCCACGGCGGTGAGGTAGTGGCGCAGGGGACTGCTCAGGAGATCTGTCAGGTGGAGGGATCCGTCACGGGGCAGTATCTGAGTGGAAAGCTTCAGATACCGGTGCCCGAAGAACGGAAGAAGCCCACGGGATATCTGACTGTGAAAGGGGCGAGGGAGAACAATCTGAAAAATATCGATGTGGAGATTCCTCTGGGTGTCATGACATGTGTGACAGGCGTGTCAGGTTCCGGAAAGAGTTCTCTGGTCAATGAGATATTGTACAAACATTTGGCAAAGACTTTGAACCGGGCGAGAACAATTGCGGGGGCCCATGACGATATTCTGGGGTTAGAGCAGCTTGACAAAGTGATCAGTATCGATCAGTCGCCGATCGGTAGAACGCCGCGCTCCAATCCGGCCACTTATACGGGCGTTTTTGATATGATCAGAGATCTGTTTGCGGCGACGCCGGATGCCAAGGCGAAGGGTTATAAGAAAGGGCGTTTCAGCTTCAATGTGAAGGGAGGCAGGTGCGAGGCCTGCTCGGGAGACGGCATTATCAAGATAGAGATGCATTTTTTGCCGGATGTATATGTGCCCTGCGAGGTCTGCAGCGGCAAACGGTATAACCGCGAAACGCTGGATGTGAAGTACAAGGGAAAAAGCATTTTTGATGTGCTGGATATGACGGTGGAGGAAGCGGTGGGATTTTTTGAGAATGTGCCTACGATTCGCCGCAAGATCGCGACGCTGCATGACGTGGGACTTTCCTATATCAAGTTGGGACAGCCATCCACGGAACTCTCCGGCGGCGAGGCCCAGCGTGTGAAACTTGCCACGGAACTTTCCAGAAAAAGTACGGGCCGGACGATCTATATTTTGGATGAACCGACAACGGGACTGCATTTCGCGGATGTGCATAAACTGGTAGAGATTTTGCGCCGGCTGACCGAAGGAGGCAATACCGTGGTGGTGATCGAGCACAATCTGGACGTGATCAAGACCGCAGATTATATTATTGATATCGGTCCGGAGGGCGGAGACGGCGGCGGAACGGTCATTGCAACAGGGACGCCGGAGAAGGTGGCGGAAAATCCGAATTCTCATACAGGACGATATATCAAAAAAATGTTGAAAAAAAATGAAAAATAATATAAAATTTTTAGAAGAATAGTAGATTTGCTTGAAATTGTGAGATGAATTTGATATTCTACTTATAGCTATAGTAAAAATAAATTTTTTATAGCAAGTCTGCAAATAAAAAGTCAAGCAGAAATTGATGAACTTTGAAAATTTTATACAGGTTGAAAAATAGGTATTACAAAAAGACCACCGCAGAACGCTGGCCTGATGAAAAAGCAATGGCATTTATTTAAGTTTTTCGCTTTCCTTAAGCGTGGAAAGATATTCTTTTACCCGCCCGTAATAAATGCGGAGAAACTTGTTGGCACCTGCAGTCATGTAGACGTAGTAAGGCTTGCCCTGCGCTCGTTTCTTGTCCATGAAGGCGTAAACAGGGTCATCAATGGGTGAACGCTTGATAAGCCCGTCCATGATCTGGAAGAGGGTCCTCCGCAGACTTGGCGAACCTTTCTTTGTCGTATGTACGCTTTTCTGGATGTGCTGTCCGGAATCATTTTTTCCAGGGTCAACGCCTGCAAAGGCAG
>CAJTNC010000002.1 GCA_910577955.1 uncultured Lachnospiraceae bacterium
TGTATAAAATTTTCAAAGTTCATCAATTTCTGCTTGACTTTTTATTTGCAGACTTAAAATACCACTAATTTTCCTGTAGTTATCATTTGGAAAACTCTACCAGCCAGTTTCCTTCCGATTCCACCGATATATAATAGCTGTGGGAAGCGTTCAGATAAACATTTCCTTTATTTCTCCCGTAAGTACCTGCGCCGTTGGCCAGAAGTTTTTTAGAATTATCATCCGCGTCATAAAGCCAGACAATAAAATTTCCTTTGTCCGCCCAGTTTGCGCAATAGACGCTATGGGTTTTATTATCCCCTCTGAAACAACCGGATACCTGACTGCCGGTGCCTGACTGCACAGGCGTGGCTGTCTCTAAAACCGGCGTCATCGTGATCTTCCAGCGGCCGGTGGCCAGAACGTCAAAGTTCGTTCCTTCCGTCCCTCTTCCGATGGTCACGCTGCCTTCGTAAGCTCCGGCTCTATCGACGAGCACTTTCCGATCCCCTGCCGTATTGCTGTAAGTCAGTGCGAAATACCCATCTGCGTCCTCACTCACCACATGCACCTCATAGGGCACGGGAGGCATATATAATCCACGGATCACCGTACTTCCGTTTCCCTCGTACTCATAGCTGTCCGCCGCCTCCTTGTTTACCACACTGATCTGCCTTGCGCTCTCCGGATATCCTGCCGCAAAAACCGTGATGACCGTATCTCCGGTCATTTCCCCTCTCTGGCAGCATAGCTGCGTGTACTTCTTCACGTCCTTTTCCACCCACCGGACGCTGCAGATACCTTCGTTGGCCACCTGAAATACAAGTTCTGTTCCCTCCGGCATATTTCTGGCTGCCACATTCATCTTAACCTCATGGGCCTGAGGGCTTAAAGAAATCATATCCGTGGAAATGTCCACAAAAGGAGCCTCTTTAGCCCGCGCTGTCTCTCCGCCAAACACCATGCCCCCTACAAATACCGCCATCCCCATCACTGCTGCCAAAGCCCTTTTCCAATAATTCTTTCTTTTCCCCATTTTCCTCACATGATTTTTCATCCTGTTTCTCCTCTCCTGATATTTCAGTCACTAAACTAAAATTTCCCTCTCAGCGAAAGATCCCTAATATCTTTTCCCTGAGATTTACAAATACCGCTTTGAACCTGCCCCACATACCGATATCCTCGGCCGGTACCTCGATATCCGCAGCATTGTCCTCCCCATCATCCGCCGAAATCTCCGCTGTCCTTAAAATGATCTGAATGCTCGCAGGCGTTTGATTTTTCTCCGAGGTAAAGGACGGAAAACTTGCGGTCACGTCCGTATTTAGAAAGTTGTGCTCCGCCTCTATCTCGTTTAGTTCTCTGTCCACCGTATCTCTTATGGTATTTTTTGCATTTTTCATCACACCCACATTATCCGCCATCCCTATACCATTTTGCATCACGCCGGACAAACCGTTCAGTGTAAGTGTCAGTGAGGAAGCCAACGTATCCTCCGTCAGTTCCACAGTCTCCCGCATGCCGGACAACGCCGCCTGAGTGGCCGAGATTGTCACTTCCGTGGCCTCCACCAGATCCGTCAGCTCCGCGATCAACGTCTGCAGATCCTCCCTGACTTCCTCGTCTGTCCAGTCCGCTAAAGATTCGCTGCAGACTGCTATTTCATCTATCGTACGGATAATATTTTCCGCCTTTTTGGTCAAATCTTTACTGTTTGAAAGTAAGGCTTTTCCGGTCGCTCCCGCCTCCGCATCCAACTGCTCCAAAGTCGCTATATATGCGGTCAGCGCAGACTTCAAACCCACATCCGCACCGGAGGGGCCGCTTATCTGCAAGTCCTTATCCTTTACCGGATCATACCCCATCCCCTTTATCGCTTCCGGTATACCGGCATCCATCGCCGCCTTTACTGCTGCCGCCGCTTCCGGAGAAACCCCCGATACCGTACCGCCCTGCGCGATAGTTAACACCGCCTCCGTCGGAATGCCCGTACTTTTGCTTACTTTTTCCGCCACAGCCGCCGTCGCCGCCATTCCGATCGTCACGCCTCCGCCCGATCCGACGATCTGCTGTAACTGCCCGATCGTTTCCTCACTGACCGTTCCTTCCGCGATCTTATTCAACTGCCCCAAACTGCTGTTCAGATTCCCGAGGCTTTTTGTCATACCCGATCCGAAGTTATTCAGTCTTCCCACGGCTCGCATCATATCTGTCAGTCTGTCAATGGTCTCATCCAGATTAGCCTGATCGGCTTCGGCCTGTGTATTGATCATTTTCAGATATGTCACCACATTTTCCAGTGAAGCGATGGCCGCGTCCGCCTGCGCCTCCATGGATTCTCTGCTGCCGTCGTAGATCTGATGGGCCCTTTCAGCCTTCTCCAAGCCTCTCTCCACGCTTTCCAGATCATCTTTCATTTCCTCGATATTGTCAAATACTGCGTCCATAGCCGCATCCATAGCGTCCGCTGAATCCTCCACTGTTTCCCTCACTTCCCGCACATCATTGACAACCTCCAGCGCGTCCAATGTAACGGGTACTACCATAAAAAACAGCCCCATACTTTCATAATGATCTGTGCCCACATCGATGCGAAAGTCGCTCTCCTCACCGGGCAGAGCCAGAAAGAGCGCCGCTTTTTCCGTCCCCATAGTCTGAAGCTGTGCCCCCGGCGCCTCGATGCTAAGCGTGTTCTTCATATCCACCAACGTGCCGCATATCAGGATCATATTGTTTTTATGGTATTCGTCGATATCTTTCTTAGGCGTCACATGAATCCTCGTGCTGATCAACCCCTGCGCTCCGCCAAGCTCCTCCCCTCTTGCCTCCACACCGTTTAATCTGTAGGAAACGTCGATATCCCACGGCACTTTTGTCTTCAGATCCTCGGACCTGCATTCATAATAAAAATACTGGTTTTCACTATCCTCCAGATTCCAAGTGACCTTCCCGTTTTCCACCGTGGGCTCAGTGCGGTCGCTCATATTGATGATCTCATCATAATCGCCGTAATCCTCAATGATCGTATTGCCGTTTAAAAAACATCCTTTTACCACACTGATGTCCCGAATCTCTCCGTAATGATCCATATTGACATAGAGAGACTCATCCACTTCCACTCTGGGCGGCGCCGCCTGCACCGGTGTACAAACCGCCCCTGCCGCCATCACTGCTGCCAAACCTGCCGCTGTCATCCTGTATCTGCTGCTCTTTCTATTTTTCCTCATGATTTTCTTCCTCCTGTCTTTTCTTTGCCTCCTGCAGGCTCTCCAACTTCTCTTTCTTTTTCTGTCCTTTTTTCTCCTTCACAAGGATTCTATATTCTATTTTTTCTAATTTCCTGACGATCAGAGAATCCTCTTTTTCTCTCTTCGCCTGCTGCTTTGCTCGTCTACTTTCATTTTTAAATTTTTCTTCCTCCCGCTTTTTCTTTTTTTCCTTCAAATTTCCTTTCACCCTATCGCGCATCGCCTTTTCTTTCATGATGTACTGATCAAGCATCGTCATCAGCCCCGGCACGGCAAGCAGCACAAGGGTCATGCTCAAAATCGCTCCCCGCCCCAGCATATGGCCGATATCCTTGATGGCCTCCACCGAAACCACAAAGTAGATTGCATAACCTGCGACGATCAATATCGTCCCTGATGTCAGAATGGAAAGCATGCTGGCCTGCAGAGCGCCAAGCGCCGCTTTTTTGGGCGTCATCTTCTCTCTCCTGTCCAGATAATTGTTGATCAAAAGAATGGAATAGTCCACCGTTGCGCCAAGCTGAATACAACTTACCACCACCATCGCCGCAAACATAAATATCCGGCCCTGTAAATACGGCACCGCCAGATTGATGCAGATGGCCGCGCTGATCGGTATGATTGCCACCACCGCCAGTATAATCGACTGGAACGCGACGATCACCACAAGGGCCACGCCGATCAGGGAAAACGCGTTGACCATCGCGTAATCCGCATCACAGATCACTTTCAGATCCTGCGTGGAGGGCGTGTTGCCGGCAACATAGGCATTCTCCGGATAATAGGAGTGCACAATTTCCTGAATCTCATCCGAAGTCTCAAAGGCAAGTTCACTCTCAGATTTCGTTTTTGTAAAGACCAACATTCTCGTATAATTTTCTTTCCGCAAAAGCCCCGTCACACTTTCCGGAACAATCTGCTCCGGCACACCTCTCGGCAAAGTATCCGAAAGAGCCGTAACACTCCTCACATAGCTTAGATTTTTCAGTTCTCCCGCCAGTTCTCTTTCCGTAACCGGCGAACCGTTTGGCACCATCACCAAATACAGATTGCTCCGGCCAAACTTCGATTCGATCAACTGCTCGTCATCGTAAACGACCGTACCCGCACTGGCTCCAAGCGCACTGTTTCCATATGTGTTGACATTAGAATTCTGCATCAGATAAGCCGGAATAAATACAATAGCAATAAAAACCACCACCGCATAGCGAAGCCTGAACACAACCTTCGATGCTTTCTTAAAGGACGGCACCAGTATCTTATGCTGCGTCTTTTCAATCAACGGTTCAAATCGTAAAATCAATGCCGGCATAAACAGCAATACTGTCACGATGCTGCTTATTATGCTCTTTCCCAGTACAAACCCCAGATCCTGCCCTATCAAAAACTGCATGAAGAATAACGCCATAAACCCCACAAATGTTGTCATCCCGCTGGAAAGCACCGACACGGCGGCATCTCTTATGGCGTTTGCCATCGCCTTTTCCCTGTCAGGCTCCGTCTTCTTCTCCCGCATATAAGTATGCAGCAGGAAGATCGAGTAATCGATGGAGATCGCAAGCTGCAGTACCGCCGCCACCGAATTGCTGATAAAGGAGATCGTTCCCCTGAAAATGTTAGTTCCCATGTTGATTGCAACGGCCACTCCCATGACGATCAAAAACAGGAAAGGTTCCGCCCATGAATCCGTAGTCAGACACAGGATAACAAAAATCAGACAGATCGCAATAGCCGTGATCAAAGCTATCTGCACATTCAAGGTTTCCTTTAAGGACTTGTTTTCCACCGCAGCGCCGCCGTAGTGGCCTTTTTCTCCGAGGATCCCGCTTATCTCATCTAACGCCCGATCCGTAGCTTCCGATGTGTCTCCCTCCGTGAATGTCACATCCATCACGGCGCAGTCATCTTTATAGTAATCTGTCTGGCCCGCAATATCGATAAACTCTCCCGACATATACACGTCGGAACCGATCCATGACACCATATCCACGCCGTCCACATGTTCCATCATTTCCTTATAGATCTCCGCCTCATAGGGCGTGACATTTTCAATCATGACCCGCGCTGTCCCCGGATAGCCGAATTCTTCCTCCATCACATCGATTGCCTTCTTGGACGCCATACTGTCCGGAAGGTACGCCGTCAAATCATAATTGACCTTAATAAAGGGAATGCAGAAAATACTGACCACCGCCAGCGCAATAAAGACTGACATGATCTTATCTCTGTGTCTGACAATCCATTCAGGCAGAGATGTTTTTCCTTTCCTCAGATCTTCCAAACGTTTCTCTCTGGTCTCCAGTTTCTCTTTTACTCTTTTTGCCGCTTCTTCTCCGGCAGCTCTCATTTCCGCTTCTGTCAACTTCATATTCCGATAACCATAACCTTTCCGCAACCTGTTATAATCTCTCTTGTCAGTTAACAAGATATGCCATTTTCCTTTTGATGTCTTTAGACAAAATTGTCCTTCTGTTCTGTTTTTTGACAAAGTATCTTTTTTGTCGGTTTCTTTTCGAAGGGATTGAGGGTATGGTATAAATTAAGAAATTTTGCGTAAAGCAGAAAGGACAAAGGTGTTTTGATGAGTCTCACACAGGATATGAAAACTTCCTTTTTCGAAATGCAGCTTCAGCATTTAAAAAGGCGCAAAAAAAAGCCGCTCACCCCGAAGGCGGCCGGCCATATTTTTAAAAATTACAAGCTGATGTTCCATCTGGATTCTCCGGTCTCTTTCACTCGGGAAAACTGTGAAACATTTATTCAGCTCTTTTCGGAAGAATCTCCGGCGGAATTGGCAGAGTGGATAGAGTCTCTGTTTCCGTGATTATATCATTTTTAAATTGATATATGCAGTAGGATAACCGCTCAATGTTATCCACCAGTTCCTTCATATTTTCGGCAATCAATTTTTCATCTTCTTTCATGCCTCCTGTCGCCCACTCGATCACCACGCCGGTGAGCCCGTGGGCAAATATCTTGGAAGCCAGCTGCTTCTTCTCCGGCGTAAGCTGTCTTCTGGCATCTAAATCCTCCACCGCTGTCTCGAACAGTGTGGTCAGCATCTTTAGCAGATATTCCTCAAAAAAATTATCGGAACATTTGATCGTGTTCATGTAAAAAGCTTTATTCTCCCTCATGATCCGCAGGAGTTCATAAAGCTTTTCATCCCAATTCCCGAAAGATATGTCGGCGGTCAGCGGCAAGAATGTCTCATGGTAATAGATCCAGTCCAGCAATTCATATTTATCGCTGAAATGATAGTAGAAAGTCTGTCTGTTCACACCGCATTCCTTTACGATGTCCCCCACTGTCACATGTTCAAAGAGCCGCCCCGAAGCTAATCTCTTTAAACTCTCCGCCAGTTCTTTTTTTGTGATATTTGCGTTTGCCATGCTTCGCTGTTCCCTTATTCTTCCAAATCTTTTTTCATCATCTCCACCAGATTCAGCCGAAACTCAAAATCCCGCCTGTTCTTGATCGCATTGTTGGTCAATATGAGTCCCGCAAACAACGCCTGCAGCGCCGCCAACATCACGAAACAGCAGACGAACAAAGTCGGAAATCTCTCCACAAGACCCGTCTCAAAATAAGTCACTAACACAGGAATCAGAAAACCGGCGGACAACACCGCCAACACTCCGCTGATGATCGTATAAAACTTAAAGGGTTGGTAATTTCTGAACAGTCTTATGATCGTGCCGAGCACTTTCATTCCGTCCGTGTAGGTATTCAGCTTGGAAACGCTTCCCTCCGGCCTGTCTCTGTAATCCACGATCACATTGTCTATTGCCATATTATTGTTGACCGCATGGATGGTCATCTCCGTCTCGATCTCAAATCCTTTGGAAAGAATCGGAAAAGTCTTGGCAAAATTAAAACTGAACGCTCGATATCCGGTCATAATATCCTTGATATCGCAGTCAAAAATGCGATTGATCGACGCGCGCACAAGAGAATTTCCCATGTTGTGAAAAGGTCTCTTATTCTCGGTGAAGTAGGTGGAAGACAGCCTGTCCCCCACTACCATATCCGCCTGTTTCACCAACACTTTCTCCGCCATTTCTCTGGCATATTCCAGCGGATAAGTATCATCGCCGTCGGTCATGATATAGCACTCTGCGTCGATTTCCCGAAACATCCGCCTGATCACATTGCCCTTGCCCTGCTGATACTCATGACGAACGATAGCGCCGGCTTCCTCCGCGATCTTTACCGTATCGTCGGTGGAGTTATTGTCATATACATAAATAACCGCTTCCGGAATATTCTTTTTGGCATCCTCTATCACTTTGCCGATTGTTTTTGCCTCGTTGTAACATGGAATCAAAAGTGCGATCCTGTCCATTCTCTGTCCTCCGCATGGCTGATCTGTCCGATCAGGTTTTCCTGTTTCGCTCGTCCCTTTTCGCTAAGTAAAGCATAATAAAAAGCAGAAAACTTGTCAAGTCTTCTGTTTTTTTGGTTTTTCTTCCGGATATAAAATTCTTTAACAGCTAAAAGGCATAGCGCTCTCTACATTCCTTTTCAGATTGACCAACTCTTCCCTGTTCTCAATGCGGTAGATTCCCTTAGCCTGTCTGGAAATTATATTTTCATCCACAAAACATTTCAGACAGCGTTGCAAGTGCCTGTAACTTACTCCCAGATACTCGGCTTCATAAGAAAGGTTTTTATCATAGATCCCGTCCTTCTCAACATTCAGTATCCTCGCGGCAAGTCTTGTGTCGAGAGACATAAACTTATTGCACGCATTGTTGCGGGCCGTGGAAGAAAGCTTATAAGCGAGATTGCCCCCCAGAATGGAAAGCAGCCTGCAGTCGGCGAGCATCCGCTCTCTGCAGGCTTTTGTATTGATCCTCATGCAGACACATTCATTCAGGCTTTTTACAAGGGAGAAGCAACTATCTTCCAGAAAAAACTCCGCTTCTCCCAGCACATCCCCTTCTCTGCAGAAAATGTGCAGAACTTCATTTCCATCGTCTCCGGGGGCGGAAACATACGCGTCGCCGTAGAGCACAACATACAGATAATCTACGATATAGCCCGGCTCCAGTATGATCTCCTTCGGGCTGAAAATACACAAATCCTGACAGTATGGCAGCAGGCTGTCGTATCGCTCCAGATCTATCTTGTAGTAAGACGCAATGATATCCTTGTCACAAAAGTTTATGATCTCCATAATCCTCCCGTACTTCCGGAAACGAATCCATTATCCGTTCTTTTCCTATAATGCTGTGCGCTCAGTAACTATGTGCAATTCTGCAAAATTCCCTGACAAGTTCAATATCTTTCCTCCCCTTTTTCTCAGGGGAAGCCGAATTTGTGCGGGTGAGGGAATCGACGCCGAAGGGATGTATCTTTTCTATTGCCGCCGCCACATTATCGACGCCCAATCCGCCCGCTATGATCACAGGAATCTCCACACTCTCTATTATTTCACGATCCCAGTCCCAATTATGCGTAACTCCGGCCGCTCCGATAAAATTTTTCTTTGAGGCTGCGGAATCGAGAATCAGCAGATCCGAAAACTTTGCAAACTCTTTTGCTCTCCCAATGGCTTGTTCTCCGTCCATGCACACTGCCTGCATAATCAGAATATCCGGAGAAATCTTTTTGATGCGCTCGCGCAGTTTCTCATGAATCGTGACATGTCTCCCGGTTATCTGGATGATATCGGGCTTGTACTTCCTCACGGTCTCGCAGTAATAATCTTCATCGTCATTGGAAACGATCATGACACACTTTGCCAGTCCTCTCGCAGCCTCCAAGATAGCAAAACAAGTCTCCTCCGAGATCTCTCCGGGCGCTTTCACACCGCCTTCGAGACACTGAGGCGGTGCGATCCCGATATAATCCGCCCCGGCCTCTATCACAGCCATCGCTTCCTCAACGCTTTTCATCGAATAAATCTGAGTGATCATGTACCCTCCTTCTCGATTTTACCTAAAAACTCCTTTGAGTCCATCACGTGAGCGGTGGTATGCCCTATCATAATCAACATTGCTCTGTGTAAAGACTCCGCATCTATTTCGCCGTTGCCGTTATCCTCATATCCGTTATTTCCCGTCAGATCCGAAAGAAACGCCACGTCATAACAGTTCCCGCCCGCATCTCTGGCCGTGGAAAAGCAGCAGCACTCGGTACACACTCCGACAATCGCCACCGTATCGATGCCTAAAGTTCTCAACACGGAGTCAAGGGTCGTGCCGCAAAAAGCGCTGTACCTATTCTTATCTATCACAATATCATTTTTTCCCGGAGCCACCTCCTCATATATTTCGGCTCCGGGCATTCCATCCACTAACGCTCTTCCCTCTTTGATAGCCGTACAGAACTCGCCGGATTTTGCCATATCCTTTCCGTCCGCCCTCACCACATCTCTGGTATATATGATCTGTATCTTTTCTGCCCGACAGCGATCTAAAAATTCTTTCAGGGCCGGAACCATTTTATAGCCCATATCGATATAGATCGGAGCCCCCGGCTCAATGAAATCATTCTGCATATCGATCACTAAAACGGCAGTCTTTGACGGCACTATTTTATCGATCCTCATAAACACTCCTCCTTCTACTTCTGGGCCTTTCGAACATTATCCACATAGGCTTTCACTGCATCCGCCTGTACCGGGCCGCCCCAGACTCCCTTCTCAAAGCAGGTTCCCACGATCGCCCCGTCCGCATACTTAAGACGTCTGGCCGCATTTTCTATATTGGTCCCGCCTCCCAGAATAATAGGTACATCAAAGGCTTCCTTTACATCCCGCACCATCTTTTCGTTTATCGCCTCATCTTTGGCAAACAGTTCTATCGCGTTCCCCCCTGCTGTCAGGGCGTCTTTGGCATGAGCCACGACAATATCTTTATTATACTCCTGTTCATTCAAAAAGTGGTACCCAGAAATTTCCGCGATCAAAGCCACATGTTCCGCATCGATATATCTGCGATAGTTCATAACTTTCATCGGATTTCCCTCAATGCTTCCGAAGGGCGATCTGGAAATTCCCGTCAGCGCCGAGCATCTGGTAAAATCGGCTCCGCATGCCTTCGCCGCCGCAAGAGAAGGCGTGATACTGTTCCACATGATCTGTACGCCCACAAGGAACTCCTTCCCCACCTCCGCTCTGACGTGGGTCCCTAAGGATGCCATGCACGCAACGTTCACATAATCGGTATCGTCGGTAGGGACAAAGATGCCGTCAACATTCTGTATGACGCACCCGTCGGCTCCGTTCTCCTTTAATGTGCGCGCATCTGCCAACGCTTTCTCAACGCTTCTCTCCAGATCTCCGCTTTTGTAATAGGGGGTGTTGGGCATAGGCAGAAGGTGAATACATCCGATCACCAGCTTATGCCCTTTTTTCATTCTGGTAAAAATATTGTCATAGCCTTCATTTATCTTGATTAATCCCGGCATTCTTTCCTCTCCTTATACTTAATGCTCCTCGATCTTGCTGTATCTCAATATGGAACCTCCAAAAGGAAACATGGAGTCGATCATATCCGCGCAAAATTCCGTTGTTCCCTTAACGTCCGCCAACGCTCCCGCAAACAGACAGGCGGGAACCGTCTCAAACAGAGGCTGCATCCAGAACTCTTCCGCCGTCGGGATCTGGATTACTTTCAGGGAATCCGCAAATAACGCCGGATCAGCATTCGTGAAGATCCTGTATCTGTAATCCTGCCTTGTCAGAACCTGAGAAACCTCGATCGCTCTGCTCAGAGAAGGATTTCTCTTATCCACAAACAGGAACATGCCGCTGTCCATTTTTCTTAAAATATAATCCACATGTGTCCAGTCCTCGAAATTCTCATATCTGGAGAAATCGCCGGTAGCCTCGTACATTTTTGCCTGCCCGAACCATGCGGAAGCAAACTCAGGACCGGAGCTTAAAAACTCGAAATACGGGATATCTCTGAACCGCACTGCGACATTGTAAATCTTCTCCTCCAACTCCTCTCTGCCCTTCTCGGAAGCCTCGGAATAAGCAAGAATTTCCGCTCTGTACTGATCCGCTTTTTCTGCCGGTATTTTCCCAAGCATCTCCGCTGCCTTGATCGCAAAATGATACAGTCCGAGCATGGAAGCCACATAAGTGCGGCATCCCGGTGTCCTGTGCAGATCAAACTCTTCCGGAATCACATGCAGAAGCTTGTCGCAGGCTTCAGCTACCGGAGATTCGCTGTCGTGAGTCACCGCCATAGTGACGGCTCCGTACTTCTTTGCCCTCTGCGCCGCCTCCACAACTCTCGAAACCTTTCCCGAAAAACTCACGAGGATCACAAGGGTAGTTCCCTTCTCTCCGAATCTGCGCACATCGTAATGTCTCGCCAGATCGATGCAGACCGGAGTATCGATATCCATCTTTAACAGTTTTTCAAAACACTCTTTTGCCGCATATGCCGCACAGATACTGTCGCCGCAGCCGGAAATGACGATTCTTTCAAAACCCTGCAGTTCCTCTTTGCTAAAGACTCCCGCTGCCTTCTCCGGCAGATTTCCGCACAGCGTCTGCGTCATCGTGGGAAGGCTCCATATTTCCTTGTGAAGATTACTGTCAAATTTCATTTCTTTTTCCTCCTTTAGTTTGAAATAAATTGATAACTATGTAACTGATATAAAACGTCCGCCTCTTTTCTGATCTCTTCGCATATCTGATCACTGAACAGAGGTACAGGACCGTTTTGCCGTAAATTATAACCGGATGCCGCATTAGCCATGATGCCTGTCTCAGCCATATTTTTCCCCTCGCACCAAGCATAGGCTGCAGCCGCTGTGGAACAGTTTCCGCAGCCCGTGACATCCACCACTTCACATCCCTCCGGAACCGGCGCCGAAGGTACATAACATATCTTCCCCTCCGAGATCGTGTACATCCCCCTTTTTCCAACCCGAAGAATCACCAGTTCACAAGGAAGTTTTTTCAAAAAATCCAGAAGCTCTCTCTCATCCTCTATGGAAAAGATATCCTTTGCCTCCGAAACATTGAAAGATACCATCTCGATACGCGACGACAGTTCCAGTATCTCTTTACAGAAATTTTTATTGCTGTGTATTCCGTTCGGCTCCCACATCACTTTAAATCCGAAAGCATCTTTCAATTCAAATATTTTACGCCACATGTCGTTCATTACCGGGGTCTCGCTCAGATACAGACATTTCGTATCCGCCCCTATCACCTTCTCGAAATCCTCCTCATGGGGACGCCAAAAATCACTGTCCTCCCACTGACCGGTCATAAACTCCCAAGAAAGCACATTCCCGCTTTCATCGTAATCTATCACATTGTAAGGCGTCTCATCGGATACATAGATCACTCCTTCATCCGGAACTTCATTATCCGAAAACCAAGGGTCAAATATCTTTTTAAAATCCCGCCCCACTCTGGATAAAAACAAGACATTCTTTGTATAAGGCCTTATCCCGCAGTATCCGTACAGCGGAACGCCCCCCAGATGGGACTCCGAAACATTCTGTCCGTTGACTGCGATCTTATCAAGCATCGTCAGGCCGGTAACAACATACTCCATTTGCTTCTCCCTCCTCTTACATTCCTTCCTCTGCCGTTTTCCGCTCCTTGATATTCACAAGGATCAAGGTTAAAAGCGCCACGGCATATGGGATCAGCGACAAGAAATTTGTGGGAATTCCCGTGGACTTAAGCTGCGTAGCCAAAGCGTCGCAAAAACCGAATAATACAGAGATCAAAAAGACTCTCTTAGGTTTCCCGCCTGCGATCAAAATGGCCGAAAAAGCGATAAATCCACGTCCCGCCGTCATATCTCTGGAAAACAACACTACGTTTGACAGTGACAGCTGCGTACCTGCAAGTCCACAAAGAACACCTGTTATGATTCCCGCAAGATATCTGATCTTTTCCGGATTCTTTCCGGCTGTCCGCACCGCTCCCGGGAAAACTCCCGTAGCCCGCAGCCTGATTCCGAAAGGCGTTTTGTAGAGCAGATAGTGGATCACAAAGACCAAGATCACCGCAAGATAGATCAGTACGCTGTATCCGGAAAAGAGTTTGTTTAACACCTCAATTTTTAAATCTATATTTAATTTTTGTATAGCGGCAATATCCGGCGAATTGAAGATCGCAACCGGCAGAAACCTTGACAGAAAAAGCGTCACCGCACTGACAAAAATATTGATCGCTATACCTATCACGAAATTGTTCGCCTTCAAAGTAACCGCAAAAAAGGAGAAGAACAGGGAAACCAGTATGCTGGTCAACATACCCGCAAGCAGACCGAGCAGCGCGCTGTGACTGTAATAGCTGACCAAAACAGAGACAAAACAGCTCGACAGCATAATTCCTTCCATCGCAATATTGACAACTCCCGCCTGATAGGAGATAATGCCTCCCAGCGCACACAATACCAGCGGCGCCGACAGGATAACCGTCATCTGCCAAAGACTGATAAATACACTCATTTTTGTGTCCTCCTTTGCCGAATTACAAGGGCGCTCTTGGCTGCCACGAAGAATATCATGATGGCCTGAAGCACTGCCGCTATTTCTGACGGTATATCCGTGGAAAGCTGCATACTGATCGCACCCACCTGTAAAATACAAAACAGGATCGCGATCACAAGGCATCCAAGAGGATTAGACATCGCAACTAACGCCACAAGCATTCCTTTCATTCCGTAATCACTTGTAAATCCCGACTGAAACGTGTGGTTCACATACAGCGCCTGAATAGCTCCCGCAAGACCTGCGATGGCTCCTCCGGCCATCATCGCCTTGATAGAAACGATATTCGTATTGATTCCGGCCTGTCTGGCAAAAAGCAGATTTCTCCCCACCATTTTTGCCTCAAATCCTTTCACGGTACGTTTGTTGTACCACATAGCCGCCAAAAGAACGATCACCACAAAGATCAGAGATGTTGAAAACTTTGAGGAAAACAACATCGGCAGTTCAAAATTCTCCGGTACAAACTCCATTCTGGAAATGCTCGAACCCTTCATCCTAAGCGGATACGCCACCATATATTCCGTCAGTTCAATAATGATATAATTGCCAAGCAATGTCGTAACCACCTCATTGATCCCGTATTTCACTTTCAGTAAAGCCGGCCAAAATGCCCATAAGCTTCCGAAGATCATTGCAATGATTATAGAAAGCCCGACATTGATCATCAGATTCCCCGTATTGATAAACTGCGGCAAAAGGGCCGCAAAGAACCCGCCGGCGATAAACTGCCCATCAATTCCCACGTTGGCAAGTCCGGCCTGATCCGGTATTGCATAAGCCATAGCAAGTAAAAAGAACAGGAAGACTTTGTTGAGCACCGAGGCCACCGCGCTCATGTCTTTAAAGGAACCTGACATGATGTATCCCACAACCTGAACCGGATTTTCACCGCACAGGAAAAACAGAATGCTCCATGAAATGAGAATCAAAATGACCGCATTTATAGTTCCGCTTCGTTTTTTCAGTTTATCCATCATTTTCATCCTTCTTCACTCCCGTCATGTAATACCCGATCTCATTCAAATCAAATTCTTCCGGATCGGAAAATTCTTTCACCAGCTTCCCTCTGCAGAGGACATAGATCCTGTCGGACATTCTCACAAGTTCATCCAGATCCTCACTGATCAGCAAAAAGGAACATCCCTCACTCTTCAACTCGTTGATCTTCCCGTGGATGATACTCTGGGCGTTAAAATCGATTCCGGCCGTGGGCTGGGAAAGGATCGTCATGGCAGGCTTGTCATACAGTTCTCTGCCTATAATGACTTTCTGCATGTTTCCGCCCGACAGACTGGAAATCAACTGATCCGAAGACTTGAACCCTTCCACTTTGTAATCTTTCGCTATTTCCGTCGCATAGGAATCCGCCTTTGGCCAATTCACCGTAACTTTCTTTTTTCCCAGAAAGTCCTCCTTGAGATGTCCGGTTATCGTGTTGTCCGTAATAGCGCAATTCTGGGCTAACCCTTTGTGCATCCTGTCCTCAGGTATATAGGCCATTTTTTTGGACCGTCTTCCGCTTATATCTTCTTTTGCAAGATCCACGCCGTCCAACAGGATTTTCCCGGACTGTATCTGTCTTAGCCCGATCAGGGCGTCCGCCAGTTCCACCTGTCCGTTTCCCTCTATTCCGGCTATCCCAAGCACTTCTCCGCCGTAGATCTGAAAAGAAATATCCTCTAAACTAATACGTCTGCCGGGCATACACAGATTTTCTACAAGGAACCTGCAATTGCCCTCGCTTCTGTCGATCTCTTTCCGATCCCGCTCAAAAGAGGAAACTTCATAGCCCAGCATGTCTCTGCTGATCTGCTCCATCGTCGCCTCCTTTGTTTTTACGCTGGAGATCGTCTCACCCTTTCTCAGAATCGTAATGCGATCCGTCAGATCAAATATTTCACGCATACGATGGGATATATAGATCATCGTTGTCCCACTGTCCCGCAGCTTTCTCAGAAAGTCAAAAAAGGAATCCACCTCTGTGGGCGCAAGCACGGTAGTCGGCTCGTCCAAAATCAGCAGTTTCGCCCCTCTGAACAGTGCCTTTATAATTTCTATCTTGCTCTGCAGTCCGATAGTGACACTTCCGGTGATGCTGTCCAGATCCAGATCCACGTCGATCTGTTTCATAATTTCCTGTATATCCCTGCGGGCGGTCTCAAAATCTATTTTACCGAACTTATTTTTGTACTTATCTTCACTTCCGAGAACAATGTTCTCAAGCACCGTGAAGGAAGGTACCAGCATAAAATGCTGGTGAACCATGCCGATCCCGAGATGTATCGCATCGCTTGAGCGGGCAATGTGGACAGGCTCTCCGTTCATCAGTATCTCTCCTGCATCCGCCTTCAAAACGCCGTAAAGAATATTCATAAGCGTACTCTTTCCCGCGGCATTTTCACCCACTAACGCATGGATCTCCCCTGCGTGTACTGTCAGATCCGCCCCCCGCAAAGCGCATACTCCGTTTGGAAAGGTCTTTTTTATGCCTTTTAACTGGATGTATTCTTTCCCCATATTCTGCCTCCATAGGTCAGGTGGACAACTTTTCGTCCGTTTGACTCTCCAATCTTTCCATTATATAAGGGGCTGTCTTTCATGACAGCCCCTGCTGCCCTTCTCTGTGTCGCTCCCTGATGTCTGTCTTCGGGCAGCTCCGTTTAAAACTTAACTTCAGTCATAATAGCTGGGAATCGTCACTTCTCCGTTTGTGATCGCGGTAACTAATTCCTCGACTTTACCTCTGTTTTCCTCCGAAACCAGTTCCTGATAATACTCGTTGTCCGCCAGAGAAATTCCTCCGTTTGCCACGTTATACACATAAGCGGTCTCCAGCTCCTCACCGTCCTTGCATTTTTCGATGATGTCATAGATCGAGGTGTCAACACGCTTTAACATGGAGGAAACGATGTGTCCCGGCTGCATGTATCCCTGATCCGTGTCTACGCCTATAGCCAAAAAGCCGTTTTCTTCCGCCGCTTCCAGCACGCCCAGACCTGCCGGTCCCGCTGCTTGGAAAATAACGTCGCATCCGTCGTCATAGCAGGCTTTCGCCGTAGTCTTGCCCAGCGCCGCATCGAAATGATCATTTGTATATCTGGATACCACTTCCACATCGTTTTGTGCGTATTCTGCACCGGCTTTAAAACCAACCTCATAATCGTGGATCACCGGCCAGTCGGCGCCGCCCACAAATCCGACTTTACCTGTCTCTGAAATCAATGCCGCCAGATATCCCGCCAGAAAAGCGCCTTCATTCTGCATATAGGTTACGGAAACAGCACCTTCCTGTTCGGTTTCTCCATCAATGTAGATATATTTCGTATCCGGATACATAGCCTGTACTTCTTTCAGCTCGTCGTCAAAAAAGTATCCGGTCACAAGGAACACCACGTCATAATTTTCCGCCGCAGTCTTTATGGTGTCCAGATAGATCGTGGAATCGTTGTTGCAGCTGAATATTTTATACTCAATGCCGAAATCCGCCGCCGCTTTTTCAATACCCTCATTGCTTAAATCGCAAAATCCTTTATCTCCTACAGAGTTATTTGCCACGATCGCAAAACTCACATCCGCCGATGTTTCTGCCTCTGCCTCTTCCGTCGGAGTCTCCTCCGTGTCTGCCTGCTCTGTCTCCGGAGCAGACTCCGTTTCCGTCTCTGTACTGCTCGTATCCGGCGTACTTTCTTTTGGGTCGTTTCCGCATGCCGCAAGACTGCATACCATCACAACTGCCAACATAATACTTAATACCTTCTTTTTCATTTGCTGCCTCCTTTAATTATGAATTATTATTTTATACTGCCTTACAAAGGTATCTGCAAGGAAGTACAAGCACTGATTTAATGATTGCCGAAAATTTCTTTTTTTATTTTCTCTACGGTCTCCCGTCCGGGAAAAGCTTCGATACTTCCGTATCTTGTCACAACATAACCGGCATATTCATTTGCAAACTTTCCTGTCTCTTCCATTGATTTTTGTTCCATACTGCAATAGATCACAGCGGCCGTGAAAGAATCTCCTGCTCCCGTTGTATCCACGGCGGTAATCTGCTTGGGCTCAAAATACTCATAATCTTCTTTTGAAATATGAAAGCTCCCTCTCCCGCCGCATTTTACCCACAATTCGCCGACTCCTTTGTCAAGAATATTCATCGCCGCCCTTTTTGCATCCTCGTCATTTCCCAGCATCTTCACTTCCCCTTCATTGGGGATCAAAACATCCACATAGGGCAGGATCTTGTTAAAAATCTCCACGGTATCTCCGGTCAGTTTGTTTCCGAGGACCCGAAGATTCGGATCGAGAAACACCAGTCCGCCTCTGCTGTGACACTGTTTTGCCAGATGATAGGCTGTGGATCTGCTCTCCTTTCCCTCATTGATCACTGTTCCGGAGATCAAAAGCGCATCGGCTTCTTCGCAGATTTCCTGAAAAGACGTTTCTAATTTCATATGGAGATCCGCCGCCTTCTCCCGTATGCCGATCCAGTATTTTTCTCCGTCCGGCTCCACTAACGCGATGGCATTTCCCGTCATATAGTCCCTGCATCGGACGATCCCTCTGTCTGAAATACCGTTCTCCGACAGGTATCCCACCACTTCGTCTCCATCCCTGTCACTGCCAAGAAAAGTCAGCGGGACGGCATGGATCCCCATCCTGCACAGCGCCGTTACCACATTGAGCATCGTTCCGCCTATCCCGCGGCAAATGCGGTCGGTATGGGTACAGCCTCCTTTGATCGGAAGCCCTTTGATGGGGATGGACATGTCTATATTGCATTCCCCCAAACAAGCCACAATTTTCTGTTTCATAATCTGTCCCTCTGTCAACATGCTGTATTTTTTTGTTAAACCGCGTCGAAATTTAAATAAATTGTATCACAGCATCTTTTATGCCGTTAGGACACATGTCATAATTGACGGAATATTTCATATATTTTTTGTGAATCATTTTAAAATATGCATATCAAAAAAGCTGTGAGATAAACAATTCTCACAGCTCTTTTTTGCATAATTTTATATAATAAATCAAAAATTCCTAATGCGCTCTGCTATATGCACACCGCCTGCCTGCAAAGGAAATCAGTCCTCCAGAATCAGTTTCTTAAAATTCTTCTTGCCTCTCTTTAAGATGATACCATCCCCATCGAAGGCGTTCATATCGTAAGCTGCTTTTATGTCCGTCACTTTTTCGTCGTTTACGCTGACTCCGCCCTGCTCGATGGCCCGTCTGCCCTCGGATCTGGAAGCCACTAATCCTGATGCCGTCAGCATACCGATCAGGTCGATCTTCCCGTCCTGAAAACTCTCTTTTGCAAGCATCGCCTTCGGCATATTTTCGATACTGCCGCTTCCGCCGAAAAGTCCTCTGGAAGCTTCCTTTGCCTTGCCCGCTTCCTCCTCGCCATGGACAAGATTCGTCAGTTCATAGGCCAGAATATCCTTTGCCTCATTCAACTGGCTGCCCTCCCATTTATCCATCTCATTGATCTGTTCGATAGGTAAGAAAGTCAGCATCCTCAGACATTTGAGCACATCCGCGTCCCCGATATTGCGCCAGTACTGATAAAATTCGTAAGGAGTAGTCTTATTCGGATCAAGCCACACCGCACCTTTCTGGGTTTTACCCATTTTCTTGCCCTCGGAATTCATGAGAAGCGTAATGGTCATCGCGTAGGCGTCTTTCCCCAGTTTCTTTCTGATCAGTTCCGTGCCGCCCAGCATATTGCTCCACTGGTCATCCCCGCCGAACTGCATGTTGCAGCCGTAACGCTTGTACAACTCCAAAAAATCGTAGGACTGCATGATCATGTAGTTAAACTCCAGAAAACTTAACCCCTTCTCCATTCTCTGCTTATAGCATTCCGCCCGCAGCATGGTATTCACCGAAAAGCATGCGCCGATGTCCCGTATAAACTCAATGTAATTCAGATCTCTGAGCCACTCTGCATTGTTGACCATCATGGCCTTATTTTCGCCGAATTCAATAAACCGGCTCATCTGTTTCTTAAAGCATTCACAGTTGTGATCGATCAAATCTGTTGTCATCATATTTCGCATATCCGTCCTGCCGGAAGGATCGCCGATCATTCCTGTTCCGCCTCCGATCAGCGCGATGGGTTTGTTGCCTGCCATCTGCAGCCTCTTCATCAGGCAAAGGGCCATAAAGTGGCCCACATGTAGGCTGTCAGCCGTCGGGTCGAAACCGATGTAAAAGGTTGCTTTCCCTTCGTTTATCAGTTCCTTTATCTCCTCCTCATCTGTCAACTGTGCAAGCAGGCCCCTTGCCTGCAATTCCTCAAATATTTTCATAATATTGATCACTCCTCTTATATTTTTAGAAAATTGCGTTTTATTTATTGGACATGAGTTTGATCATGCCGTCGTTTAATCCCTTCACCGTCAGCTTATACATCGGGAATATATCCTTGACAGCTGTCTCCGCCTCCCGCCACGGCGCTCTTCCGGGCGCCATCTTAGGGTTCATCCAGACGATCTTTTTGTAATGCTTTTTCATCAAAAGCAGCCACTCGTAACCTGATAGTCCGCCGTTTGGCCCTCTGTAATTTCCGCTGTCCGAATACAACTCTTCCGGCGCCATAGCCGCATCCCCGACAATAATGACTTTATAGTCGCTGTCCAGATTGCGGAACATCCACTCCGTATCCACCCACTCTCCGTTCTCGCACTCCGGCGTCTTATAAAGCTTGCTGTAAATACAGTTATGGAAATAATAACATTTTACATCCTTAAAATGATTGGACTTATTCACCGCCTGAAACAGATCGTTCATCAGACTGCTGTAGGGGATCATCGTTCCTCCGGAATCAAAGAGCAACAAAAGCTTCACCGCATTCTTTCTGGGTTTCTCCATGACGATCTGAAGACAACCGCCGTTGTTGCAGGTCTTATCCACCGTCCCCGGAATATCCAGTTCCGTCTTCGGGATATCCAACCTCGTAGAAAACTGCCTGAGTCTCCTAAAAGCAAGCTGAAACTGTCTGTTGTCAAGTACCCTGTCATCCCGGAAGTCTTTATATTTTCTGGCTCCGATCACTGAAAACGCCGACTGGTAACCGGTTCTGCCCCCGACTCTGACGCCGCCCACGTTGCCGCCCATATTGCCAAAAGACGTCTTGCCCATCGTGCCGATCCAGAAAGAACCGCCGTTGTGTTCCTCATTCTGATCCCGCAGTCTGTCCTTGAAAGTCTGCTCCACGTCCTCCTTATCGATCACCGTATTATCTTCCATCTGATTTAAGTGAGCTCTGGCTTCCTCGTGAGCCAGTTCCATCATATCGGACTTATCCAGCCACCTAAGCATCTGGGAAGTCACTTCATTCTCCGACTTCACGCCCTTAAAACACTCTTCAAAAGCCATGTCAAACTTATCAAAATCCGTCTCGCTTTTGACAAGGATCATTCTGGCAAGATAATAAAACTGCGTGAGACTGCTTCCTGCCATTCCTTGTTCCAAGGCATTTTGCAGCGTCAGCCACTCGCTCATCGTAATATGAAGTCCTTTCGCCTTGCAGATCTGAAAGAAAGGATAAAACATAAACTTATTCTCCGTTCTGCACCATTAAATACCGTGCTGTCTCACTGTCTCCAGATCCTCATCCTTTTTTACCACCACGCCGAGAAAAGGCATTTTCGCCCGCAGCACATCCGCAGGAATACCGCCTATCTGCAGCGCATTGATCCAGTCGATGAGTTCCGAGGTGCTGGGTTTTTTGCGGATATCCCGCATGCCGCGGATATCGTAAAAGATCTCCATAGCCTGCCTCATCAAATTTTCTTCCACATCCGGATAGTGGGTCTTTATGATTTCTTCCATCAGTTCCTTGTCCGGAAAATCGATATAGTGGAAGATACATCTGCGCAAAAACGCGTCCGGGAGTTCCTTCTCCGCATTGGACGTAATAATCACAATGGGACGATGTTTCGCCTTCACAGTGCGCTTCGTCTCATGAATGTAAAACTCCATCTGGTCAAGTTCCCAGAGCAGATCGTTTGGAAACTCTAAATCTGCCTTATCGATCTCGTCGATCAGAAGAACCACTTGTTCCTCCGCCTCAAATGCCTCTCCAAGTTTACCCAGTTTGATGTAGCGGGCGATATCGTCCACGCCCTCCTCGCCGAACTGTCCGTCATAGAGACGCTGGATCGTATCATACATATAAAGTCCGTCCTGAGCCTTCGTGGTGGACTTGATATTCCAGATGATCAGCTTCTTGCCTAAAGACTGGGCCACCGCTTCCGCCAGCATGGTCTTCCCCGTGCCAGGCTCCCCCTTGATCAAAAGAGGCTTTTGCAGCGCGATTGCCACGTTTACGCCGTCCATCAGCTCTCTCGACGCTACATACTGGTTGGTACTGTTAAATCCCTGATTCATCACTTTCCTCTTTCTGCGCATCTTTTCCGTATTACAGAACCGTATCAAATGCGCCTGACCTCGTTTCTGTATCATTCCAACTCATTATTTCCATGCTTTTCTACAGGCTGATCGTCATCGGATCCGCACTGCCCCAGTACGGATAGGCATATATTTCCTCCGTCTCCTCCGACACCAGCACACATTCTTTAAAGATCATACTTTCTCCCGGCGGCAGTATTTTACGGTTGTCATATTCCGATATGTCCGCTGTGCTGTCGACCGAATCAAAAGCTGAGATCCAATCATTGTCTTTCTCTTTATAATGACATAGGTTCCCGGAGATGGACATTTTTTCATTGAGCGGATTATAGAGTTCGTAAGTGATCTCAACCGCCTTTAAATCACCCTCCGCATAATGAATCCCATACTCATAAGCTTCCTCGGCGGGAACCGTCCACAGTTCCTTCGTCTCATACCCGCTGATCAGAGCACAGTCCTTAGGTGAACAGACATCATAGTATATCTGACTCAGAGAAACCGAATAGCCGACAAAGCATACTATCACTACAATCACACAAAAAACCACCGAAAAATATTTTTTTCTGTTTATCATGGCTCTTCCTCCTCCAACTGCAGCGGGACGCTTACCCTTCTCTCCAGAATAAACATCGTCTCCTCCTCCCTGTCCTCATCAAAGGAAATTACGATCTCATCCGCTTCATTGCTTACAAAAAAGTAAAACCTCCCGGTCACCCCATCTATAGATCTGTAACCGAGATAATCATATCCTGCCAGAACATCCTCCGCATCCAGAAAGTCACCCACTACATAACTAGACAGATACTCCTTACAATGATAGCCGTCCGAGACATAGACCGTGCCGGACATAGATTTCCTATCCCTTTTTTCGTCGTCCGCAGGGAGTATCTCCACTGTCACTGCAACCAGTTTCTCCTCTGCCGTCAGATTCGGATACTGCGACGTGTCGATCACTTCTGCCTTATCCACCAAAAGCAGTCTGTTATTTATCTCGAAAACTTCCCCGGCTTCAACATATTCCTGTTCATAATCTAAATTATGATACATTTCCCCGAGGCTCTGCTTTTTCATCTGCACGGAAAATACCGTGACCAGAACCGCCAGTATCGCTATCACACTACAGATCGGCGTGACAAGGTTTTTTGCTTTTGTTTCCCCGCTCAGATTCGGCCTCTTGTACTGGCCCTGTGAAGGGTATGCACTCTTTCCGTATGCCGCACTTTTCCCCTGAGGCTTTGCCTGATAAGTTCCTCCTTTTGCAGCCGTCTGCTGATAAGGGTTGGATTTTCCGAGGGGAACCCCGGTCTGTTTATGCATATCGACGCTGTCATATGTCCGATGGAGCTGTTCGTGCTGCTTTGCCGCCTGCGCCTGTGTGGAAACTTTACCGCCTTCGTCAAATCTTGCACTGAAATACTTACTTACGTCGTACTCCGTCCGTCTGTTATTGAAATGCCCGCATTTGGGGCAGATCCCGCTGTACATTTCCTCATCAAAATTTTTACCGCATCTCCCGCATCTCATAATTTTTTCTCCAGCTATATCTCATTTCACTCTATTTTATTCACTGATCCCCTGCCAGCCGGAACCCCGGAAATTACCATCCGGTGCTGATCTCAATCTTTTTATCCCGAAGCATCAATTCCTCCAACGCCTGAGCGGCCGGCTTTTTCTCAAACAGTACCAGATTTACCTGCTCGATGATCGGCATTTCCACGTCGTATTTTTTCGCCAGTCCCATTGCGGCTTTGGCGGAATACACGCCCTCAACCACCTGCTTCACTTCGCTCATAGCCTCATTCATCGTTTTCCCCTGCCCGATCAAAATACCGGCCCGCCGGTTTCTGGAATGCATGGAAGCGCAGGTCACGATCAGATCACCTATACCGGAAAGCCCGCAGAAAGTCTCCAGTTTTCCGCCCATGGCAAGTCCCAGCCTTCCGATTTCCGTGATACCCCGGGTGATAAGGGCTGCCTTCGTATTATCACCGCAGCCGAGCCCGTCTGCGATACCAGCCGCAAGGGCGATCACGTTTTTCAGGGATCCTCCCAGCTCTATGCCCAGCATATCCGGGCTCGTATAGACACGGAACACCTTGTTCATAAGCAGATTCTGAATATACTCCGCCGTCTCTTTAGCCTTTGCCCCTGCAACGATCGTAGTCGGCATCTTTTTCCCGACCTCCTCCGCATGGGAGGGTCCGGAAAGCACCGCCACCTCAGCCTGCGGTATTTCCTGCTCTATTATTTCCGACAATGTCATCAGTGTCTGTTCCTCGATGCCTTTCGCCACATTGACAATGATCTGTCCCTGCCTCACAAAGGGCGCCATCATGCCCGCTGTTTTCCTTGTAAACGGAGAAGGAACTGCTAAAATACACAGATCCATCCCCTCCACAGCCTCTTTCAAGTCTGTCGTGTAGGAAATACTCTCAGGCAGTTTCACCCCCGGGAGCTTATCCAAATGCTCTCCGTTCTTTCGCAGCATTTCTATCTCTTCTTTTACAATGGACCATACCGTCACTTGATGTCCGTTGTCCGCCGCCAGACTGGAGAGCGCTGTTCCCCAGCTTCCTGCCCCTATCAATCCGATTTTCGCCATGTCTTATTTCCCTTCTTTCTTTTTTAAATAGGTCTTTCTCTCCTGTCCGCGAAGAAGACGCCCGATATTTTCCCGGTGTTTATAATACGCCATCACGGCGAGTACCCCCGCCAAAATATACATCTCATTCAAAGCTGTCTGGGACATGCCAAAAACTCCCATCTGTCCTTCGATGATGATCTGGATCATAAACCCGGCATATACGAGAAGCGACCCCAGCGATACATAGTGGGTCGTAAAAAATGTACCGAAAAAGACAATCACTCCCATGATGAAAAAACTCCAGTGGAAACAGATGATCAGTCCGGCTGTGGCTGCTATCCCCTTTCCGCCTTTAAAATGCATATAGAACGGAAAATTGTGCCCGAGGATAGCCCCTGCCGCCGCATACAACACAAGCAGATAATTGATGTCCGGCCCCATCTTAGGCGCGATGATAAAACGCGCGATCAGGCAGGCGATAATACATTTCAAAATATCCCCAAACAGCACCGTGATTCCTGCTTTCAGCCCAAATGTCCGCAGCGTATTCGTCGTTCCGGCGTTGCCGCTTCCCTTCTGTCTGATATCGATCCCTTTTGATTTTCCGTAAATATAGGCTGTCTGAAACAGTCCACATAAATATCCCACCGCCAAACAGATCAAACGTGCCATTTCTATTCTCCTCCCGCTTTCTAACGGTTTTCCTCCGTCATTCCGGTTTCCAAAAAGCCGTCCTACTTTTCGCCTTTCCGCTCTCTGATAAAAAATTTGAGGGGCGTGCCGCGGAACCCAAAGGTTTCACGGATCTGATTCTCGATATATCTTGTGTAGGAAAAATGCATCAGATCCTTATCGTTCACAAAAATAACAAATGTGGGAGGCTTCACCGACACCTGTGTAATATAGTAAAGACGCAGACGCTTTCCTTTATCCGCCGGCGGCTGCTGCATCGCCACTGCCTCCGACATGATCTCGTTCAGCACACCTGTCGCCACACGCATCGCATGATTTTCGTTTACCGCTTCTATTATATCATACAATTTCGGCAATCTCTGCCCCGTGAGTGCAGAAATATATATGATTTCTGCGTATGGCATGAAGGACAGCACCTGTCTGATCTTCTTCTCATATTCTTTCACTGTCTTATTATCTTTCTCAATGGCGTCCCACTTGTTGACCGCTATGATCATCCCTTTGCCGCGGTCGTGTGCGATTCCGGCGATTTTGGCATCCTGCTCGGTCACGCCCTCCACCGCGTCGATGACAAGCACCACAATATCCGCGCGTTCCACCGCGCTGACCGTGCGGATGATCATATAGCGTTCCAATTCTTCTTTGATTTTGTTTTTTCGGCGAAGCCCCGCCGTGTCAATAAACACATAATCCCTGCCGTGATAAGCCACTTCCGCATCCACAGCGTCCCTTGTCGTTCCTGCAATATCGGATACGATCAGGCGGTTTTCACCTAAAAGCCTGTTGATAATGGAGGATTTTCCCACGTTGGGTTTTCCGACGATAGCCACTCTGATCTTATCATCTTCCTCCTCTTCTCCGGCAGTTTCCGGAAAATGCTTTATCACTTCATCCAGCAAATCCCCCAGACCGGTTCTGTTCGCTGCAGAGATTGCATGGGGTTCCCCGATACCCAAATTATAAAATTCATAGACCGACAGCATATCCCTCTCTATATGATCCACTTTATTGACTGCCAGTACCACGGGCTTAGCCGCCCGTCGAAGCATATCCGCCACTTTGGCGTCCGCGTCCGTCATGCCCTGCTTTACGTCCGCCATAAACAGAATGACATCCGCCGTGTCGATGGCGATCTGCGCCTGTTCCCGCATCTGTGACAACAGGATATCCTTACTCTCCGGCTCAATGCCGCCCGTATCCACCAGCGTAAAATTATACTGCAGCCACTCCGCATCCGCGTAGATGCGGTCTCTGGTGATGCCCGGCGTATCCTTTACAATCGATATTCTTTCTCCGGCAAGCATGTTAAACAGCGTGGACTTTCCCACATTGGGTCTTCCCACCACCGCAACCACCGGTTTTCCTCTCTTCTTTGCCATAATTACCTGCTTTCTGTTTTCAATCGCTTCTGCCGCGTCATCCATATCTCTTTTTCCGGACAGTGAACTATCCGAACATACAGTGCAGCAAATCATACCCGCTTGATTTTACAATATCTACCGGCACTTGTAAAGTTTTTTCCACCTCGCCTACGGTCACATCATCCAGAAAAACATCTGTTCCGCTTCGCAGCATATTTATCGGCAAAAGAAGCCGTCTTCCTAATTCTTTTCCCTGAAGCTGCTCCATGATATCCCGCCCTGTCAAAAGACCGGACACCGTGATATTTTCCCCGAAGAATCGATTGATGATCTCATATACCCGTATCTCCAAACCGGGGCAACGCTCCTGCGCCTGATCCGCCAGCCGTCTGATGATGGGATACGCCAGCTTTCCGGTAGCGATGGATATCTCTCCTCTCTCATAAGTTCCCATCTCCTCCTTTTGCAGAGCATCCTCAAATTCATCTATCAGAAGCGTGAGCATCCCCACACCGTTTTCCAACTGCAAATAATCGTCGTAACGCGCGGCCTCCGGCAGCTCTCTCCCAGCCAGAAGATACCACTCGTCGGAAGCATGCACAAAATGAACGCCATGCTCTTTATAAAGCTTCCTCTGAAATTTCTCAATGCAGTCGATGACCGCCTCCGCATCCTCCTTCAAAAAGGGAGAAAGGGGGTAAAGACCTTCCCTGTGATCTGAAAGCCCCACCGGCACAACTGACACACTTGTCAGGTATGGCAGGTACTTCGTCAGATCGGAAATACTCCTCTCTAACTCCGCGCCGTCGTTAATTCCTTTGCACAACACGATCTGCCCGTTCATCTCTATCCCCGCCGCATGAAGCCTATCCGCCTTTTTTAAAGCCTCACCGGCAAATCGGTTGTTGAGCATCTTGCAGCGCAGCTTGGGATTTGTCGTCTGAAATGAAATGTTGATCGGTTCCAACCTGTAGCGAATGATCCTATCGATATCATGATCCGACATATTCGTCAAAGTCACATAGTTGCCCTGCAAAAAAGACAACCTTGAGTCATCGTCCTTAAAATAGAGAGTTTCCCGCATTCCCTTGGGCATCTGATCGATAAAGCAGAAAATACACTTGTTGCGGCAGCTTTTGTACTCGTCCATAAGACCGTTTTCAAACTCCAACCCCAGATCTTCCCCGAAATCCTTCTCAATCTCCAGCACGCATTCCTCACCGCTTTTCGCCCGCACTGCGACTTCGATATACTCGTCCTGCACCAGATACTGGTAGTCAAAAATATCATCGATCCCCTGCCCGTTTATCCTTAATACGGTATCTCCCGGTTCAAGCCCCAGCTCCTCGGCAATACTGCCCTGTAATACATTTTGAATGATATGTTCTTTCGTTTTCATGAATTTATTATACAACAGAGCGTGAATAAATACCAGAGATATCACAAGACCGCAGCATTATTTCTGAGCGGGGGATCCCTCAAAAATTGCGGCAGGAAAATCAGCCGATAATGTAATTCTCCAAATCGCTCTTGACGTGTCGGAAAGAATGTTATAAATTTGAATTGCAGACAGAATTTCGACATTTTTTATCAATCTGGGGGGACATTTGCATGGCCGACATCACGAAACTCGAACAGGCGCTTCCCGTAGCGCCCTTAAAAATTGCAGCGTTGGACTCTGCAGCGGAAATGGGCAGAGTCATCAACGAATATCTTGTAGCTTTCCGTAAAGAGACCCATAAAGATCTTACCGGCGATCCCGCTTTTCAGGGATACCACGAAGAGAACTATCTCGCCTCCATAGACTGTCCCCGTTTCGGCAGCGGGGAAAGCAAAGGTATATTCAATGAATCCGTCCGCGGCAAAGACCTCTACATTTTGCTGGATGTCTGTAATCACAGCATCACGTACAAAATGAATGGTTACATAAATCACAAATCTCCCGACGATCACTATCAGGATCTGAAACGCGTTATCGCCGCCACAGGCGGCAAAGCCTACCGCATCAATGTCATCATGCCATTCCTGTATGAAAGCAGACAGCATAAGCGAAACGGCAGGGAATCTCTGGATTGCGCCTACGCTCTAAAAGAACTATCCAACATGGGTGTCAGCAATATCATCACTTTCGATGCCCACGACCCGCGGGTGCAAAACTCCGTGCCGCTGTGCGGTTTCGACAGTTTCATGCCCACCTATCAGTTCACAAAAGCTCTGTTGGAAGCAGAACCCGACATCATAATCGACAAAGAACACACCATCGTTTTAAGTCCCGATGAGGGAGCGTTGGATCGCGCCATCTATTTTGCCAGCGTTCTGGGCGTGGATGTTGGTATGTTCTATAAAAGAAGGGATTATTCTACGGTTATCAACGGCAAAAATCCCATCGTAGCCCATGAATTTCTGGGGGACAATATCGCCGGAAAGGACGCTATCATCGTGGACGATATGATCTCCTCCGGAGAAAGCATGATCGATACCGCCCGTATGCTCAAAGAATTCAAGGTGCGGCGTTTGTTCATCTGCACGACTTTCGGCCTGTTCACAAACGGTCTTGCTCTTTTTGACGAAGCCTATGAGAAAGGTTATTTTGACAGACTTATCACTACCAATCTGACTTATCAGACACCGGAACTTCTCTCCCGCCCTTACTATATGAGTGCCGATATGAATAAATTTTTGGCTTCTATCATCGATTTTATGAACCACAACGTATCGCTCAATTTCGTGCGTACACCAACCGCCAAAATCAGGAAACTGATGATGAATCACAACCGGAAACTGCGTGAGGAAAAATAAGGATTTTACAAAAGCCCCATAAAGGCTCCCAGATTCCCCCTCTTCCCCTGACTTGCACGGTGGGAATACAAAAGATTCGGATTGCAGCAGGTGCACAGATCCGTCACCTCGATCTGTCCTTCGGGAATCCCTGCCTCCATCAGGATCCGGCGGTTTGCCTTCCACAGATCCAACTGATATTTTCCGGGGTTTTTTTCATACCAAAACGAAAGGTTCTCCGGAAAAACTTTTTGGAACTCCTCAATGACATCTCCGCTCACCTCATAACAGTCCTGACAGATAGACGGCCCCACCGCTGCATAAATGTCCCGAGGATCTGTCCCAAATTCTCTCCCCATGGCTTCGACTGTCTTTTTTCCAATCTTTTGCACTGTCCCCCGCCAGCCGGAATGGGACAGACCGATTGCCTTTTTCACCGGATCCACAAAAAATAACGGCACGCAGTCCGCATAAAGAGTACAGAGCACAACACTTCTCTCTCTGGTGATCAGTCCGTCCACATCCCTGTAATCTTTCGGGCTTACCACACCTTTTCCTCTGTCCTCCGCCGTCACCAGTCTGATATGATCCGTATGAGTCTGGTCTGAACAGACCATATCTTCCACACTGCAGTCCAAGCATTCCGCGATACGGCGGAAATTTTCATCGACCGCCGCCTTTTTATCACCTCTCGCATAACTGAAATTCATCGAGGCATAGATCCCTTCGCTGACGCCGCCGGTTCTCGTAGAAAAAAGATGGCGCACTGCCCCTGTCCTTTCCAGTCCGGAAAAAGTGAGATACACCACGCCGTTTTCTGCTTTATGTATTTTGCAGACTTCTCTGTCGCCTTTTCTCGTTATTTTCATGCTCGTTCCACCTATCTTCCATAAGGTTTTCTATACTCAAAGGCATTCCGGTACCACCGGATCTCCCTCCCGCAGACTGCCACCACATCAAAACGCACCGGAACAAAATCCCCCATATGATGCTGCATCCGGTAATAATCCGCAACCCGGCATATTTTCGCCTGTTTCCGGTAATCCACCGCTTCTTCCGGCAGTCCCTTTCCCACATCTTTCCTGTATTTCACTTCCACGAAGACCGTAGTTTCCAGATCTCTTGCCACAATATCGATTTCTCCGTACCGATTCCTGAAATTGTACTGCAGGATCGTGAGCCCCTGACTCTCCAAAAACGCGCCGGCCTTCTTCTCATAGACAGCGCCGACCCTTCTTGTATTCATATCCTTCTGCTCCCTTTATCCGTACCTGCCCGCGCTCTGATCTTATCCATCGCATCCACGAAGACCAAAATCTCCGCCACAACCTCGTAAAGTTCCGGCGGGATAGAATCTCCGATATCCAGTCTGGACAGGGTATCTGCCAGCTCATTATCCTGATGGAGCGGCACGTTGGCCTCCTTCGCCTTTTCGATGATCTTCTCGGCCAGAACTCCTTTGCCTGTGGCGATGATCCGCGGCGCCTCGTCGTTCGGATCGTACTCTAACGCCACCGCTGTCTTAGGCTTTTTCAGTTCTTCCTTCTTATTCGCCATAAGTCACGCCCTCACGTCAAAAGCAGTGTAGGAAACCATCTTGTCATTCTCCTCAATGCCGCGGATTCTGGAAATCGCATCCTCCTGCTCTTCTTCCTTTTTATACTTCATTTCCGATTCCATATGATATCCCTTTTTCGCAAGCCGTTCATCAAGCAGATGGATGTGATCCGCCAGAAAATCAAGCACCTCCTCGCTTGCCAGCGTAAACTGCGTGGAAACGTTATAGTCCTTCATTTTCACATAGACATCCAGATTTCCGAGATGTTCCATTTCCAGATGTAACAGCGCGCTGGAAGATCCGTCCTCGGAAACCTTCCCTTTCTTTTTCTGGTAGACATACAGCTCTCCGTGGGCGCTCTCCATCGATGTTTTCAGCGGAATCTGCAGATAGGGGAACATCTGATTCACATTTTCCATAAACTGCAGATTTTGATTCATCTGCTGCAATGCCTGCCCGGAAGAGGTCTCCGCTTTTCCCGCGGCCGCAAAAGCCTCCTGCATCTGCCCGGCCTGATTTTTTATTTTCTGGTAAAAATTTTTCACTTCTTCTTTGTCGGAAAAACTTTCCGGCTTCAAAGTCCACTCCTCCGACAGCAGATTTTTTATCTGTGCCGTAAACTCTTTCTGCAGACTCTCAAGACGTCTTTCCATTCCTTCCGGCAGTTTGAGGCCTCCCTGCTCCAACGCCTCCATCAGCTTCTGACTTCCCTGATTTGCCGGTTCCGCCCCAGCTTTAACCAGCACGGTGCCGTCTTCATCTGCGGTGAGCTGTCCGGAAGGCAGCGCCCCTTCTTTTCCCGATCCAATCTCTTTCATCAGACTGTCCAGTTCCTGCCGCAGCGCAGAAAGAGGGGATTTTTCCCCCGACACTTCCCCTGCCGTCTCCTCCGCAGTAAACGCTTTTAACAAATCCTGCATAAACTGCAGGCCGGAGAGAGGTTTCCCATCCTCCCCGAAAGAAGTAAGCACTTGCCCTAATCCTTCCGTAATATCGTTCATCGTATATAAAAGCTGATGCTGCATGTTCTTAGTCGCTTCATACTGCATGACGTTGGTCTCATTGACCTCCATCCCCATAGCGGTCAGTCTAACCACCGTCTCCGCTGATGCCTGAGGAAATTCCGCTGCCAGCTTTCCCATCTGCCAGAGGTTCTCCCGATCAATGGGAAGCCCCTCCTCCATCATGCTGTTTACCATTTTTAAGGTTTCCTCTGTGACAGACATGCCGGCTGCCTGAAGGGCGCTCATTGCCGCGCTTTTTCCGGCTGACAAATTCGTATAAAGAGGGCTGAGCGTCAATTTATCGTCGGTAGTTCCTCTCACCTCAAAGAGCATCTGGCGTCCTATGGAAGCTTTCATATTGCTGTCCAGTCTGGCATTGATCTCCACTCCGTTCCCCATATCAAGCAAAATCTGGCTGCCCTGCATAGAGCTGATCCGGCCGCCGATGGTCTGCCCTGCCGCAAGGGAATTTAAAAGAGCGCTTGTCTGAAGCTGTTTTGCAGCAGCCGAAGCGGAAGCCGCATTTCCTGCCGCCCCCGCTTGATTTGACTGTCCTGAAGTTACTTTGGATAATACATCCGTAAGTGTGATATTCATAGATTTTTAATAAAACTCTTTCTGTGAATGGGCGTCGGCCCGTACTTTTTAATGGCTTCCCTGTGCAGAGCCGTACCGTATCCCTTGTGGGATGCAAAACCATACTCGGGATAGACCTCGCCATACTTTACCATCAGTCTGTCTCTTGTAACCTTTGCCACAATACTGGCCGCCGCTATGGAAATGCTCTTCGCGTCCCCCTTGATGATGGGCACCTGCCTGATCTCTATCTCCGGAATCGTCACCGCATCGTTTAATAAAAGATCAGGCTTAACGGAAAGATTTCCCACCGCTTCCCGCATGGCCTCGTAGGTTGCCTGCAAAATATTGATCTCGTCGATCCTCGCCGGCGTATTGTAGCCTATGCCCACGGACACCGCCGTCTCCATGATTTTCTCATATAACTCTTCTCTCTTTTTTTCGGATAGTTTCTTGGAATCATTTAGATATAAAAGACTGCAATCTTTCGGCAAAATAACCGCTCCCGCCACGACAGGACCCGCAAGAGGACCTCTGCCCACCTCGTCAATGCCGCAGATATGAGCGTAAGCTGCATATTCCAGCTCATACCGCTTCATCTCCTGCGTCCGCTGCAGTTCTTTCTCATAAGCTTCCATCCGCTTCTCTTGTGCCGTCTTTTTCATAATTTTCCCTCTATTGATGCTGCAGCTTTCCGAATTTCCCAAAGGGGTATATCCGAACCCATGCCCGTCCGATGATGTCATCCCTGTGTATGTTTCCCACCGCTTCCGCACGGCCGTCCGTGCTGTTGTTTCTGTTGTCTCCCAGCACAAAATACTCATCCTCGCCAAGCACTATCTCCTTCTCAGCCCTGCCCGGATCAAGAATGACCTCCCGGCCGTAGCCCTCTTCCAACACCTCTCCGTCAATATAAATATTCCCGTCCCAATCAATGCGCACACTCTCGCCGGGCATACCGATGATCCTCTTGATATAATAAGTATCCTGCTCATACTGAAACGGAAAAACGATAATGTCAAAGCGCTCCGGGTCATGAAAACGGTAGGATATTTTATCCACGATCAGATTATCCCCATCCTCCAGAGTCGGCTCCATGGAACTGCCCTCCACCTCTGTCCTCTGTCCCACATAATAAATAATCAGATACGTGGCAATCAGTACTATCAGAAGATAGATACTGGTACTCAGTATCTCCTTCATAACGTTCTTTCCCGTCTCACCCTTTTTAGGATCATTATTCCCTGTCTTCCCTCTGTTTACCTGATTTTCTGTCCTATTTCCGCTCATCTTACGCCTCGTTTCTCCCTGCATTTTTTCGTCGGTCAAATCTCCGTCTGACTTTGTTTTCCGCACGTTTCCATCTCACGGCATCTCCAGCGTGATCCTGCCAAGCCTTCCGCTCCTGAAGTCTTCCAACACCAGTGCTGCCGCCTTTTTCATATCGGGTTCCTCCCCCTTCAAAAGACAGCCCCGCTTCCCGGCAATATCTTTCAGCATGGCATAGCTTTCCATTTCCTCTACCACGCCATAGCGTTTCAAAAGCGCCCCGCTGTAACGAACTTTTAACATTTCCATCAAGGAAAACGTCATCTCCTCTATCGGCACGATCTCATCGTTCATGGAACCGATCAGAGCCAGCTTAAGCCCCACTTCCTGATTGTCAAACTTCGGCCACAAAATCCCCGGCGTATCCAACAGTTCCAGCGATTTATTCAGCCTGATCCACTGTTTTCCCTTTGTGACCCCGGGCTTATTTCCTGTTTTTGTGCATGCTTTCCCTGCAAAGGAATTGATAAACGTGGACTTTCCCACGTTGGGGATCCCCACCACCATGGCACGAACCGGTCTATTCAAAATACCGCGCTTTCTGTCCCGCTCGATCTTCTCCTTACAGGCCTTCTGCACAAGTCCGTGGATCGCTTTGATCCCTCCGCCGCTTCTGGAATTTACCTCCAGCACAAACATTCCCTGTTTCTCAAAATAATCTTTCCACAATTTATTCGCCCGCTCATCCGCCAGATCCGCCTTATTTAACAGAATCAGCCGGGCCTTATTTTTTCCCAGCGTGTCGATATCCGGATTCCTGCTGGCAAGCGGAACTCTGGCATCTACCAACTCAATGACAAGGTCAATGAGTTTTATATTCTCTTCCATCATCCTCCGGGCCTTCGTCATATGCCCCGGATACCACTGATAATTCATATTCCTAATCCCCTGTCACTCAATAAATCCCAATTTATCAATGCTGTCGCCAAGCTTAAACCAGGCTCTGCCGGCGATGGTCTCCTCTTTTACCGCTCCGACATTGGCAGAACGGCTGTCCTCACTGTTATTGCGATTATCTCCCAGTACAAAGTATTCCTCTTCTCCCAGAGAAATGCCTTTCTCCGCAATCCCGCCGTCCTCTATTGTATCGTAACTGTCGTCCTCCTCATAAAAGTAGCCGTCCAGATAGATCCGGCCCTCTTTTATCGTGATGGTCTCCCCGGGAAGTCCCACGACACGTTTAATATAGTAATGTGTATTCTCATTTCCGTTTGGCAGAAACACGATCACATCTCCACGTTTCGGAGAACCGAAACTATAACTGAATTTATTGATCAGGACACTCTGGCCATTATATAGGCAGGGTTCCATAGATGCACCGATCACGCTGGTCTTCAGCCCTACCGAATAGACGAATACAAAAGCGATCAGGACGGCTAACGCAAACAGAAACCCCCAGCTTCCGAGTTCTTTCAGAAACCCTACGCTGATGGTTTTTCTTCTTCTGTAAAAGTGTAATCCTTTGTGTCTCTTCGCCATAGTACCCTCACCCGATTTCTCTTTGCAACTATTACATTATATATCAAAAAGAGAACCATTACAACCGTAACAGTTCTCTCTGCTTTGCAATCTCAAAATTTTACCGGATAGCCTCTTTTACTTTTGCTTTCTTGCCGGAAAGCTTTCTCAAGTAGAACAATTTTGCTCTTCTTACTTTACCCCTTCTCACCACTTCGATCTTTACTACGTTGGGGGAGTGGAGCGGCCATGTCTTTTCAACGCCGATACCGCCGGAAGATTTTCTGACTGTAAATGTCTCGCGGTTTCCGCCGTTCTGTCTCTTGATCACGGTTCCCTCAAAGATCTGAACTCTCTCGCGGTTTCCCTCCTTGATCTTACCGTGTACTCTCACCGTATCGCCTACGCCAAACTCGTCCACATTCTCCTTTAACTGAGCCTGCTCAATTTCTCTGATTAAATCATTCATCTATCGATTCCTCCTTATTGATCGGATGTTCTTAATACTACTGTAACAGAGGACCATCTCTTTATCGCAACGGTAGTATTTTACCACACGAAACAATATATTACAAGGGGTTATTTTCGAAATTTGTAAATCACTCTGCACTCCAGTTTTCAAAAGTGAATTCCATGAACACCGGATCGTGGTCTGAGTTTTTATAGCCGCTGTCTATATGACGGTAACTTCTTACACTCACATTGTCGGAAATGATAAAACCGTCTAAAGTCACTGTGTAACTGTTTTTTTCATCGTAAGGGGCGCTTGTATCCCTGCAGGTATTATGGGCTACATCCGTCTCCTTGGCCACGTCCATTGCCATCCCAAACCCCTCCGGCAAGCTGTCTCTCGGGAAAAGATGAGCCCATTCCGGCTCGTTCTCACGATATTCTATCTTCATGTTGTGATTAAAGTCTCCGCCGCAGATCACATAATTCCCTGCCTTATAGTCCGCCTCCATATCCTCATAGAGCATAGCTAACTGGCCGCTTCGTATTTTGTCACTGCTGCCATAGGCTGACATATGGATATTGTACAGACAGAATATCTTTCCGTTTTCAAGAGGAATCCTTGAAATGGAGTAGCATCTGTCAAGATCCACAAATTTTGAAAAAGATTCCGATATCGGCAGACTCCTGCGCAGCCCTTCCGCAATCTCCATTTTAGAAAGACTCACGATACCCGCCTTATTTGCGCCGTGAGGCTCAAGCAGCGGATAAAACAAAAACGGTGAATCATAATTTTGAGCATATGTATAATAATACCCTTTGAGCGGATCCTTCAACACTTCCAGTTCATCGATATGATATGAGCGGGTCCCGTCTCTGTCCACCTCCTGAAGCATAACAAAATCGGGATCCAGACTGCGCACCAGATCTCCTGCTCCGGCAACCGCCTCCCTCACACTCTCCTCGTCCTTCCCCCAAGACGACTTTCCGCCATCCATAAAGAAGCTGTAGTCCGGCTGATAAGCCCCGAAGCCGATATTGTAGGTCATAATGGAATAGGTCTCTTTCTCGGAAAATACCATCTCCTCAATCCCTTCGGTTTTTCCCACTTCTAACGGCAGGTTATCCGGCAGTCTGTGATAGACAGCAAATACATAAATCACATAAATCATAAGGAACACTACGATCACCGCCAGAATAATACCAATCCATTTCCATGCTTTTTTCATAATTGTTTTCCTCTTTTCTTTACAAGTATCCTATCGTCTATTCGACCGACTTTAACGCCTCAGCCATATTGATCTTTTCCAGTTTAAAATACATAATACCGTTCACAAACATTGCAAAGACAAATGTGAGCAGCAGGCTCAAAACAAAACTCACCGGAGCAATAGTCGTCCTAAAAGAAATCATATCAATCTTTATATTGTACATGACAAACCAATGCAGCCATCTTCCCAGACCAAGCCCCGCTATAGCGCCCATACCCGTCAGCACCAAGTTCTCCCGGAAAACATAGTCTGCAGTCTCCTTCCCATAAAATCCAAGCACCTTGATCGTCGCAATCTCTCTGATCCTCTCCGTAATATTGATGTTAGTCAGATTATAGAGCACAATGAACGCGAGACTTCCGGCGCAGACAATAATCAGCAGTACAATATAATCCATGCTCTCCATCATTGTCCCGATCCGCTCGCGCATATCGTCGGTGGGAGATACCGAAAGCACATCATCAATATCAGAGATAAGGGCCGCGGCCTCATGAACATCTACCCCCTCTTTCACCACCGCATAAGCGCTCCTGTAATCCGGCTCTCTTTTCACCGCCGCCTCATAGGTTTCCGCACTGATATGGAGATAATTAGATACAAAGTTTTCGGAAAGCGCCGTCACCGTCACGCTGAAAGTATTCATGTCCGTATCCCGGAAAGTCACCTGATCCCCGATCTTGATGCCAAGCGTTTCCGCCGCCTTTTCTGTCAGTACAGCCTCTCCTGCGCCCGGATACTCAATCCTCTCCCCGCCTGTTGTATGCAGATCCACAAAATCTCCGATTCTTTCCGCTTCCTGCGGAACTTCCAGATAAACCGACTTTGTCTTACCGTTAAAATCCAGATCCACGCTCTCCTCAAAACGCCATGTGATCCGGTCTAATATTTCCTCTGTCTGCGCTTCCAGTTCCATCCTTCCGGCCGCTTTAGCCTTATCGGACAATACGATTTCGATATCGTATATCTGTATTTCATCATACTGCATATCCGCCACGCCTGCAATGGAATCTTTGACCCCAAAACCGGTCAGAAGCAGCGCCGTACAGCCGCTGATCCCCAGTATCATCATGAAAAAACGTTTTTTATAGCGGATGATATTCCGAACTGAAACTTTATGCAGAAATCTCATCCGACGCCATATGAACGTGATCCTCTCCAGAAATATGCGCTTTCCGCTTTTCGGCGCTCTCGGTCTGATCAACGCGGCGGGAGCGATGTTCAGCTCATGCCTGCAGGAAAAATACGCCGCACCCACGGAACATAAAAGAGCCGCAGCCAACGAAGAAAGCGCAGCTTTCACGTCAAAATAGTACCGGATATCGCCCATGCTGTACATGATGCCGTATCCCATCCAAATCACTTTCGGGAACAGCCATGTACCGCCTGCACAGCCGGCCGCTGCTCCGGCCATAGCAGCCGAACCCGCATAAAACAAATATTTTCCCATAATTGCTGCATTGCTGTACCCCAACGCTTTGAGCACGCCGATCTGGATTCTCTGTTCCTCTACCATACGGTTCATTGTCGTCATACAGATCAACGCCGCCACAAGGAAAAAGAACACGGGAAACACGACTGCAATAGCCGCAACGATATTGGAATCGCTCTCATAACAGGCGTAGCCGATATTCGTCTCTCTGGTCAGCACATATTCCTCCGGTTCCTCGACGTCCGCCAGTTCTTCTCTGGCGTCGTCGATCTTTAACTGTGCCTCCTGTACTTCCTCCTCAAACTCTGCCTCGGCTTCCGCATACTCGGTTTTGCCGTCCTCAACTTCCCTTTTGCCCTCTTCCAGATCAGCCTTTCCTTTCGCAAGATCCCGCTCCGCCTTGGCAAGATCGGTTTTTGCCTGTTCAAGTTTTACCCTGCCATCTTCCAGCTCTCTTATGCCGTCCGCCAGTTCTGCATTCGCTTCCTCCAGTTTCTCCTTGCCGTCCGTCAGTTCTTTCTTCGCATCCTCCAGCTTTCTCTTGCCTTCTTCCAGATCTTTTTCGCCTCTTGCTATAATTCCGGCGTTGGACGCTATCTTATCTTTCCCATGCTCTATCTGGGATTTTCCGCCTGCTATCTGAGCAAGTCCCTCCTCCACCTGAGTAAGTCCTTCCTCCACCTGAGCAAGTTTCATTTCAAGTTCTTTCTTTATTTCTTCCGTTCCGTCTGCGGTCATCGGATCACTCCCGCTCACCGTACCATTTTCTCCCATTCCCGCGATCTGCGCGAGAAGATATTCCCTCGCCGCGGACAACTCCGCCTTTTTAGCCTTCAGTTCCTTTTCTTTCGCGAGCAGTTCTTTTTCTTTCTCCTTTAACTCTGCCTCTCCTGCGTCCAGCTTTCTTCTGGCCTCGTTCAGCTCCTGCTCGCTCACTAACAATTTCCATTCCGCATAATTGACCTCTTCCTCAGCGTCTGCAATCTCCTGCACATGTTCCGCAATTTCCTGCTCACCGTCCGCAATTTCTTGTTCGCCGTCGGCCAGTTCCTGCTCATGCTCTGCAATTTCCGCTTTACCATCCGCGATCTTCCTGACTGCATCCGCAATCTTCCTCTCACCGTCTGCAATCTCTTCCTCACCGTCTATGATCTTCTGCCACGCTTTTGCCAGTTCCTCTCTGGCCTCCGCCTCCTTATCATCGAGTTCCCTCTGGGCGTCGTCTATTTTCTCCTGTGCCTCCCCGATAATGCGGTTATAGCGCGCTGCTGCAAGCAGACTGCTTTCTTCCTCCATCTTATCCTGCAGTCCGTCTATATATTCAGTATATTCATCAGTATAAACATTATATTTTAACTTTGTCGTCGCATAAAGTTCCGTCAGATAATCGCAGTCAAAAGCCTCCCTCGGCACATAGATAAAAGCGGTAACTTTTCCCTCTCCTATGGAAGTCGTCCCACGCTCAAAATTGATATAATACGGAGAACGCACAATACCCACCGCTGTAAAGGTACGTTCGCGAAACATCTCAAGGGTATCCTCTTCGTTGCTGTCCGTCACAGTAATCTGTGTCCCGATGGCATCCTCTCCGTACCGGGCTGCATCCAACACACATTCGTCCGCTTTCTCCGGCATCCGCCCTACAGTCACCACCACCCGGTTGATCCGCTCCGGCACCGTATGAAACTTGTAGACATTTTCATTTCCCGTCCCCAGAGCACATAACGCATCCACCGAAACCGCCCCCTCGGCGTCGGCGATTTCACTGAATTCTTTCAATTTTTCGGCACTGTCTTCATCGAATCCTAAGGTGGACAACAGGCGAAAATCAAAAAAGTCCTGCTCCAGCAGATAATCATTTTCCGTAAGGATCATAGCGGGCGTCGTCGCTTTCAGCCCTGTATAAAAGCCCACTCCCAACATCACGATCGCAAAGATCGCCATGTAGCGTCCGAAACTCAGTTTTATCTCTCTGACTGTGGTCTTGATCATTCCGCCGCTCATACATTCCTACCATTCTATCTCTTCCACCGGCACAATGTGCCTGTTCAGTTCCATCTTCGCCACTGTTCCGCTCTTCACCGTGATCACCCTGTCGGCCATAGCCGTCAGCGCCTGATTGTGGGTGATCACTACCACCGTCATCTTTTCTCTCCGACAAGTATCCTGCAATAATTTAAGGACAGCCTTGCCCGTATTGTAGTCGAGCGCTCCTGTGGGCTCATCGCAGAGCAGCAGTTTTGGATTTTTAGCTAACGCTCTGGCGATGGCTACCCGCTGCTGCTCCCCGCCGGACAACTGCGCCGGAAAATTTCCCGCCCGCTCTTTAAGCCCCACAGAGGTGAGCACAGTCATCGCATCCAATGGCTTTTTGCTGATTTGGGAAGCCAGTTCCACATTTTCCAAAGCGGTAAGATTCTGAACCAGATTATAAAACTGAAAAACAAACCCGATGTCATAGCGTCTGTAGGTAGTCATCCTTCTTTTACTGTATCCGGAAATCTCTTCCCCATCCAAAAACACCTGTCCGGAAGTCAGAGTGTCCATGCCCCCGAGTATATTTAAAATCGTTGTTTTTCCGGCGCCGGAAGCTCCCACAATAACGCAAAACTCTCCCTTTTCAATGACAAAGTCCGCGTTTTTCAGCGCCTCGATATCCACTTCACCCATGTGATAGACCTTGCCGACATTTTTAAATTCCACAAACGCACTCATCCGGTGCTCCTTCCGTTTTCTCTGAATACGATCTGCCCCGTCGCCTCGTCCATGCTTTCCACGATTGCTAACGACTCCACCCGGATCCCTTTCTTCCTGAGCATATCCCCACCGGTCTGAAATCCCTTTTCGATAACGATCCCTGCACCGACAAGCTCGGCGCCGGCTTCCTCCACCAAAGCGATCAATCCCTCCAACGCTTTTCCGTTTGCCAGAAAATCATCGATCAAAAGCACTCTGTCGCCCTTACCTAAAAATTCCTTTGCCACGATAATGTCGTAAATTCTTCCGTGGGTATAGGACTGCACTTTTGTCGTATAGACATCTCCCGCAATATTTTTAGTCTGCGTCTTCTTCGCAAATACCACCGGCACATGAAAGCTCTGCGCTGCCACACAGGCGATACCGATACCGGACGCCTCTATCGTCAGGATCTTATTCACCTGATCCTTCGCAAACCTTCCCGCAAACTCTTTCCCGATCTCCGAAAACAGTTCGACATCCATCTGATGATTCAAAAAACTGTCCACTTTCAGGACATTTCCCTCTTTGATTTTTCCTTCTTTTCGTATTTTTTCTTTTAAAAGTTCCATCTCTCTTCTTTCCGTCCCCTCAAGTCATTATCATACGTCTGCCGCTTTATTCTAACATAATTTCCCGGCCGGGATCAATGTATATTGACAAAACCATCCTGTTTTCAATCTACTGCGCTCCTTTTTAGGTTTTTTGATTGCATTCCGGCAGAGATGATCTTATAATGAAAAATAGTCAACCTGTGAAAAGCAGGACAAGAAAGGAAAAAATAGCATGAACTTGTTAGAAAACCCAATTGTACGAGGGATCAGCCGGATAGCTGATTTCGTTATATTAAATCTGCTGTGGCTGATATGTTCCCTGCCGATCATTACCATCGGCGCATCCACCACGGCGCTTTACTCCGTAATGCTCAAACTGGTAAAAAATGAAGAAGGATATATTGCGAAAGGATTTTTGAAAGCTTTTAAAGAGAATTTCAAACAAAGCACGCTCATGTGGCTGCTCTTTATTGTGCTCTGGTCTATTCTCATCATAGACTTTTTCTCACTGAAATTTATGCCGGAAGGCTTCGCCCCCATTTTTCAGGTGCTGTTTCTGGTTATGGGCAGCCTGCTCGTCGGTATGCAAACCTACGCCTTTTCCTTACAGGCAAGATTTGAAAATTCCATAAAAAACACATTGAAAAACGCACTGCTTCTGGTCTTTGCCAAACTGCCCTATACTCTTCTGATCCTTATCATGTCCATTGGCCCTGTAATCGCCACCATGTGGACAATACGGACATTGATGCTCGGAATGCTGTTCTGGTTTTTTGTAGGTGCAGCGCTGATCGCATGGCTGAATTCTCTGCTGCTCCGCCACATTTTTGACAAACTGGAAGAGCCGGATCCGCAGGAAACTGTATAACCGGCTGTTGTTCTTTAAAATCAATTAATACATATGAAAAAAACGGCCGTCTTATTACAGACGGCCGTTTAAACGTTCTGGTTAGTTGTATTTCCGTTTTCTTGCTGCTTCGGATTTTTTCTTACGCCTTACGCTGGGTTTCTCGTAATGCTCTCTTTTACGGATTTCCTGCTGGATACCCGCTTTCGCACAGCTTCTTTTAAAACGGCGCAACGCACTGTCCAAAGACTCATTTTCTTTTACGATAACGTTAGACATTAAATCACCCTGACCTCCCTTCAGTCCCTTCGGTTCTTAATGACTGAACGGGTTATTCTTGCATATACCTTACTCTCTATAAAACACTGCAAATAATATATGCTTTATATATTATAGCATAAATTTTCAGTTCGTCAACCGTATTTTACCATTTTTTTCGGTTATTATGCTATCTGCCCCTCCAGCACTTTCGCAGCCTCTTTGACCGCCGCAGCGATACCAGCCGGATTTTTGCCGCCGGCCTGCGCCATATTCGGTCTTCCGCCGCCGCCGCCGCCCACGAGCCCGGCGATCCCCTTGATCAGATTGCCTGCATGAGCGCCCTTTTTCAGCGCCTCATCTGTCGCCATAGCCACAAGATTCACCTTGCCGTCTTTGTCTGATGCCAGCACCACTACGCCCTCTCCCAGCTTCTCCTTTAAGGAGTCGCCCAGATCGCGCAGTCCGTTCATATCCACATCCGACACGCTGACAGCCAGAAGTTTTACTCCCTTCACTTCTGTCACATTGTCCATCACATCTCCCAAGGCATCCTTGGCCGCTTTGCTCTTTAAGGACTCGTTCTCGCTCTGCAGCGCCTTCATATCCGCCATCACATGCTGACATTTTTCCACTATATCTGATGGGGAGGTCTTTAAAATCTTTGCAGCCTGATGCAGTCTCTCTTCCATCTGTGCATAGTACGCCAGCACATTGCTCCCCGTGAGGGCTTCGATCCTGCGGACTCCTGCAGCTACGCCGCTCTCGGAGAGTATTTTAAACGCGGAGATCACACCGGTATCTCTCACATGGGTACCGCCGCAGAATTCCTTAGACTGTCCCATCTCCACCACGCGCACCGTCTCGCCGTACTTTTCCCCGAACAACGCCATCGCGCCGGTCTGTTTTGCCTCCTCCACGGTCATAACTTTCGTCACCACCGGAAGATTAGCGCTGATCTGAGCATTCACAAGAGCCTCCACCTTTGCGATCTCCTCCGCAGTCATAGCAGAGAAATGGCTGAAGTCAAAACGCAGTCTGTCGTGATCGTTGTAGGAGCCTGCCTGTTCTACATGATCGCCCAATACTTCTCTAAGCGCTTTTTGCAGAAGATGCGTTGCGCTGTGGTTTTTGCAGGTATTCATCCTGCGCTCTGCATCCACATGGAGCGTCGCCTTGTCGCCGGTCTTAAACATACCTTTTGTCACTTTGCCGATATGGCCCACTTTGCCGCCCAGCAGTTTCACCGTGTCTTCCACCTTAAACTCGCCTTCTGCCGTGGTAATCACACCGCGATCACCCGCCTGACCGCCCATCGTAGCATAAAAAGGAGTCTCTTTCACAAAGATCGTCCCTGTCTCACCATCCGTCAGGGCGTTCACGATCTCGCTCTCCGTGGTCATCACCGAGATCTCGGAATCGTAAACCAGATTGTCATAGCCCACAAATTCCGAAGTCACAGAAGGATCGATGGACTCATAGACCGTAGCATCCGCTCCCATATAGTTTGTCACCTTGCGGGCGCCTCTCGCCTTCTCCTTCTGTTCTTTCATACAGGACTGGAAGCCTTCTTCGGCTACGGTAAATCCCTTCTCCTCCAATATCTCTTTGGTCAGATCCAAAGGGAAGCCGAAAGTGTCATATAGTTTAAAAGCATCCTCGCCCGCCAGTTCTTTTTTATTCTCTCTCTCCAGAGCTTCCGTCATCTCACCTAAGATGGTGAGTCCCTGATCGATAGTACTGTTAAACTTGTTCTCTTCCTGCGTCAGCACGTTCAAAATAAAGGCTTTCTTTTCTTCCAGTTCCGGATAGCCGTCTTTGGAACCTTCGATCACCGCCTCTGAAAGTCCTGCCAGAAATGTTCCCTGTACACCCAATTTTCTGCCCTGTCTCGCCGCGCGCCTGATAATCCGGCGCAACACATAACCTCTCCCTTCATTGGAGGGCATAATGCCGTCCGAGATCATAAAGGTCGCGGAACGGATATGATCTGTTATAATACGGATGGAAACGTCCGTATCGTAATCCGCATGGTAAGTCACCCCCGCAATATCACAGACTTTATTGCGCAGAGCCTGCAGCGTATCCACGTCAAAAATAGAATCCACATCCTGTACTACCACAGCCAAACGCTCTAATCCCATACCGGTATCAATGTTTTTTTGCTCTAACTCGGAGTAGTTTCCCTTTCCGTCGTTTTCAAACTGGGTGAACACATCGTTCCAAACTTCCATATAGCGATCACAGTCACAGCCCACCGTACAACCGGGCTTCCCGCAGCCGTACTTTTCGCCTCTGTCGTAATACACCTCAGAACAGGGACCGCAGGGACCTGAACCGTGCTCCCAGAAATTATCCGCCTTGCCGAAACGGAAAATCCTCTCCGCCGCAATGCCGATCTCCTTATTCCAGATTTCAAAAGCCTCCTCATCCTCCTCGTAGATAGAAGGATAAAGCCTGTCCGCAGGAAGTCCTACCACTTCCGTCAAAAACTCCCACGTCCATGTAATGGCTTCCCTCTTAAAATAATCACCGAAAGAAAAGTTCCCCAACATCTCGAAAAAAGTGCCGTGGCGGGCTGTCTTTCCCACATTCTCCAGATCTCCCGTACGAATGCATTTCTGACAGGTCGTCACCCGTTTTCTGGGCGGAATCTCCTGCCCGGTGAAATAAGGTTTCAAGGGCGCCATACCGGAATTGATCAGCAGTAAACTGTTATCATTATGAGGTACAAGAGAAAAACTCTTCATTTTCAGATGTTCTTTGCTCTCGAAAAAATCTAAAAACATTCTCCGAAGTTCATTTACGCCGTATGCTTTCATCATTCTCCTCCAACTTAAAAAGAAAATTTATCCGCAAAATATGCGTCCAGTTCGTCGATGGCAACCCGCTCCTGCTCCATGGAATCTCTGAAGCGCACTGTCACCTTGCCGTCGGTCTCGGAATCAAAGTCGTAGGTCACACAGAAAGGCGTGCCTATTTCGTCCTGCCTGCGGTATCTCTTGCCGATATTTCCCCTGTCGTCAAACTCACAGTTATATTTTTTACACAGTTCGGTGTATATCTTTTCCGCACCTTCGTTCAATTTTTTGGATAACGGCAGCACACCGATCTTTACCGGTGCAAGCGCCGGATGGAAACGAAGCACGGTTCTCATATCTCCGCCTTCCAATTCTTCCTCATCGTAAGCCGCACAGAGGAACGCCAACACCACGCGATCCGCACCCAGAGACGGTTCCACGACATAAGGAACATATTTCTCCCCTTTGCTGTCGTCAAAATAGCTCATATCCTCGCCGGAAACTTCCTGATGTCTGGTCAAATCATAGTCTGTTCTGTCCGCAATCCCCCAGAGTTCTCCCCATCCGAAGGGGAACAGAAACTCTATATCCGTGGTTCCTTTGGAATAAAAGCTGAGTTCTTCCTGCGCGTGATCTCTAAGCCGCATCTCCTCCTCTTTCATGCCAAGAGACAAAAGCCAGTCTCTGCAGAAACCTCTCCAGTACTGAAACCACTCCATATCCGTTCCGGGCTCGCAGAAAAACTCCAGTTCCATCTGCTCGAATTCTCTGGTACGGAAAGTAAAGTTGCCCGGCGTGATCTCGTTTCGGAAAGACTTACCGATCTGGCCGATACCGAAGGGCATTTTTTTTCTGGAAGTACGCTGTACATTTTTAAAGTTCACGAAAATACCCTGCGCCGTCTCCGGTCTCAGGTAAACTGTGTTTTTCGCATCCTCCGTCACCCCCTGAAAAGTCTTGAACATCAGGTTAAACTGACGGATATCCGTGAAATTGTGTTTGCCGCAGGTAGGACAGGGAACATTATTTTCTTCGATAAAGTTCTTCATCTCCTCCTGAGAGTACGCGTCTATGGGTTTGCCTAAATCAATTCCCTTTTCCTGAGCGTAATCCTCGATGATCTTATCCGCGCGGAAACGCTCTTTACATTCCTTACAGTCCATCAGCGGATCGGAAAATCCGCCCAGATGTCCTGATGCGATCCATGTCTGCGGATTCATCAGAATTGCGCAGTCCACACCCACATTGTAGGGATTTTCTGTGATAAATTTTTGCCACCATGCTTTCTTAACATTATTTTTCAGTTCTACGCCCAGATTACCGTAGTCCCATGTGTTGGCAAGCCCGCCGTAGATCTCGGAACCGGGATACACAAATCCCCTCGCTTTCGCAAGTGCCACTATCTTTTCCATTGTTTTTTCCATATTCTCTCTCCTCTTCCCTCTTCATTTCTTTTCCGGGTCTTCCGGTATTTATCCGTTCAACAAAATATATGCCAACTGCTCTTTCCCCGATATCTCCACCGCATTTTTACCTGCCACAGTCACATTTTCAGAAATATAAATTGGTTTATACTGAGCAGTGATCTGTACCGGAGCTCCGAGGTTCATTTCATTGTCATAGATGATGATTCCGTTTTTCCCCATCGAAAGAATGTCTTCCTTCCCCTGCAGCACGCCGTCATCCTCCGCGCTGTGCAGTTCTATTTCCAAATCAAACCCCTCGGCATAAGCTTCCTCCACGGTACCATAGAAAAAGGGCGCCCGCAGAGCAGGATCCACTTCCATCACATCCATATTCATAAAGCCGTCAAAAGAAGCAGCATCCGGATAAGTCATCACTACTTTGACCACACCCTCTCCCACTTCCACTTCATCCACAGTAACGCCCGCTCCCTGCGCAGAATTGCCGTTATTGTAGAGCGCCGCTTTCTCTGACATCATGTTTTTCAGGGCATCCACGGATTCCTCCCCGAAATCCTCCACTATGGTGTGCTCGATAGAACCGTCTTTTAGTATCACAATAGTGGTTTTCTCTACCGCTGTCTTCCCGCACCCTGTCAGCAGAAAGACCAAAAGCGCCGCGAACAGTACCCTGTTTTTCTTTTTCATTGTCTCACTCCTCTTTTCTGCTCCGTAAACGCAAATAATATTTTACCTGCAAAATTTTGCCTGTAAAATATTATTATAATCGACTATATCCTATTTTTCAATATCAGATTTTTACAATATCCTTTCTTTGTATCCCTCACCGTCATACAGGCAAGTTTTTCCAGACTTCCGCTCAGAGGGAGCAGTACCGCTGTCACCGTTATATTAAAAATACTGTGCATCGCCGCAATGCCGGCGCTGTCCGCACTCTGTGCCATAAAGGCAAACGGCCGCATTCCGTGCAGTCCGTAAAACACCAACATAAATATGGCCGTGCCGATCATGTTGAAATACAGGTGTATAAAAGCCGCCCGTTTCGCATTTTTGCTGCTGCGTGAAGCGGATAATAACGCCGTGGCACAGGTACCGATATTCTGTCCCATAATGATCGGAATTGCCGAGGCATAGGGCACCGCCCCTGTGGCGCAAAGCGCCTGCAGAATTCCTACCGAAGCGGAAGAACTCTGGATCACCGCCGTCAAAAGCGCTCCCATGATCATTCCAGTCACCGGATTGGAAAACATCAGGAACAAATTGGTGAAAGCCGGAATTTCTTTTAAGGGAGCCACCGCGCCGCTCATAGCCTCCATCCCTGTCATCAAAACCGCAAACCCCAGCAGTATTCCTCCAACATTTCTCTTCTTTTCCTTTCCGGAAAACAGATATAGGAAAATGCCGATCAGTCCTAATACGGGGGAAAACGAATCGGGCTTCAACATTCTGATAAAAATGTTGCTGCTCTCTATTCCCGCTAAAGACAAGATCCAGGAGGTCACCGTTGTGCCGATATTGGCTCCCATAATGATCCCCACAGCCTGATGCAGCGTCATAATGCCGGAGTTGACAAATCCCACCACCATCACCGTTGTGGCCGAGGAGGACTGGATCACCGCCGTCACAGACGCTCCAAGCAAAACCGCTCTAAATGGATTCGCCGTAAGTTTCCCCAAAATATATTCCATTTTACTGCCCGATAATTTTGAAAGATTTGTACCCATAAAGTGCATGCCGGTCAGAAAAAGCGCAAGTCCCGCAAGCATAAGAATAATCGAAAAAACAGTCATAATAAAATTCCTCCTGTATCAAAGACATCCTATCGGTAAAGTTCTTTTCCGTTTCTCAACCTCACCTTACTATCTATCATACAGAAGGAATGTAAAATTATAGTCCACAAGAATGTAAATTTCCTGTAAAATTTTTAATTTTTATTTCGGCAAAATCACCCTGATCTCCGTCCCCTTGTTCGGACTGCTCTTTAACTTGATCTCCCCGTTGTGATACTGCACCGCATGCTTTACGATGGATAATCCAAGGCCTGTTCCGCCTGAGCGTCTGGATCGGCTTTTATCAATCCTGTAAAATCGCTCGAACACATGACTTTGATCCTCCGGAGGGATTCCTATCCCGGTGTCTTTCACCGTGATTTCCGCCCTGCTTCCGCCATCCTTTATATCAACTTCCACACTGCCGCCGCTTACATTGTACTGAATCCCATTATCACAGAGATTGTAAAAAATCTCCATAATAAGTCGGTATACCCCTGTCACAACCACATCTTGCCCGTTTAACGACAAAGTCACCTGCTTTTTTTTCGCCGCTTCAAGCAAAGAGGTCCTCACCTCCTCCGCCACCTCCGCAAGATGTACGATCTCAAGAGGAAATGAGTCCCCTCCATCCAACCGGGAAAGTTGTATGATATCCTCCACAAGAGTTACCATTCTTGCAGCCTCCTGCCGCATTCTCGCCGCAAACCCGGGAATATCATCGCTTTTTACAAGCCCGTTTTCCATCAGTTCCGCGGTTCCCATGATAGACTGCAGGGGCGTTTTCAGTTCGTGGGTCACATTGGCCGTAAACTCGATCCGATCCTGCTCAGCCAGCATGTAAGCCCGCTTCAGTTCCCGGTTCTGCCTGTCGATCCTTTTTAAGAGCGGGGACAGTTCCTCATACACGTCATTTCCCAAAGGATCTTCCAGATCCAGTCTGTTGATAGGCTTCACGATATTTTCAGAGAGCCGCAGCGCAAAAAATGCCGACAAAACAAGAGCGATCATCAAAACAAGCGTGATCGGCTGCTGCATCCCTATCACGATAGCCCCGATCGTAATACCCGTTCTGGAGATTCGCAGTACCGAACCGTCAGAAAGTTTTTTTGCATAATAACTTGTTTTTTCCAACAGCGTGCCCGAGTAACGGACACTGTGCCCTTCTCCTTCCAGAAAAGCCTCCCGTATCTCTTCCCGCTGCCCGTGATTCTCCATTGTTCCTGCATCTGCGGCCGTATCATAAACTACTTTGCCCTCCGGATCGATCCATGTCACGCGGCAGGTTCCGAAATCCGTTTTCTCCAGATATCCTACCCCGAACCTCTCCACTCCCGAGGCCGCCATTTTCAGATCATCAAACAGTCTTTCCGACTGCTGGATATCAAAATAGTGATAAAAACCGCCTAAGATGAACATCATACTGCAGACAAATACAGCCAGCGCGGTAAACAAAATATTTCGGTATATTTTTTTGCTCAAAGATTTTCCTCCAACCGATATCCCACGCCTCTCACCGTCTCGATCATATCGCCGTATCTGCCGAGCTTTAAACGCAGCGTCCGTATGTGCATGTCCAGAGTCCTCGTCTCTCCCACAAAATTATTTCCCCACACTTTGAGAAACAACTGTTCTCTGCTGTAAGCTACTCCCGGGCGTTCCAAAAACAAACGCAGAAGCTCAAATTCTTTCAATGTCAATTCCACCCTCACGCCGTCCGCAAACACCGTCCGATCTTCCGTATTCAGTAAAATACCGCCTGCCTTAAGCAAAACTCTGTCCTCCGCCTTGCTGCACCTGCGCAGCACCGCCTTCACTCTGGATATCATTTCCATCATGCCGAAGGGCTTCACGAGATGATCGTCGGCGCCGATATCCAGACTCCTCACCTTCTCGTATTCCGTTCCTTTCGCCGTCGCCATGATCACCGGAATATCCGCCGTCTTCTTATCTGATTTCAGCCTCTGCAAAATCTCCATCCCGTCCATCTCCGGCAGCATAATGTCCAACAAGATAAGATCCGGCCTTTCTTTTTCCAGCGCCGCAAAAAAGGATCTTCCATCCGCAAAGCCTTTTGCTTCAAATCCGGTCATACCAAGAGAATACAACTCAATATCGCGAATACTCTCATCATCTTCCACACACCAAATCAACCCATATCCTCCCCGCTCATTCTCTAACCGACATATTATTCCTTGATAAAGTAATATAATCTGCTTACATAATCCCCTTTCATGGGTTCCATCAAAAATCCGCCATACATCAGCATCTCGCCGGAGTAAACCTGTTCCGTTCCTTCCAGATGATACAGGGCGCACTCATCAAATCCCTGCAGGTATAGCTTTCTGCTGCGCCTGTTCGGCTCGGCAAGCACCTGCACATAGGTCACTAACACTTCTGTCTTATCTTTGGAGGAGACGGCCCATGCATCAAACTTGTTGTTTTCGTGATAAGAAGCGATACGGTAATAATCTCCCTCCCGCACAAGATCATTGTAAGCGTGGTACATCTCTACCTGTCCGCTTATCATCTCCCTCTCCGCTTCCGGTATCTTCGTAATATCTAACTCATAACCGAAGCTTCCCGCCAACGCCACATGACCTCTTGTCTCAAAGGGTGTGACGCGCCCTGTAATATGGTTCGGACAGTCGCTGATATGGGCTCCCATAGCAGACAGAGGATAGATAAGCGCCGTACCTTCCTGAATAGCAAGCCGCTCTACAGCGTCCGTATCGTCGGAACACCAGATCTGCGGACTGTAATAAAGCATACCGGGATCGAATCTGCCTCCGCCCCCCGAACAATTCTCAAGAAGCAGCTCCGGAAATTCCGTCACAAGGCGCTCCTGCAGTTCATAGACCCCCAGCACATATCTGTGAAACAGTTCTTTGTGCCGCTCCCTGTCCAGACAAACGCTGCCAAGATCGGTGAGCTGTCTGTTCATGTCCCATTTTACATAGCGCACGTTGGCGTTTCGAAGGATTTTGGCCACCGACTCATATACACAATCTACGATCTCCGCTCTTGAAAGATCCAGCACATACTGGTTTCTGCACATGGAACCTTCCCGCCCGTCTATCTGAAGCGCCCAGTCCGGATGGGCCCTGTAAAGTTCGGAATCCGGCGAGACCATCTCCGGTTCAAACCAGATACCGAACTCCAGACCGATCCCGTTCACCTGATCCACCAGCTTTTTTAAACCGCCTTTTATCTTCTCCTCATTGACGACCCAGTCTCCCAGAGAATTATCGTCAAAGTTTCTCTTTCCAAACCACCCGTCGTCCATCACCAGCATCTCAATGCCGCAGCTTTTGGCTTCTTTCGCAATATCCAACAACTTTTCATCATCAAAGTCAAAATAAGTCGCCTCCCAGTTGTTGATCAGAACCGGACGTTTTTTATGGTTGTAGACGCTGCGGATCATATGATTTCTGTAAAAATCATGGAAACTGCGGCTCATCTTTCCAAGTCCCTCGCCGGAATATGTGCAGATCACCTCCGGCGCCTGAAAGCTTTCTCCGGAAGAAAGCTTCCAAGTAAACTGTTCTCCGTGAATGCCCATCACCATTCTCACACTGTCAAACTGACTCACTTCCGCCTGTGCCAAGAAGTTGCCGGAATAGACAAAGTGCATGGCATAAACTTCTCCCTGCTTTTGGGTAGTCTCCGGCGTAACCAGAGCTATAAAAGGATGTTCCTGATGGCTTGACTCTCCCCGCAGAGAACAGATCGACTGCTTTCCGTAATGGAGAGGCGTTCTCTGAATATTTCGCTCTCTCGCCCAGCCGCCGCACAGACTGATCATCTCAAAGGCATCATTATCCATATCCAGACAGGCGCTGTACACCTTCTCGAGCAGCAGAGTCTCACTACCTTTGTTGTTCACGCGGATGCTTCTGGCTATCATATCCTCTTTCTCAAAAACAGAGTAGCAAAGCACTGTCTCCAACCCAAGGACTTCGTCTGCCAGCGTGATCTCCAACGTCTCTACTTCCTCCCCGTTTCCGAAGGAAGCCGGAAGTCCTTCAAGTTTTTTCTTTCCTTTATATATCTCGTGGGTCCGGTAGAGAAGCTCGCTCCCCATCTGTCCCTTTTCATTTCTGACGTTAAAACAACTCTCTCTGTAATCCCCGGTGCCTCCCACAGGATACTCCATCGGAAAACTGTCCATAAAAGCGACTTTCTCCCTCTTATTCACCTCAGGCGTAAAGGGCGCTTCCGCTGTCCGCAGCAGATAGGCGCTCACTTCCCTATGCAGTCTTTTTCCGTAATAAATATGTCCCACATATCCTTCCGGTGTAATACCGATCAGATATGTACTGCTTTTTGTATGCAGTTCAAATATTTTTTTGTGCTCCTGATACTGAATCGCCATTTTATCCTCCTTCATGCCACCTGCAGAAACTTTCTATATACTGGCCTGCTCATCATGCAAGTCCGTCTGGTTTGTACTATACTTAATTTTATTTGCACAGTCAACTTTATTTTTAACTTATTTCACCGCACTATCCACCATTCCTTTTATAAAATACTTTTGCAGGAACAAAAAGCAGACAACCACATGACCTTTATCAAAAAATCTCATCTGTTATGGAAGATACATCAAAAGTAAAAGTAGGGCTGGAAGCCACTGGATACTATAGTTACAATCTTCTCGGATATCTCATTGATAAAAGTTTAACGGCCTCGTATTTAAATGACCAGTTAGTCTGCCACTCCTTAAACCATGTGAACTTTTCCACACCCTAAATCATCTATTCAATTTTGGTGGCAACCTTCAAATCACATAGGCAACATCCGTTATCCTAACCGAGCCTGTTTTCCCAAACCCAAATGTTCATACTGTAATATCCAAGATTTTTCATTTATCTTCCGTTATTTATAATAATTTTGTTTTACTGAGCGGAAACCATCCTGCACCAGATTTCAGATTCCCCACAGCCATGATGCATTGTCCTCCCTAATCTCAACAATCTGGGGGGATTCCGGACTGACAAATATCTTGCTTTAACATACTCAAATCCCATACCCACATAAATTATTACAGAATCAACAAACAGCCTTACCTTGCAGGAAAATTGTACTCCACCTATATCAAACGAATGCGTTTTCAAACCTGTCCGGTTAAATACAATTGCCGAATCCGGTGTTTCATTTGCAGCAAGGAAGCAAATCAACACATTCCAAACCAGACATTCACATATGCAGCAACAGCCGGTATACTCCTCGCTATAAAATCGGCGAATATCCCAAAGCATCACGTTTTTAACTTCTATACCGCTTTGATAACGCTTAACTGCTCCATAAATATGATCCACCAGACTCAGGTACAAGAGTGTACTTTGCTCAATATGCAGCTTCTCCTGTATATAGCCTATGATTTCATTCCCCATGGTCAGATAATCCAAAGGAATATAGGAAAGAAACTCCCTGAATTTCATATTTACACCAGGTTCCGACAGTACAAAGATTTTTTGTATTTTAGAATCATCAATCTTGTCCCCCACCCTTTTTTTAAAGGCAAGTCCACAGCCCACCACAATAATCTCCCTGCAATCCGTATCTTTTGTTTCTACCGCATTGTTGTTATAAATTTTTACAATACGCATTCTGTGCTCCTCCCCGAAATTCATATGATGAATGAATTTCTCGCTGGCAGTCCATTTTGAATTTATTATAAAACAAAAAATACCCGCTTATTAATCTGTATAGAAGTCCTAACAGATCCAATAAACAGGTATAGCTTACATAGTAATAACCATCCTTCAATTATCAATATATTATCAGAAAAAAAGAATACTGTCAACGATTAAAAATTTTTGAGTTTCCTTATTCAAGGGATCTTGGTCAAAACCGTGACCACAGGGGGCATTCGCTGCCACCGCTCCCATGCTGCCCTGACACCGGACAGCGTCTCAAGACATCCCAGACTTTCTCTCCGTTCAAGTCACTATTGTAATTGACGCGTTGCTTATGCTCCTGAAGAGGCATTCGTATTATCCCATAAAGCTTGACACACTCATCTTAAACGGAATACTCACCAACATGCGGAAATGCCCTCAACAGGCTAACGCCCATACTAAAAAAGGACACCGTTTTAAACGATATCCTTTCTTCATGCTTATTCCCGGTATAACCACCGATACCCGCAGCCATCAATCTCTCCGATCTCACAGGACAGCTTCTCTCCGGTTATCAGATCTGCAAACCCCTTTCGATCGCCCAAAATACTCTTATCGATCCTTTGCGGTTCTTCACTGAAATTATAGAGGGAAACAAATTTTTTTCCGTCAAGTTCCCTGCAGATGCCAAGCACATGGTCATTTCCCGTCTCAAAAGTATACGGATCCGCTTTCATGGAAAATATCTCATGAGAAGCCCGGATCTTCTCCAATTTTCTGAGCGCTTTAAATATCTTCTGAGGCACATCTTCCTTCACCGTCTTCCAAGGAAAACGCCCTCTGTGGAGATAACGGCTGTCCGCCTGTTTATCCGGATCCTCCTTATAAGTATAATCATTGCACTGCCCGATCTCGTCCCCGCTGTACAGCACCGGAATGCCGCTCTGGCACAACAGATAAGCGTGCAGCATCTCTATACGCTTCACTGCTCTTACTGTCTTTTCTCCGCTTTTCTCATACAGAGCCGCTTCCAACCCGCTCAAGGAAGCCGTCGTACCGCAAAGTCTTGCGTCGCCTAATCGCGGATCATCGTTGTAGAGCTCTCCTCTGGCATCGCTGCCCTCCCATCTGCCGGTCAGATAATCGTTCAAATATTTTTTGTGGGCCACTTCGTCGATGCCTAAGTTTTTCAGCCAGTCATAATCAAGCCCCCAGCCAATATCATCATGGCAGCGCAGATAATTCAGAAACACATATTCTTTCGGCAGCGCAAAGACCTGCTCTATCTGCCGTTTCAACAGTCTGACATCTTTCGTTGCCACCGTATGCCAAGTGCTCGCCATAGTCGTCACATTGTACAGCATATGACATTCCGGTTTTTCCACACTGCCGAAATAGGGCACCACTTTAGCCGGTTCCATTACCACTTCGCCAAGTAAAAGCACACCGGGACAAACGATCTCCCCGATCAGCCGCATCATTCTTACAAGAGTGTGCACCTGAGGCAGATTTCTGCAGTTAGTCCCTAATGTTTTCCAGATATACGGCACCGCATCCAACCGTATAATATCGATACCACAGTTGGCAAGAAACAGCATATTTCCCACCATGTCGTTGAATACCACACAGTTTTCGTAGTTGAGATCCCACTGATAGGGATAAAATGTAGTCATAACCGCCTGATGGCAGTCCTCCAGCCAAGTAAAGTTTCCCGGCGCCGTAGTGGGAAATACCTGCGGCATAGTCTGTTCGAATTGTCCGGGAATATCCCAGTTATCATAAAAGTAATACCGTTTTCTGGCCTCCGGATCTCCCGCTCTGGCCGCCTTAGCCCAAGCATGATCCTCGCTGGTGTGATTCATCACAAAGTCCATGCAGCAGCTTATGCCCTTCTTATGCATTTCCCCTGTCAGTTCTTTCAGGTCATCGATGGTTCCCAGTTCCGGCTGCACCCTGCGGAAATCCGAGACTGCGTAACCGCCGTCATCCCGCCCCTTAGGACTTTCTAAAAGCGGCATCAGATGCACATAATTCACACCGCAGGATTCCAGATAGTCCAGTTTTCCCTGCACGCCTTTCAGCGTCTTTGCAAAAGCCCCTGTGTAAAGCATCATGCCCAAAAGCTTGTTGCTCTGATACCAGCTTTTATCTTTTTCCCTCGTCCGATCCAGCTTTTTGAGTTCTGTGCTTCTCTCTTCATAATATGTATACATTAGATCACGAAGCCACGCAAATCCTTGAAGATCATTGTGATAGATCTCGCAATAGAGCCACTTTAGTTCGTCGATCCTCTCCTCAAACCGTTTTTTGTACTCCGCTTTCTGCGTCTTTGCACTCATCCGATTTCCCTCTCACTCATTTTATATTCACAGGCCTGCCTTTATATGGATGCCAGCTCTTCCATACGTTCTGCCCGTCCTGTTTTTCTAACCATAAAATTACTATAATCATCACTGTTTGTCAACAGCACAGCGGTGGTACGAAGAAAGTATTGAAAAGGATTCGTTTTTATGGTATTTTCTATCTTACAGAAAGCACTCGGAAAACAGGAAAGATAAGGATATCAAACTATGAATTATTTTTTAGGCGGCTGTATATTCTGGGGCATCGCGCTGTGTGCGCTGTACGTTGTACGCCCCGGTTCCCATCTGAATGCAAAAACCATTCAGAATATAAGCAGGAAGGAAAAGATACTCCTTTTCTTTACACTGGCAGGCACCATTTTACTGTGCACCTTGCCCATGTCGCTATCACCTGTCTGGAACGGAGAAAATCCCGAACACAGAAACCAATATGAGGTGTTGGCTGAATCCCTTCTGGATGGACGGATCGATCTGGAATACGGCGATACGGATCCAAAACTGCTTGAGATGGAGAATCCTTATGATCCCGAGATGCGGACGGCATTAGACATACACTATCACTACGACCATGCCTTTTACAACGGAAAATACTACATGTATTTTGGTATAGTTCCCGTGCTTCTGTTGTTTGCGCCCTTTCGCCTGATCACGGGCAGTCCTCTGACGACCTATCACGCCACACAGATTTTTACGGCGCTGTTCATCTCAGGTTTTTTTGCGCTGTTTCTTTTTTCGGCGAAAAAGTTTTTTAAGACAATGTCTTTGGCCGTTTACCTTTCCCTTTCCGCCGCCATGTCCATCATGAGCGTATGGTATCTGTCGAAAGCGCCGGCGCTATATTGTACCGCCATCGCGGCAGGTATCTGCATAGAGATCTGGAGTCTGTTCTTTTTTGCAAAAGCTGTGTGGGGTGAGGGCAGCGAGCGACAAAGCATGGTATACGGGGTTTTAGGAAGTCTGTTCGGCGCTCTGGCCTTCGGCTGCAGACCGACGATCGCGCTGGCGAACCTTCTGGCTCTCCCTATGTTCTTTCACTATATAAAACTGTGGAAAGTGCGCTCTGCGGACTCTCTTCCTGTTAATCGAAAAAAAATTGACGGCAAGTTAGTAAAGCAGATCCTCGCTGTCATTTCCCCCTATATCGTGATCGGCATCCTTTTGATGCTCTACAACTATGTCCGCTTTGACAGCGTCTTTGAATTTGGCCAAAGCTATCAGCTTACCAAAGCGGATCAGAGCGGTTACGGTTCGGTTGCAGCACAATTCGGCCCGATCAAAATACTGGACGGAGTGCTCCAGAACTTTTTTGCCTGCGTTCCGCTAAAATACTCCTTCCCCTTTGTATCTGCCTGTTCCGTCTTCTTCAATTTTCCGATCTGTCTCGCCGCATTCTTCTTTCTTTTGCAGAAAGATTCTCTTTTGCAATGCAAAAAAAGCGGTCTGGCCGCTTTTACGGCGGTTCTGCTTTTCCTGCCGGTCCTGATCACTGTCATTCAATGCCTGATGTCGCCTTTTCTGCTGGAGCGTTACCGCTCGGATATCTATTGGCTCATGGGACTGCTCACTTTTCTTGCCTTCGGCCTGTTCGGAGAAACCGTAAGCGGCCACACCGAAAAGATCATGGGATTTCTCTGTTCTCTCATGGCTTTCGCCACGGTTTTTTCCGCGTTTCTCTTATGGATGATCCCGGATGACGGCAACTACACGGAACTGTTTCCCGAAGCGCTCGGCATACTCGAAAAAATCCTCTTTTTCGGTATGCGGTAAAAAAACATTTATTTTTCACATATCCTGCATCTCACAGGCTCTCCAACATCTCCAGTGATTTGAAGCGATGTCCCCATATCCTTTCCCGGTACTTTTCTGCCACCCTCAGCAGTTCCGAAAGTACGCTTTTTGCCACCGTAAAAGTATAAAGCCGCTCCACAGGGGTAGCCGCTATAAACTCTAAGGTATAGACTGCCGACTCCGACAATTCTCCGCCCTCCGGGACTCCCGGAAACTCCCCGTTCACAGCCATCGCTTTACACTCGTAAACGACCCGCACCAGCCGGTTGTCCAGATTTTTATGTAACAGCGCCCGCAGGGACTGATATAAAAGCTTTAGCATTTCAGCCTCGTCGTTATTTTCCCTCGTATAAAAATCCGCTACTTCCAGAAAATACATGCCGTAACAGGCTCCCTCAAGATCGCCGCGCAGCTCCTCGAAATAGTTGGAAACTTCCGCGTCCGCCATCGTATAAGAATTTCTGCCCGCGTAAAGCTTGAATTTTCCAAAGCAAAAGGGACTGACTGCCGCCATAAAACGATTATTCTGTTTTCTCGCGTTTCTGGCAAAAGCGGAGATCTTTCCTTTTCCTGTGGTCAGGATCGTCACCGCTTTGTCATACTCACCCACGGGAATGGATTTCAGCACAATCCCCGTCACCTGTAAAAAATCCTGCATGATTCCTGTCTGTCCTGCTTTCCTGACAGTTTCTGTAGCGCAGATAATCCTCAACCTTTCCGCTGCCCCAGAATCTGTCCCACTCTTTCGTCTCCTCCGCGTCTGGCCCCATAGACATACCGCAAGCCCTCCTCATCTGTCGAAAACGCCCGAAAATGCTGCGAGCGTTTCTTTTTGATAAATAATAGGGTTTGCAGATTCCCGGTTTTTTATCCTTCCTTTTCTTCCCTGTAGCCGAAATTCTTTAACAGAATATCGCTGTCACGCCAGTCCTTTTTTACCTTTACCCAGAGCTGCAGATTCACTTTGCACTCCAGCATCTTTTCAATATCCACTCTCGCGGAAGCGCCGATTTTTTTTAACATACTCCCCTGTTTTCCGATAATGATCCCCTTGTGAGAATCTTTTTCGCAGATGATCGTTGCCTCGATATCACAGATCTTTCTGCGGTATTTCATGCTCTCTATCGTCACCGCGATACCGTGAGGGATCTCTTCTTCTAAAAGCCGCAGTCCTTTCTCCCTGATCAGCTCTGCCACGATCTGGCGCTCCGGCTGATCCGTCACCGTATCCTCATCATAAAAAGCTTCCCCATAAGGCAGATATTTGTAGATCGTCTGCAGCAGATCCTCCGTATTTTCCGCCTTCAAGGCGGAAACCGGTACGATCTCCGCCTCTGTGAGTTCTTTGTGATAAACGTCGATAACTGCCAACAATTCTTCCTTTTTCACCGTGTCGATTTTGTTTATCACGATAATGACCGGCAGGTTTACTTTCTTTAGCTGCTCAATAATATGCTGCTCGCCCGCCCCGATAAAAGTGGCAGGCTCCACGAGCCACAGAGCCACATCCACGTCTTTAAGGGTCCGTTCCGCCGCTGCCACCATATAGTCGCCCAACCTGTTTTTCGCCTTATGAATGCCGGGCGTATCCAAAAATACGATCTGTCCCCGCTCATCAGTATAGACCGTCTGGATCCGGTTCCTTGTTGTCTGCGGCTTTTTTGACGTGATGGCGATCTTCATCCCGATCAAGGTATTCATCAGCGTGGATTTTCCCACGTTCGGTCTGCCGATCAGTGCGGCAAAACCGGCTTTTTTTCCTGCTTGATTTTCTACAGTCATTCTATTCTTCCTTTTTGTTTTCTCTTTTTGCTTTTCTTAATCTATTACTCTTTTGTCTGTTCTGCGTTCTCTTTAACCTGTTCTGTCTCTGACTCTGCATGTCGAATCTCAGATTCCGATGCGCTGCCGCTCTTTTTCCATCTTCCGCCGGCGCGCCGCTTCTCTTTCTTCATTCCGTAGGGCAGCGGACCGTCTTTTTCTTCATACTGCACGGTCTGAGCGTTTCCCTCCGCCTGCTGACTGCGTCTTTTCTTATTTTTCTTTTTGTCGTGCTTTACCACCAGAAAACCGATAAACGCCCCGATTCCCAAAAGGATGATCCACAACACGATATACGGAATATTGATCACAATACCGATCAGGAAATCTTTGATGTCCTCACCCAGATTATACAGATTCTCGGAAAAACCGTTCTTTATCCTGCTCCATGTGGTGGGTTCCTCCACCGGCGTCAGCCTTGTAACTTCCTGAACATTCAGATATACCGTGCTGTAATTGATCTTGTTATCGTATGTACGGAGCTGGGACTCCATGCTCTCTAACTGATATCTGACATTCGCCAGCTTATCTTCTATTGCGATCAGATCCTCCACTGTCTCAGCCTTTTCCAACAGCTCCAACAGTCTTTCTTCCTCTGTCAGCAGCGCCTTCTTATGACTCTCCAGATCCACATAGGCAAGCGTCACATCCTCCACTCTTCTTGATTTGTTCGTAATATTGCTGTTTTCCTCCATCATAGCCAGAAAACTGTCCAGTTTTTCCGCCGGAATCCTGACCGTCAGGGAAGCGTTTCTGTCATTGATCCGGTTTCCGTAGTAGTCCAGAGAGCCGTTCCACTGTTCGCTGTTCTCGATATATCCGCCGAGCTCTGCGATTTGCTTTTCCAAATTTGACATCAACATGTCAAAGTGTTCCGTCTCAGCGGAAATATTCATAGTCGTAATGAGTTTCCGCCCGGCCTGAGGATTCTCCTGTATCTCCTGCGCTTTTGCTTCCCCGCCTCCGGCCTCTGTCTCTGTGGCAAATTCCTCTGCGGGCGCCTCCTCCGTCGTCGCCGCCATATCGTAACCGGCGTCGTAGAGATACTCCTCCGACGCGGCGGCCGGAGCCGAGCTGTCCCAAGCCATCTCGTTCATCATGCCTTTGCTGCTTCCGCAGCCTGTCAGCATGACCGCCGTCAATGCGGCCGCTAATAACCGTAAATTCTTCTTCATAATTGACCTCCTTCCAGTCCTTTAAAAACGAGCCATTGTTCTATTTAAACAGCTGCTCTTTTTCCCCGAATCCGTCCGCCTCTTTTATTTTATCCTCCCTGCCAAGTACGCAGAGGCAGTCGTCCGACAAAAAGGCCTTAATGTGTGCGCCGAGTGAGCGGATCGTCTCCACACTCACCGATAGTATCTCATCTCTCTCCTGCTGCAGTTTTTCCTCCGAAAGTCCGGTCAGATAGCCGCCCAGAGAAAAGATTCCCTTATCCTGAGGAGTCTTAGGCGTATCCAGTTCACTGATTGCGCCGATCAGATACTGCGTCAGCTCCTCCTCACTCCCCTGCCAGTTGGCTATATAATCCGCCGCCGCCTCATAGACTGCCACGGTTTTTTCCAGATTCGGATCCCTGTATGAGACAAAATAACTCTCTCCGCTCTTGCCGAAACTGCACATACAACCGTACGCGCCGCCCTTGACGCGGACATTGTTCCAGAGATAATCGTAACTCATCATCACCCGCAGCACTTTTAAGGCTCCGGTGTAAGATAATCCTTTTGTGACAAAGTTACCTGCCCGACAGACATACTGCACCTGAGATGCGGTCAAAAATCCCTCGTTCCTCTTCACCGGCACAGGACGGTATTTTTCTTTCAGCGCATCGCACTCCCCTGCGTACAGATTCTCCTTAAACTCGGCCACCAGCTCCGGAAGCTTCTCATACCCTTCTTTCGACGCCGTGTAATCCACCAACAGATTTTCCTTCCGGAACAAAATTCTGACAAGCCTGTTCATATTTTCTGCCAGTTCTTCTTTTCTCTCCTCGAAATGCTCCGCCAGTTCCGCCACAAGCCTGTACTGTGTCACACCGGTGATCTGTTCGTTGCACGCCGCAGCGCTGGAGATATAGGAAAGGGCCCGCAGCGCCGAAACCGTATGACCCGCCTCCAACATTGCCGACTGCATTCTGGATTTGACTTCCTCAAGCAGTTCCTTCAACCGTTTGTAATCCGTCCACTCTGTCTCCTTCATCATGATGAGCGCCAGCCTGAAAGCTTCCGGCAGTTTCTCAAAAAGCGTTTTCGCTTTCAAATCAAACCGAACCGTATAATCCGACAGATCCGCCTTCGTATAAGTGTTTGTCACAAAAGCCATACCGCCGGTCTCGATGTTGATTTCATGGAACAGCTCACCGTAACTGTAACTTTCCGTATCGAGCAGCCCAAGCATGGTCTTTAAAAGCCCGAGATACGGGAACAGTTCTTCCGGCACATGGCTGCAGTCAAAACTGAACCTCAAATAACCGATCCCGTTGGTAAATATGTCGTGGTACAGAATCGGAACTCCGGCTGCCCTGCGAAGTTCGTTCACATACCCCTGCGCCTCCTTTTTGATGTCTTCTCTGGTCAGGTGTGGGATACAGGCCAGCGCCTGCGGTGTATCGCCCTCCTCCTGATAGGCCTTCAGCGCTTCCGTCTCCGCCACGATACGCGCTGTCTCCTCCGGCGAAAGGGTTTCCTTATATTTCCGCAGGCTGTCCGCAAGTTCCTTTTCCCGTTTTGCGGTCAAGCCCTTTTCCGGCGCCAACACTACCACTGCGCCGTGTTCATTGTTCAGAAGGCAATCCCTCACCAGTTTTTCAAAATAGCCTTCCTCAATTTTCTTTTTAAGGTTCGCGTAGGTCTCGTTGGCTTCCACATGGATAAAGGGCTTCCCGTCGTCGTAGAGCCATGAATCAAGCATCTGCAGCCCATACATCAACCCCTTCGGATAGGAGCCGAAATCCGCTTCTCTGTGCTTGAACTCGAAATGATTCAACCCCGCATATAAAGCCTTTTTATCAATGCCATCCTTTGCCAGTTTGGTAAGTATCTGTTTGTAAGTGTCAAGAAACTCCCCCTTTTGTTGCAGGTTTGCATTTTTTGCAATGACAGAAAAATAAGGCTGTCTGACGCCGTCGTCAAAAATACTGTACACATCTGTTCCGATTCCCGCATCGATCATCGCCTGCTTTAGGGGCGCGCCGGGAGCGCTGCACAGCGCGTAATCCAGAATCCGGAAAGCCACATACAACTCTCTGTCCAAAACGCTGCCCACCGCTTTGCTGACAGAAAGATAGGTGTTGTTCTCCTCCGACTCTCCCTCGGAGACAGGATAACTTTTCCGGATCTCTTTTATTTCGCTGAAAGGCTTTTGCAGTTTTACCTCGGAATCCACATCCTGTTTCTCAAATTTCCCGAGATACTCCCTGTCTATAAACTCTAACTTTTCCTCCATATCCATATTGCCATACAGATAGATATAGCTGTTGGACGGATGGTAATATCTTCTGTGAAAATCCAAAAACTTCTCATAGGTCAGTTCCGGAATCACCTCCGGATCCCCGCCCGACTCAAAACTGTAGGAGGTCTCCGGAAACAGAGCGTTCAGAATCTCCCGCTCCAGCACGTCATCGGAAGAGGAAAAAGCTCCCTTCATCTCATTGTAGACTACCCCATTGAGCGTCAGTTCGTCCTCCGCATCCTCCATCTCATAATGCCAGCCCTCCTGTCTGAATATCTTCTCCTCCTTATAGATATTCGGATAGAACACTGCGTCCAGATAGACATGCATCAAATTCTGAAAATCCTTATCGTTACAGCTGGCCACCGGATAAACTGTCTTATCCGGATAGGTCATGGCGTTGAGGAACGTGTTTAAACTCCCTTTCGCCAGTTCAATAAAGGGATCTTTCACCGGAAAATACTCGGAACCGCAAAGCACGGTATGTTCCACAATGTGAGCCGAACCGGTGGAATCTACTGAGGGAGTCCGAAAACCGATATAAAATACCTTGTTCTCCTCCTCATTTTCCATCAGGATCACTCTGGCCCCGGTCTTTTCATGCCTAAGCAGCGTACCTCTGGAATTTAACTCCTCTATCTCTCTCTCCTCTATCGTCTCGTAACCGTTATAATTTTTCATTCAAAACCTCCGTCTGATTTGATTCTTTGTCTTTTACTATCTTACCACAATTTTTATGTTTTTAAAGCTAATTTTACATTAAAAGAACAGGCAGGGCCTAAACCCTAACCTGTTCAGTGTAAAAGGGGAATTTTACCGATTTCATTACCGCGGAAAGTTCTTTTTTATGACATTTTCTCTCCACTAACCATACAATACCAGATTTCTTGACATTTATCAAGCTTTTTTCTCTCAAACAACAAAAGAAATAAGCGCGAGTTTCGACAAAATCAGCTCCTGTACGACAATCCCGTCTCTTTTTTTCTGCGCCAGCGAGATATCCGCAAACTCCTGCAGGGAAATCGTCTGCTCTTTGTATACCCGCTCTATGTTTCCGTTTTTTCCCTGTTTGTCAGTCAATCTGCTGATTTTTAACTTTACTTTAAGCTGTTCGTAAGTCCTGTAGGAGAAACTCTCCGGTTTCATATAATAAAAATCACTCTCTATGGAGGTGTCGGGATCCGTCTCCTTTAACAGATAATGCTCGATCACCGACTTAAACTTAAAGGCTGTCTCCGGATTTTCCATCAGATCCCTGTAAGTATATTTCGCTCCGATATAGATACGGTTCACATCCTGCAGCATATACTTGAAATCTTCATAGACCGCCGGACTTCCTTTTCTGCCCCCGCCCTCTTTATTCTTTTTCAAATTTTTTAATTTGTCTCTCAAAATCATTTATCTTCCAGATCTTCGATAACATAACCGCTTATGCGGTATACATCCCGAATTTCCTCCTCCGGTATTTCAGTCTCCTCAGCCAACTCTTTGACCGTGACTTTGCGCCGCAGATCATCCGCCAGTTCCTTTGCCAGCTTTGCAATATGGTTGACCTTTTCCTCAAGTTCCCTGTCGGCGTTCCTGCTTTCTCTTCCCTCCGCGATCAGCTTCTCCATGGCATCCATAATGACCCATGCCAACATACCTTCTGCATCCTGCGCATTTTCCGCCGCTCCCAACATCGAGACGCCCTCGCTGAGAGCCATATTTCCCTGCCCGATCAGGTCCTCCAAAGAGGCGCCCTGTCCGGCATAAATTTTTGCCATATCCGGCACTTTCGGCAAAAAAACTTCGATCAGCCTCTTCCTTGCCGATATCTCTCCTGCCATAGCGGATAAAAATACCGCTTCCTCCCCGCCTGACGACAGCGCAGGCATAGCCCGAAGGGATGCCAGATATTCCTGCAGATAATCCGTCTCCTCCTCCGTCAGGTTCTCGTCATAGAGAGAAGTCTCCGCATCTCCTTCCCTATCCACTCCGATATGATGCTTTTCCAGATAGTCATAGACAAGCGCAAGCTGGGTCTCTTCCAGCGAAAGTTCCGCAAAAGCCTCCCGCACTTCCTCTTTGCTGATGCGGTTTCCCTGCATACGTCCCTGTTTTCTGACGCTCTCCAATGTTTTCGCAAATAAAATTTCTCTTTCCATGCCGCTCCTCATTTCTTTGCAGGTTCAGTCTGTTCGGCTGCACACCCCGCATGTGCCTAAAGTATTTTACCGGATATGCTGATGGGTGAACAGATGCTCCTCACAGTACTCGTAATTTCCGTTGCACTTGGAACAGAACCGGAAAGATAGTTCCGGATTGCTCACTTCATTCCTGCCGCATACTGCGCACTGATGCTTTGTCACCCCCTGCGGCCGCATAGTCTGTCTCTTAAATTCCTTGCGCCTCTTCACCTGTCTCGGACTGTATCTGTCAAGCCCTTTGTACCAGTAAAAAAAGATCAGGAAGTTGAGCATAGCGATCACAATAGCCACACAGTAGGAATACAGCCCTACCCTCAGATACTGGAACATTTCGGCAGCCAGCAAAACAGCATCCAATACCGCCAACACCTTGGCCTTGACCGGAAATACAAAATAAATCAAAAAGCGTTCTTCCGGAAAAAGCACACAAAACGCAAAAAACATGGACTGGTACAGGTAATTCATCCCCCCGTAATAGGCGCTCTGCCCGGTTGTAATAAACAGCAAAAGCTCTGCCAACACCGTCAGCACGATACCGCCGATAAAATACAGGTTAAACCGAAAAGCTCCCCAGATATTTTCCAGCGAATGCCCAAACAGATAGTAGATATGCACCGTTATGATAAAAAACAATATTCCGAACATTCCGTCTAATGAAGCCGGAGCTAAAATAAATGTGACAAGCCTCCAAATCTGCCCGTGCATGATCTTCTCAAAGTCCAACGCCAGAAAATTATAGTAAATACCCGGCATAAAAAGACTGATAACCGTAGATGCCACATAAAACAAAATAAAATAATTGATCAGGTCAGGTATGGCATACCTGCCGAATTTCTTCTCCAGATTTTTCATGAATTTCTGCATATTTTCCGATCCTCTTTTTTATCTGTGCTATTTTAGGAATTTGTACTATCATATCATTTCGGGAAAAAATTGTAAACTGTGAAGCATCGCTTCCCTCTTAATTTAATATAATTTGCATATCTATATACAATTTTTTTAGAAACAGGCTGGAATTTCTTTACATTTTCTAATTTTTGGTGCGTTGAAATGTGGAAAAGAATGTCGTATAATGTCTGGGAATATGAAATATTACGCCTACTCAGTACAAAAAAGCAGGCAGGAAAGTTTGCAGGCTAAAGAAAGGGCATTGTGTATTTATGAATGATTTTACCTATACATTGGGAATTGATATCGGCTCCACCACAGTCAAAGTCGCCGTAATGGAAAACGAACACAAACTGTTGTTTGCCGATTATGAACGGCATTTTGCCAACATACAGGAAACACTCACCGATTTATTACAGAAAGCCAAAGAGGAACTTGGCGATCTGACGCTCCACCCGGTGATCACAGGATCAGGCGGACTGACGTTGGCCAGTCATATGGGCATCCCTTTCGTGCAGGAAGTGATCGCCGTATCCGCCTCCCTGCAGAAATTTGCGCCGAAAACCGATGTGGCCATCGAACTTGGCGGCGAAGATGCCAAGATCATCTATTTTGACGGCGGCAATGTGGAACAGAGAATGAACGGGATCTGTGCCGGCGGCACAGGCTCTTTTATCGACCAGATGGCTTCCCTGCTGCAGACCGATGCGGCGGGTTTAAACGAATATGCAAAGCACTATCAGTCACTCTATACGATTGCGGCAAGATGCGGCGTTTTCGCAAAATCCGATATCCAGCCCCTCATCAACGAGGGCGCTACCAGAGAAGATCTGTCCGCTTCTATTTTTCAGGCGGTGGTAAACCAGACCATTTCCGGTCTGGCCTGCGGCAAGCCTATCAGAGGGCATGTGGCATTTCTCGGCGGCCCGCTCCACTTTTTGTCGGAGCTTAAAAACGCCTTTATCCGCACGCTGAAATTGGATGAGGAGCACACTGTCACGCCGGAACACTCCCATCTTTTCGCTGCTATGGGTTCCGCTTTGAATGCCAAAAAAGAGGTATCCTGCTCTTTCACGGACATGATCGTAAAACTGTCCTCCGGCATCAAAATGGAATTTGAAGTGGAACGGATGGAACCGCTTTTCTCCTCAACGGAGGAATATGACAAATTTTTAGCCCGCCATGAAAAAACTAAAGTAAATAAGGGCGACCTCGCTTCCTATCAGGGGAACTGCTACCTCGGCATCGATGCAGGATCCACCACCACAAAAACTGCCCTTGTGGGCGAGGAAGGGCAGCTTTTGTATTCCTTTTACGACAACAACAACGGAAGTCCCTTAAAGACGGCGATCCGTTCCATACAAGAGATCTACAGCCTGCTGCCCTCCGGCGCAAAGATCGTCCGTTCCTGTTCTACGGGCTACGGTGAAGCGCTGATGAAAGCGGCGTTCCTTTTAGACGACGGAGAGGTGGAGACGGTGGCCCACTACTATGCCGCCGCCTTTTTCGACCCTTCCGTGGACTGCATTTTGGACATCGGCGGGCAGGATATGAAATGCATCAAGATCAAAAACCAGACCGTGGACTCCGTGCAGCTCAACGAAGCCTGCTCTTCGGGCTGCGGTTCCTTCATAGAGACATTCGCCAAATCTTTGAATTACAGTGTGGACGATTTTGCCAAGGCCGCACTGTTTGCAGAACACCCCATCGATCTCGGCACCCGCTGCACCGTATTTATGAACTCCAAGGTAAAGCAGGCCCAAAAAGAGGGCGCGTCGGTGAGCGATATCTCCGCAGGACTGGCTTACTCTGTCATCAAAAACGCGCTGTTCAAAGTGATCAAGGTCTCCTCCGCGGAGGAACTCGGCCGCAATATCGTCGTGCAGGGCGGTACCTTTTACAACAACGCCGTACTGCGGAGTTTTGAAAAGATCGCGGACTGCAATGCCACAAGGCCGGATATCGCCGGCATCATGGGAGCTTTCGGCTGTGCGCTGATCGCCAGAGAACGCTTTGGCCTTGAGAAAGATTTTCAGACCACCATGCTGGACATCGAAAAGATCAACGAACTGCGTTTTACCACAAGTATGGCAAAATGCAAAGGCTGTACCAACAACTGTCGTCTGACTATCAACCGCTTTTCCGGCGGCCGGCAGTATATCTCCGGCAACCGCTGTGAAAGAGGTCTGGGAAAACAAAAAAACGAAAACAGTATACCGAATCTGTATGAATATAAACTGGAACGGCTTTTCCATCACTATGAAGCTCTTCCGGCGGATGAGGCAAAACGCGGCAAAGTCGGGATTCCGCGTGTGCTCAACATGTATGAAAACTATCCTTTCTGGTTTACATTTTTTACGAAACTTGGATACTCCGTGGTGCTCTCACCCAGTTCTACGCACCGCATTTACGAACTGGGCATCGAGTCCATTCCCAGTGAATCGGAATGCTATCCGGCAAAGCTTGCCCACGGCCATGTGACCTGGCTGATCAGGCAAGGTCTCCGGTTCATCTTTTATCCTGCGCTGTTTTATGAGCGCAAAGAGTTTGAGGACGCCAACAACCACTATAACTGCCCTATCGTGACGTCTTACTCTGAAAACATTAAAAATAACGTGGATGAGATCGCCGGGGAGCAGATCGATTTCCGCAACCCCTTTATGAGTTTTGAATCTCCGGAAACGGTAAAGACGGCTTTGACTCACGCTTTTTCAGAGCTGCCTCCGGAAGAGGTCTGCGCCGCCGTGGATGCCGCTTGGGCGGAGCAGGATGCCGCCAGAACGGATATCCGCAAAAAAGGCGAGGAAGTGCTGGCATGGATGGAGGAACATCACTCCAGAGGTATTGTGCTGGCGGGACGCCCTTACCATATCGATCCGGAGATCAATCACGGTATACCGGAACTCATAAACAGCTACAATATCGCCGTGCTGACCGAGGACTCAGTCTGTCATCTCGGAAATCCGGAGCGTCCGCTGATCGTCTCCGACCAGTGGATGTACCACTCAAGACTCTATGCGGCAGCAAGTTTTGTCAAGACAAGAGACGATTTGGATCTGATCCAGTTAAACTCTTTCGGCTGCGGTCTGGATGCCGTCACCACCGATCAGGTAAACGATATCCTCTCCGGTTCCGACAAAATTTATACCTGCTTAAAAATTGACGAGGTCAATAATCTGGGCGCGGCAAGAATCCGTATCCGCTCCCTCCTCTCCGCCCTACGGGTGCGCGAAGTACGCCACATAGAGCGGACGATCCGTCCCTCTTCGATCCGGAAAGTTCCTTTTACCGAAGAGATGCGGAAAAATTATACGATCCTCTGTCCCCAGATGTCGCCCATCCATTTTGACCTGCTTCAGCCCGCGGTGAGCGCCTGCGGCTATAACTTCGAAATACTCGGAAACGACAACAGGCACGCCGTGGACATGGGACTCAAATATGTCAACAACGACGCCTGCTATCCGTCTCTGATAGTAGTCGGTCAGATCATGGACGCTCTGCATTCCGGCCGATACGATTTAAACCGCACCGCCGTCCTTATGACCCAAACCGGCGGCGGATGTCGTGCCACAAACTATATCGGTTTTATCAGAAGAGCTCTGGAGAAAGCCGGCATGGCTCATATTCCGGTGGTCTCCTTAAATCTGGGCGGCATCGAGACAAACCCCGGATTCCATATCAACGCCGATCTCCTGATCCACGCGGCTTTTGGCGCTGTATTCGGCGATATCTTCATGCGCTGTCTCTATGCCACAAGGCCCTATGAGAAGACCCCCGGCTCCGCCGATGCCCTGCATGAAAAATGGAAACAGAGATGTATTTCCTTCCTTACCGGAAAACACCTGAATTTCTTTCAATTCAGGAAAATGTGCCGGCAGATCGTCAGAGAGTTTGACGCGCTGCCCCTGCTTGATGTTAAAAAACCTAAGGTCGGCATAGTCGGCGAGATCCTTGTAAAATTTGCGCCGGTGGCAAACAACCATCTGGTGGAGCTTTTGGAGGCGGAGGGCGCGGAAGCCGTCTGTCCGGATCTTCTGGACTTTATGCTCTATTGTTTTTATAACCAAATATACAAGGCAAAGAATCTCGGAACAAGCAAAAAGGCGGCAGCTCTGTGCCGTCTTGGTATCCGTGCCCTTGAATTCCTTCGCCGCAGCGCGGCAAAGGCCCTTTCCCAAAGCGTTCATTTCCACCCCCCTGTCAGTATCTATAAACTGGCAGAGTACGCTGCCCCCATTGTGAGCATCGGTAATCAGACCGGTGAGGGATGGTTTTTGACCGGTGAGATGATCGAACTGATTCAATCCGGCGTGGACAATATCGTCTGCTGCCAGCCTTTCGGCTGCCTGCCCAACCATGTGGTAGGCAAGGGCGTTATCAAAGAGATCAGAAAGCGGTACCCCTCCTCCAATATTGTGGCCATCGATTATGACCCTGGCGCCAGTGAGGTCAATCAGCTCAACCGCATTAAACTGATGCTCTCCACAGCCCACAAAAATCTCGGACAGCCGTCATCATGACACTTATGTCATATGCCTGTCTTCATTGACAAACGCACTGCCCTTTTGTATAATCATAGACAGTTTTCTACAATCGGTGGCAAGCATCGTTCACCGGTTGTAGAAATGCATTTATTTAGTTAAAACAATATAATGAAAGAAAGGTATTATAAATCATGTTAAAATGTCCTATTTGTCATGCGGAGCTGGAGGATAACTCCCAATTCTGCGATTCATGCGGTGCGCGGATCGAGCCTCAGCCGTCTAAAGAGACCGTACCTTCTCAAGCTTCCGAGCCTCTTGAACCTGCCCAGTCTTCCGAACCAACCACCCCCCAGTCTGAAGTATCTGAAACCATACAGAACATATACTGCCCTCTCTGTGGAAGCCCTTCCGGTCCGGAAGCAACTTTTTGTACAAACTGCGGCGCTTCCCTTAGCGAGGATCCGCTGCCTCCGGTTATTTCGGCTGACGTCGAATCCCGTGATGAAGGAACAGATAAAAAAACTAAAAAACCTCTTTTGATTACACTTCTATGTATACTTTCTATTCTTTTAGCGGGACTGTTTGCAGTCGGCTGCTATGATTTTGTAAAAACAAAGGCATTCAAGGAAGAAATATCCTCTTTTGAAGAGATAGAAACAAAATACGCCGGTCTCGGAAAATGCAAGTCCGAATACACCGAACTTCTGGCAAATGCAAATGACACAGCGTCCCATTTCTTATTCTGGAAATATGAAGATCTCATCGAAAGCATGGATCGTCTGGAAAAAGAAATCCGGGACATGAATGAGGCCGTGGCCGAATACAGAGAGCAATACGACGCTATTGTCGCGGAAATAGAGACCGACACTCATTTTGTCATGGATAACTACGAGGAAAAATACCAAAGCATAAAAGCAGATCTTGAAACTGCCCTGTTCGATTTTGATGAAAAAACCGCCAAGAAAAGAGCCGGAGATTTCTCCGACATCCGCGACCAAATCATAGCGGAAAACGAAGAAATGGCCTCCGCATGCGTGGAGGATGCCAGAAGTATCAGGGATTCCTTTGACGGATACGGCGCCCATCCATTCGAGCTTTATATGATTGAGGATTTTGTCGGCAGGATAGAATCCGCCAATGACGCGCAGGATTATATCTCCCTCCATGACGACTATAATCAGTTAAAAGAATGGTCGGACAAATTTTCTGTTGCTTCCCTGACCAATGAACAGATCGCAGGTTTTGTTCAGGCGGACGTCTCTTTAAGCGACACGGTAAAGCTGTATTTGAATTCCTATTATTATGATACATACGATTTTAAACTGGAAGATTTCATCATCTATGAAGAAAACGGCGGAGTATGGAACGAGTGTGACGCTGTGAGCATCTCGCAGATAAAAGGTTCCCTCACGTTAGATCTGGTCGTAGACGTATCCAGCAGCATGAGCGACGATTTCTATACGATGCAGCAGGCTGTGGAAGGATTCGTATCTTCCACATACTCAGACACAGTGCTCGGTCTGTCCACGATCGGCAGCATCTACGAGAGACATCAGGATTTCACAAGCGATAAGAACAGCATTATCGATTCCGCATGGAACTTAGACTGTTACGGTTTGACCAGTTTATATCAATCCCTGTATTCCTCCGTAGTCTACACCGCATCCGCGGAAGGGGCAAGATGCGTTGTCGCTTTCACGGACGGCCACAATGAACCCTACGGTTCAGGATATGATTATGATGCGCAGGATGTTATCGATGTGTCAAATTACTATCAGGTACCCGTATATATCATCGGTATCGGCAGCGGCGTTTATTCAAGCGAACTGAAAAACATCGCGGAAGCCACCGGCGGCTCATATTATGACAGAGTATCCATCTACGACCTGCAAAGCATTTACTCAAGTATATACGAGGCGCAGGGAAAACTTTATGAGCTCTCCTATAAGACCACTGTTCCCAACAACAAGAACAGAGATATCTATGTGCTTTACACAGATGACAGCGAAAGCCTGAGCGTTCGTCTGGAATCCCAGCTCAACGCCGAAGCCCTTCAGGAAGCATACGAGACGTCGAAGTTCCGCTCCGACGATCCGGCCGCTTTCTATACGGACGGCAAATATCTCTCCAGCGATGACCTGTCAAATCTCGGCAGCGATCTGGAGGCCGTTCAAACAGTGATCAATATATATTACGCCAAAAACGGATTTAAGTTCGGCGACTCAGAAAACGGTCAAAAGCAGCTGGAAAAAATGCTCTCTTTAGGTGTCATCAGTGAAAACGGTACTCTTGACGGTGACACGGTAAGTGCACAGATAATGTCAAACGCTGTTATCTATCAGAATTTCAGCGCCTTATACAACTACCGGTATGAATTGATTTATTCGGCGGCATACGACATATACTGGAACAACCCGGGAATCTCCTACGAAGAATTGAGAAGTCAGGTACACAAACATTTCGGTGAAGAAAACGAATACCGATTCAGTTCTTCCACACAGGCGGCCTGGAATGCGATCATCGCCGGTTAAGATCATACTCTGTTTTCATTGACAGATATAAAACAACAAGACAAAACATTTATAAGAGGAGGAGTTGTGAATTATGCTAAAATGTCCTATTTGTCATTCTCAGTTAGAGGATGACGCCCTATTTTGCGATTCGTGCGGCGCGCGAATCGAACAACAACCATCGGCGCCCGAATCGCTGCCGCCCCAGTCTGAGCAGAGCGTATATTGTTCTCACTGCGGCCATCAGACAGGCGCAGACAGCCCGTCCTGTCCAAACTGCGGCGCTTCCATGGAGGAGACCCTGTTTTGTCCCGACTGCGGCAAACAGGTAGACGCTTCATCCCCTGACTGTCCCCACTGCTCGTTTAAGCTTTTTGAGACAGTCTTTTGTCCCAACTGCGGGAGTCCCTCCAATCCGGAGGCTGCATTTTGTAAAAACTGCGGCGCTTCCATGAAACCGGAGAAACTAAACGAGACTTCCTCAAAAATGCCCGAGGCAAAACCCGCTTCCAAATCCAAAAAGGGCTTTGTATTTGCCGGCGTCGGCACAGCCATCATCGCTGTGATCGTTTTAGCTGTCGTCCTTTTTGGAAAAAATACCGGAAGCTCTTCTAATTATGTCATGTATATGAAAGATCTGGAACTTTTTTACAGCGATCTCTCCAAAAGCGCACCGCTCCAGATTTCTTCCAAACTGTTGAAAGACAAGGCTGATGTGGATGAAGACGATATATCCGTCAGCGATTTCGGTGACGCCTGTAAGTTCAGCGAGGACGGTTCCCTGCTGTTCTTTCCCGACAGACTGGACGACGGCAATATCTGGTCTATCTACTACTGCAGCATAGATAAACCTGATAAAGAACCTATTAAGATCGATTCCAACATATATTTATACACAGTGAGCGATGATGCTTCTTCTGTCACCTATATAAAAAATGACACCCTTTATCAATATAATATGAAAAAGGACGATAAGCAAAAGATTGCAAACGATGTCTCGCGTTACTGGGTTTCGGACGATGGATCCACTATTGTCTACAAGAATAATGAAGACACTCTTTACTATACGGTAAAGGGAGGCGACCGCGAGAAGATCGACAGTTCCGTTTCTTCTCTTTATGCAGCCGATGATCTTTCCGTCGTCTTCTATCTCAAAGACGACTCTCTGTACAAAAGAGAACCAGGCGGCGACAAAGAGAAAATTTCCTCCGATGTGGCGGAGATCATAAAAGTATATGATTCCGGCGAAGTGTACTACCTCAAAGCCGATGAAGAAGAAGCCACCCTCTTCGATTTTGTTTTCGACGACAAAAAGAAAGAGGACGATGCGCTCACTGAGCCCACGTATCCAAACACCAGTTGGAGCGATCCCGCCCGTGAGTCCAAAATCGATGCATATAATCGCGAAATGGAGGAGTATTCCCTCAAACTGGAACGCGACTACCTGCGGGAAGCATTAAAAAATCAAACTGTTTCGCAGCCAAGTTACACCCTCTGTTTCTATGACGGAGAAGAAGAAACTATTTTGAGCGAAACTTTTGTTAAGAGCGGAGCTTTCCCCAATCCCTCCTATTCCGTTGCTTTGGACGCACCGGTCATCACCTATACGGCTTATGAGCAGACTGAGGAAATCAACATAAAGCTTTCTGAAATAGAAGACATTTACGATATCACGAGCCGGATCGACGAAGCTTTCTCTTCCGCCTCTGAAAGATATGTGGCATCCGGAAGCGCCTCCAGCCTTCTTGACGAAGAGGACGCGCAGCGTTTTCGGCTTTCCGCAGACGGTTCTGCGCTCTACTATTTTGATGATATTCCGGAAGACAAAAATTATGGCGAGTTGTATCAGGTCTCTGTTTCTTCCGCCGGGGAACTTGGCGATCCTGAACTGTATGACAGTGATGTCTGCTGCTATTCTCTTGATATTTACAGCGACGGAACGCTCCTGTACCTCAAAGACTATCAGGATGAAGATCAAAAAGGCGATTTGTATATCAACGGCGAAAAAATTGACTATGACGTGACCCGTTATACTGTCAACTATAATGAAGATACCGGCCGTTTGACCTATCTCACCGACTATAACTTTGAAAAACAGTATGGAACGCTAAAGACTTACGCCGGCAAAGAGCCCGAAAAAATTGCCGACGACGTATACGATTATCGTGTTCTGCCCAACGGAAATATCCTTTATCTCTACGACTACAGCCTGAAACATCATCAGGGAGAACTGTATCTGTGGAATAAAAAAGAACCCCAAAAAATTGACGACGATGTCTTTTACTTTATTGACACTTGTCAAACTGATTACGCAGGAGGTGTATAATGGCTGACCCGATCCAAAAACTGAAAAACTCCATGAACAGAGGAATTACCACCATCAGTGTCAAAACCTCTTCTTCACTGGAAAAATCCAAAATAAATATGCATATTGAATCCCTTGAAAAAGAGGTTCAGAGTTTATTTTATACGATTGGCAAAGACGCCTATGATATCTGGGAGAACGGCGCTTCCGATTTTGAATCTCTGACAGAAAAATTCAGTTCCGTCAAACAAAAAAAGGCTGAGATCGCTCAGTTGACCGCAGAACTTGACGCCATCGACCAGCGGGATAAACAGATTCTGGGAACGCCCCAAAATACAGCAGAGGCTGTTCCGCAGGCTTCCGGTTCGTTCTTTTGTCCGCAGTGCGGCGCTGCCTATGATACGCCGGTCAAATTCTGTCGTAAATGCGGTTGTAACCTGCAAAATATTTAAGAGAAAGGAATACTGAACATGAAATGTCCTAATTGTCAATTTGAAAATCGCGACGATGCAAAATTCTGTAAATCCTGCGGACATAAGCTGGAAGGCTTACATGTAAAACCAGAGCCCGCTGCAGAGGCTATGCCTCTGTGTCCCGGCTGCGGCGCAGCGTTAAAGCCCGGGGCAAAATTCTGCACAAAATGCGGCACTTCCGTCGCTGCATCTCCGGCACCCGCTCCGGTTCCTGAGTCTGCTCCGGCGCCTGAAGTACATACCTGCTCAAGCTGCGGCGCTGTTTTGAAACCGGGCGTAAAATTTTGTTCCAAGTGCGGCTCTACGGTATCTTCTTCAACTGCTCCGGCCTCTGTGCCCGCAGCGGCTCCTGTTCCACAGCCTGCAGAGACTAAAGTTCAGACGCCCGCTGCAAAGCCTGCCGAAGCTAAAATTCAGACGCCCGCTGCAAAGCCTGCCGAAGCTAAAGCTCAGACGCCCGTTCAGACACCGCCCACAGTACCGGTATCCGCTCGGGTGTCCGAAAAACCTGATGCGAAAAAGAAAGCCCCGATCGTTCCGATCCTCTGCGCTCTCGTAGTTCTTTTCCTGTTGGGATGCGGAGTTTTCGCTCTCGCAAAAGCGGGACTGTTCTCCGGTTCCGAAAAAAACGGGGGCAATGAAAATGCCGTAACCGAAGATCTTACTGCGTCGGAAGAAGATCCGGCTGCTATAACGGAGGAAGATCTTGCTCCGATTGCCGAGCAGGTAACTGCAGCAGAAGATAAAATGAACAACAATGACTATGCGGGAGCTTCCGCAGATCTGACAGACGTTTTGAACGCATATGCCGATCTCGTATCGGAAGATGATTCGGAAGATACCGCAAATACCGTTATCCCCCTTGCCGAGACTGCTTTCGACCTTTATACGAAATCTATCCTGAAGCAGGTGGAAGGTTGGGAGGGCCAGCCCCCTACCGCGCCGCTATACCAGCAAGTAGATATAACAATGAAAGATTCCTTCGCATTTGCGGATCAGCTGAAAGAATCCGGCCTGACCATAAATACCGATGCATTGGAAGCCGATTATGAGGCATTTCCCGGCCGCTATAAGGAAAAATATATTCTGGCATTCAACGATCTGGTGACCGGCGAAGAATGGTCCAGAACTACCGCATGGATGTATATGCAGGACGCCGCTTCCGTGGGCCTTGTTGACAGAGAAAATCCGGATGATCCGCTGACCCTGCGTTATGCTTATGCACTCGCATGGATCACTCAGAAAGAGACCAGTGAAGGCAGAAATGACGGCACCCTTTCGGATGAGGATGCCATTGCCACCATCCTTTCCGTTGCGAAAAATGCGGATTACAATCCGGTGCTGATGAGAGAATTAGCCCTCTGCTACGATGCGGTGGGCAATACCAACAATTCCGCCCTCATCAAAAACGCCTGCATAGACGTCTGCAATTATCTGGCAAACAGTGAAGCCGTTTTCATCAACCCGGATGATCTTTTCGTTCCCGGAAGAAATTCAGGCGCTTCCAGTACCATCGCGCTGAACAGTTTCTGGTACTTTAACGACTTTGGTGATTACTCCGCTTCCATCACAAACGGACTTCGCACAGAAGGACGTGAATACATCCGCACACGGTATCAGGAAGCGTTCAATTCATTAACATAGACAGGCGGCGGCAATCAACCTATGACAAAAAACAACAAAAATTTTTTTAAAAATAAAAAACACAGCGGCAGAGGGAGAAAGCTTTTTCTCCCCCTCTGCCTCGCGGCAGCTTTTCTCTTCATAATATCTGCCGTTATCTTTATCGCTTATTCAAACCGTGATACGGAGACTGACCCCTCTGTAAAACCGGATACGGAAGAAATTCCGCCTCTTACAGAAGAACCTTCCGTGTCCGATAACGATACGGAGCCGGAAAAACCTCCTGTTTCCTATCCGAAGCCGGAATATAATCTTACTCTGGAAGAAATTTATGTCCCTCTGGAAAATATCAGCAGGGAATACCGGATAGCTTGGGTCAGCGACCTTCATCTGATCACTGACCACGAACCCGGCGGCATTTCGGACGGTTCTTTAGTTCAGGTTATCAAAAGATACAATACTCTCGCTGTCACTCAGGATGGCGTACACGCGGAAGAACTATGGCCCGATATCGTAAAATGCCTAAACACCGGCGACTACGACGCCGTTATTTTCGGCGGCGATATGATGGATTACTGCAGCGTCTCCAATATGAATGCTCTGAAAGAAGGATATGAGAATCTGCGGTATGACAAAGACCAGATTCTCTATATCCGCGCGGACCATGATTACGGCGCATGGTATGTCGGCGATAATTTCACGCAGCTGGATATTTATGATCTTCACGAAGCGTTAGACGGGGATGACCCCACGAAAAAGTATCTTGATATGGGTGAGTTTGTTGTGATCGGCATCAATAACTCCACCCAGAATATTACGGAAGAAAACCTATCTATCGTAGAATCCCAGTATGAAAAAGCGGCGGCCGAAAACAAACCTGTCATCGCCGTCACCCATGTTCCCTATGGTTCCGATACGGATCCCACACTGGAAACATTATCTATGGAAGTCAGAAACAAGGAGTATTACTGGTTCGGCCAATGGCAGCCCAACGAGCCTATGCAGCGATACCTCGACCTTCTTTTCTGCGAAGATACACAGGTAAAACAGGTGCTTGCAGGACATCTGCACGCTCCGTGGGACGGCATGATCACGAAACAGCTTCGTGAACATATCTTCTCTCCTGCTTTCGGCGGCACCATCGGCGTGATACATTTTGTTCCCGAGGGAACAGACGCAGACACTTCCACCTATCATACCAGAAAGTATTATTCTTAGAAAACATACTCCGCAAGCAGCTTTATGCTGACAAGAGCCGGCAGAATGATTCAAAATCCGTATCGTTCTGCCGGCTTTTTTTAATCAGTTGGCCGTCTTCTGCATATTGCAGATCTTGTCCTCTATCACTTCGAATTTGTAGCCGTATGAAGCGCCTGAAGGCCGTATCACAACCGTATAATACAAACCGTCTACCTCGGAAATATAATATGGCGCGCCTTTATCCCCGAAGCATTCCTTCACTTCCTCATAATTCCCCGCTGCAAAGTCCTCCAAAGAAGCCGCTCTGACAATGGTAGCCGCATTCTGATCAAAATCAATGTCCGTAGAAACCGTCAGATAATAATAATTTTGTATCTTGGCAAGCTGTACCATACCCGCAATGCTCTCCGGCACTGCATAAGAATCTTCCACGCAAAAGGTCTCTTTATCCACTGCCACAATAGCGCTTTCGTGTACGCAGGGCAGATAGATCCGGTCGCCCTCTATCGTAAAAGACCTCACATATTTGCCGTACAATTCCGGCACTTTCATCACTTTTTCCAGACAGACTTCCGAAGTATCCGGTTTCCTGCGGAACAGATACATCTCACCGGTCATGGAACTCCATGCATAAAACAGACCTGTCGGTGCGTCATAAACGATATAGTGAGGACGCACGCCGATATTCTCGAAAACCTGCACTTCCGTATACCCTGCCGGCTCTTCACTTTTTATATAACTGACGATCCGGTGATTGTCAGTATCCGTGACCAAAAAGACGACGCCGTCCCCCGCGATCGAATGGGGCCTGTTCAGATTTGCCGCCATTACACTCCAGCCGCTTGCAGGAGGGCCCAGTCTCTTACTGCACAATATCTGATTATGATAGCTGTCCATCAGATAATAGGTGTCCCCGATCTTCGTGAGCTGTGTCGGCACCAGAAGTTCATAGTATACATTTCCTTCCGTTGGGTAGAAAGCTGCTTTTACCGTAAAACCGCAAAATCCCTGCATCAGAACCCACAGACATAAAAATATGGAAACCATACTTTTCCACACTCGCTTCTTCATGTCCATATTCTCTCTTTCATTCGTTTTATCTGCAAATCTTACGATAATTATATCATACCCTCTTAAAAATATCTACCGGCTCAATTTTACTTTTTTCGTCCTGCTATATTCTGTTGCAAAGCCGATCTGCGATCCGCCTCTTTTTAACTCAGCATTCCTCCCAGCATACCGCCGCCCAAGCACAAAAATACCGTCGTTGTGAAATCCGCGGAAAGCTGCGGAAAAGACCGGTTGATCACAGCGGACATGACGAACAGCACCGCAAAATATAATCCTCCCATTGCCGCTCCCCAGAAAAACTTCCTTGTCCTCTTCCGCTTTCCCGTAATAACCCCGGCAAAAAAGGAAGTGACGATATAAATCAGGATCATGCAGACATTCACTGTCTTTTCCGATAAATGCAGCTTGTAGAGCAAAAAAGCGAGAAGCAGTAAAAGTCCTCCTGTCAAAATGTAAGAAAACAACAGGCATTTTAACGTAAACAAGATCTGCGGCATATACTTTCTGAAAACAGGCATATTTTCTCCCCCTCCGGCATGTGTTGCGCCGATGAAAACTTTATAATATCTTCTCTCAAAGAAATATATGCTTCCCGCCTTCCGGGTATTCCCACGGTATTCTATATTTACCTGCTCTTATATTTAAATTCCAATACGATCGAATGATCAAACGTTTCCCCCGCTTTTAAAAACGGCGACGGGAAATGCTTATAGCAAGGAGCGTTTGGATAAAACTGGGGTTCCAGACACAGCGCCTCCCTGAACCCGTATCTGATGCCCCCCTTTCCGGTCTCTTCCTCATTCAGATAATTCCCACTGTACATCTGCAGCCCCGGCAGATCAGAAAATACACGGAGGGATCTGCGTCCGCTGGCCCCTGTCAGTTCGGCACACTCTCTCATCCCTTCGCCGTAATGATCGATATTCCAGTTGTGATCATATCCCCCGCAAATCGCGAGCTGCCTGTCTTCTTCCTCTATATAATCGCCTATCGCATGGGCCGTTCTGAAATCCATAGGCGAACCCTCCACCGGCAAAATCTCTCCGTCGGGCGCACAGTCCTCTCCTACCTTCAAATAATTCTCCGCACAGATTCTGAGGCTGTGTCCCATCACATTTCCGCTGTCATGGCCGTCCAGATTATAATAGCAATGGTTCGTCATATTCAAAACGGTATCTCTGTCGCTTTTGGCCTGAAAACGGATGATCACTTTGTTATCTTCCGTCAAAGTATATCCGGAACTCACTGACAAATTTCCGGGAAACCCTTCCTCCATATCCGGACTGAAATAGGTAAAGACCACCTCGTTGCTTTTTTCGGATATCGCAGCGGAAAACAACCGCTTGTCAAACCCCTTCTCTCCCCCGTGCAGCGTGTTTCCGTGATCGTTCCTGTACAAATCATACTTTGCACCACGGATCTCAAAAGAACCGTTTTTTATCTGCCCTGCGTAGCGGCCTATGGTAGCGCCCAGATAAAGTCCCGTCGCCTCATAACCGGATACGTCGTCAAATCCAAGCACCATATCTTTTCTGCCGTCAGATAACTCCGGCGCGATGATCGAGACAACCGCCGCACCAAAGTCCGTAAGTTTCAACTCCATTCCGTTTTTATTTGTCAAGGTAAACAGCAGGGCCTCTCTGCCGTCAGAAAGTCTGCCGAATGATTCTCTTTTTATCGTTCCCGTACTACCATCCTCCTCTGTCACTTATTTAAATTCCCTAAAGTTCGTATATTTACTGTTTGAGTGGATCATTGACACGGCGATGGCTCCTATCACATTTGCCCTCTCCGCAAGTTCCGTCACAAGAAGCTTAGGGGGAAAGGGAACATTCCCCCGCATCACTTTGTCAATATAATCTTTATAATCTCTGTAGATCGCGCACCCAAGCCGCCCCGAAATAACAAGGACTTCCGGATTCGTCATCACTGCAATATTCACAAGCGCCATAGCAAAATAGGAAGGAATGTCCTCCAGTTCCATCTCCATATTCTGCTCCTTGATAAACTCAAATACTTTTTTAATGCTTATTTCGGATTCTTTCTTAAAATACCGGTCGATCACATTCGCAATTTTGCTGCTGGGTATCAGCTTTTCCAAAGCACCCTCGTCCGAATATTCCCGCAGCAAACGATCCTTCTGGAGTACCATGAAACCTACTTCCCCAAATGCCCCGTTGTTGCCCCGCACAAGTTCTCCGCCTTTTATCAGCGCTGAACCGAATCCCACGCCGAAATCCACATAAGCGATCTCGTCATATCCCTTTGCGATCCCCTGCCAGCGTTCGCCCACGGCTCCCAGATTCACACTGTTTTCTATATATATCTCCATGGAAAATTCCTGTTTTAACCGCTGCATCAGAGACCCTTCCCCCCATCCCTCCACAAAGGGCGCCAGTTTATGGGAATCCGTCGAGGTGTCATATATGCCGGGAATACCGATGCCGATACAGGCCACATCCTCTATGGTGATCCCCGTAGCTTTCACGATCTCGTATATCCGCTCAATCACCTGTTCAAATACACCGCCTGTCCCGATCTTGACCGTATGGTACTGCAAAATATTTCCTGCGATATCGGCACACATCGTACGGATATTCTGCCTCCCGAGATCCACTCCCACAAGATAGGCTTTTCTGGAATTAAAAGCTAACAGCGTGGCCTTTCTTCCAATCGCATTATCCGCCTCCCCGCACTCATAGATCAGATTGTCCTCCATCAGTTTTTTTACATTGTATGTAACCGCCGGAAAACTGATATCCAAAATCCGTTTCATATCCGCTTTAGACAAAGGTCCCTGCGTTCTCAGCAGTTCCAATATCGCGGCTCTGTTCATTTCACTGGCAATTTCCGAGTTTTTGGCCATCTTGTGTCCCCTTTACTAATTTATACTTACTAAGTATAAAGTAACATTTTTACCAGTTTTTGTCAAATAGTATTTGTCACCTCTCCTTTTTACTGAATATATCAAAGGCTACGGCCAGTATCAGGACAAACCCTTTGATGGCCTGCTGCCAATCCACACCGATGCCCATGATCGACATGCCGTTATTTAAAATACCCATCACCAAACTTCCGATGATTGCTCCCGCCACTGTGCCGATACCGCCCGATGCCGACGCACCTCCGATATAGCAGGCAGCGATGGCATCTAACTCAAAGTTGGTTCCGGCCTTAGGCGTAGCCGCATTTAAACGGCTGGCATACACGATTCCGGCAAGCGCAGACAGAACGCCCATATTGACGTAGACCCAGAAAAACACTTTCTTTGTCTTGATGCCGGACAGTCTGGCGGCCTTTTCATTCCCGCCGAAAGCGTAAATATGTCTGCCGATCATCGTATGGCCCGTGATAAAGCTGTACAGCACAATAAGTACCGCCAGCAACACCAAAACCGTGGGGATTCCCTGATATGCCGCCATCCAGTACGTGAAAAGAATAAACGCCCCATCCACCATCAAAAGTTTCAGATAAAAAGAATAACTGTTTTCCACCTCGATCTCATATGCCTTCTGCTTTCTGCGCTTCAAAATCTCCGAGACAGTATATAGCACCATACAAAAGGCACCGGCGAGAATGGCAACCATATTTAACGTACCGGAAAACGGATCCGGCACAAACCCCGAACCGATGATCTGGTAGGAGGAGGGAAACGGCGACAGCGTCTGTCCCTGCAGTATTACCATTGTCAATCCTCTGAAGATCATCTGACTTCCCAGTGTGACGATAAATGCCGGAATACGCACATAGGCGATCCAGAATCCGTTCCACGCCCCTATAACGGCGCCGATCAGCAGGGATGCCAGAATCGCAAGGATCGGATCCATCTTGTTGTTTATAGCCAAAACACCGGAAACAGCGCCTACAAAAGCCGCTATAGAACCCACCGACAGATCGATATTGCCTGTCAGTATCGTCAGCAGCATTCCGATGGCCAACACCATAATATAACTGTTCTGCAATATCACATTGGTCACATTTAAAGGCTTTAACAGTACGCCCCCCGTAAGCGCCCAAAACAGCAGAATAATCAGAACCAACACAACTACCATGCCATACTGTCTGTCACTTTTGGCAAACATCTTTTTAAATTTTTCCATATCATCCCTCCAAGTTCCCGCGCATAATACATTTCATGACGCTTTCCTGTGATGCCTCTTTCTGACTCAGTTCTCCCGTAATGCGTCCCTCGTTAAGCACATAAATCCTGTCTGACATTCCAAGTACCTCCGGAAGTTCCGATGAGATCAAAATGATACTTTTTCCCTCTTTTGCCAGTCTGCTGATAATGCAGTATATCTCATACTTTGCCCCGATATCGATTCCTCTGGTGGGCTCGTCCAGTATGAGGATATCGGGTCCGGCCATGATCCATTTTGCCAAAACCACTTTCTGCTGGTTTCCCCCCGACAGGTTTCCGGTGTTCTGTGTGATCGAGGATGCCTTCACATTGAGCTTTCTGCAATAATCTTCCGCCTCTTTCCCCTCTTTCCCGTCGTCGATGATCCCGTGTCTTGAAATGCTTTTCAAATTAGGCAGAGAAATATTGTGCATGATATTGTCAATCAGGATAAGCCCCGCTTCTTTACGGTCTTCCGTCACATACACGATCCCTTCCTTGATCGCCTCGCTCACATCGTTGATTTTCAGCCGTCTTCCGTCCTTTATGATGTCACCGCTTATTTTCTGGCCCCATGCCTTTCCGAAAATACTCATCGCCAATTCTGTCCTGCCGGCTCCCATCAATCCTGCAAAGCCGACGATCTCTCCCTTTCGCACATAAAAATCAACATCGTGTATCACTTGTCTGTCGGCATCGCCCGGGTGAAAGACATTCCAGTTTTTCACCTCAAAGCAAATCTCCCCCGGCTCGTTTTCCCTCTCCGGATATCTGTCGGACATCTCCCGGCCCACCATGCCTTTTATAATACGTTCCTCGCTGACCTCGTTTGAATGGTTGTTAAGCGTCTCAATCGTCTTCCCATCCCGCAGAATGGTTATCTCATCAGCCACCGCTGAAATTTCATTTAACTTGTGGGAGATCAAAATAGATGCAATGCCCTTCTTTTTCAGTTCCAATAAAAGATCCAGAAGGTTCTTTGAATCCTCCTCATTTAAAGCGGCCGTCGGCTCGTCCAAAATCAGGACTGAAATATCTCTGGACAATGCTTTTGCTATTTCCACAAGCTGTTGCTTTCCAATACCGATATTTTTTATTTTTATGCCGGGATTTTCCTGCAGGTGAACCGTCTCCAGCGCTTTCTCCGCTTCCTTCACCGTCCTGTTCCAATCGACTACGCCTCTTTTTGCCCTCTCGTTTCCGAGAAAAATATTTTCCGCTATGGACAGCTCCGGTATCAGCGCCAGTTCCTGATGTATAATAGCGATCCCCTTCTTTTCACTGTCTTTTATGTCCCGAAACTTACATTCTTCCCCATCAAAAAGAATTTTTCCCTCATAACTCCCAAAGGGATAGACACCGCTCAGCACGTTCATCAACGTAGACTTTCCCGCCCCGTTCTCACCCACCAGCGCATGGATCTGATTCTTTTTCACCTTCAGATTCACATGGTCAAGGGCACATACCCCCGGGAAACGTTTGGTGATATCCTGCATTTCCAATATAATATTTTCCATGTTGCCTTTCCTTTCTTTCACACAACAGACCCTTATTTCTTCTCAGTTCTTTTCTCTCTCAAAAAAGGGAAGCAGCGCGTCTGAAAAAGAAATTCCGTATTTTCCGGCAAATGTCAAGAGATTGTCCGTATCCATGGAAAAATCGATGGTATCTTTGCATCCGACTTTTTTCGCGGATGCCAGCACACCCAGATCCAACGCGCCGGCCGCTTCATTTTTCGGATCTCCTGCCGGAAACAAATCTATCCCTGCAAGCAGAGCGGCTATCACTGTCCCGATCAGGCAATCCCCCGCCCCGGCTGTACTGACCACCGGAACTTCCATCGCCTCACTCCGGTATCTCTTATCCCGCCAACCGGTACAGGCTCCCCTCTCTCCCAACGTAATGATCGTACAGATATCAGGATTGTACCTTTGAAGGATCTCTAAACAGGCCTCCGCAATATCCTCTGTCCCTGCCTCCGAACCTCTCTCCTGTTCCACAAATCTGTTTGCCTCTTCTTCATTGATGGCGAGAATATCCGTTTTTTCCACGCCCCCAAGTTCTATAAATTCTTTTACCTCGCCGGACAGTACGGATGCTACATTGCAGCAGCCTCTCTCCCTTCCTTTTTCCAACAAATAAACTCTCGTCCGCACCGGCACTTCCGGAACCGCCAGTATCACCCCGGCGCCTTTCTCCGGAACTGCCTGAAAGAACCGGTCCACATCCTTTTCCCCCACGCCTAAACAGGCGCTGTTTTCCGTGGAAATATTGCAGCACTCCCCGTTCGGATACTGATAACACACCGCATACATGGTCGGATTATGTATATCTTCCCCCACACATTTTACATTTATCCCCGCGCAGCTCATGGACTCTTTGAGAAGTCTGCCGTTTTCATCTTTTCCCACACGCCCTATTGCATAGACGGGAAGCGTCCCTTTTAAAAACGTGGAAATATAGTGTAAAATTATATGGAGTTTGCAGTAATCTTTTGAATCCGTCAACTGAGCCTGTCTGCTCTCATTCCGTCCCAGTGTGTGATTGCCCACAAGCTGAAATAATATGCCGCTTCCTATTCCGCCGATACCCGCTACATAATCATATGACGACCTCATACCTGAATCCCCTTAAATTCCCATTCCGGATGCTCGGACACAGGATGTTCCGCGGTCTCTCTCGTCGCAGTAATGACTGCGTCCGGATGTTCCTGAAGCAGCGTCATCGGATACTCTGCATCCGGCGCGGAAAACAACGCCACCCTGAGAGCCGTCTGCTTCCAGCTTCCCGTATCACTGAACACACGCACTTTTTTTGCCGACAAACATTCTTTGATTCCCAAAGTAATGGACATGGGCGGCACAAACTGATAAGCCGCGCCAAAGCTGCGCTGCCCCAGCGCAATGATCGTATCCGGATTATTTTCCTGAATCCTGACGGAAGCTTCCCTCAGCTCTTCCAGTGTAATGCCGGAATACAGCGTTCTGCGGGACTGATTATAGGCGATATGTCCGTCCTGCCCCCATCCGCCGAGCGTATAGTCAATGGGCTTCTCCGCGATCATCCCACGAATCTCTTCCATGTTGGCCGGACACAGGAAATGTCTGTTCTCCGGCAAAACTCCAAGCTCCGGTCTGATCGGTCCGTAAAAATAGCGCAGCATAAAGGTTTTAAAATTGTAGGGATCATTTTCAGCCAACAACTGCCCCTGCCAGTCCAGACACTCATCCATGTGAAAGATCTCAACATGCCGCAAGCTGATATTTTCCGTATTTATCATATTAGCAAAAGGTTCGTACCAGCATTTGGGTCCGCAGGGGACAATGGCCCTGTAAGGCCGCCCTTCCTCCAGAGACTTTTTAATGTCATCCGCAAATTCTCTGGCCATCAGTTCGCCCATAGTCATGGAATCTTCCACCATCCTAAAGGGTACTTTCCTCTCCGGATGTCCCTCCAGATCTTTTGCCGGCACACTGCACCACTTGTACAAATCTCTTTTATTTATCATGTCCTTCCCATCGACGCCCCGCGCAAATCATAAACTCCTTTTACACGGGGCGCCTATTCCTTTCTCTTTTATTCCATAATTAGGTATTTGCGAAACTCCTCTTTCTGCTAAGTATTGCTTGTGCAAAATTTACGCATCAATAAGCAGGCGCTGTGAGACCGCCGGCACTTAGGCACCGTATTTTGGTGCCTTATGTGTCCGCTGCGGTCGAGCCGCAGTGAAAACGTGCCTGCGCCTTGATCGTATATTTTGCACGGCAAAGCGGCAGCATCAATGGATTTTGCAATCACCTATTATTCCATAATCTCTTCTTCTGTATAATAGCCGGCTCCCACCAGTTCATCCACCGCATTTTCTATGTCCAGAGAAGTAGCGTCGATAGCCATCCCGGAAACCTTCTTCACGCCGTTGTCATAGTAATCGACCATATTCACTTCCACTTCCTCACCGCTCAGATACTGATCCGCCATTGTCACCGCAACGCTTGCAAGGTTCTTTACATTCACGAATACTGTCTGCTTCTGCTCTCCCGCCAGAATAGATTTAATGGAAGGTATCTCCGCATCCTGTCCGGTAATGATCGGGAAAGGCATATCCTCGGAACCGTAACCGATGGCTTTTAAGGAAGACAGCACGCCGATGGAAATTCCGTCATAGGGCGCCAAAACTGCATCCACATGGCTTCCGTCGGAATATGCGCTGGAGAGAATGTTGTCCATACGTTTCTGTGCTTCCGCACCATCCCACCGCAGTGTAGCGCACTGGTTCATATCCGTCTGTCCCGATTTCACAACCAACATGCCGTTATCGATATAAGGAGTCAGTTTGTTCATTGCTCCCTCCCAGTAGAGAGCTGTGTTATTGTCATCCAGACTTCCTGCAAACAATTCAATATTAAAAGGACCCTTTCCCTCTTCCAGACCAAGTTTATCGACAATGTATCCGCCCTGCAGTTCCCCTATGCGGATACTGTCGAAGGTCGCATAGTAGTCCACATTTTCCGTATTCATCAACAGACGGTCATAGGCAATGACTAACGCTCCGGAGTCCTTTACCTTTTTCACGATATCCGTCATCGCTCCGCTGTCGATCGCCCCAACGATAAGTACGTCTATTTCTTTTGTCAGCATATTTTCAATCTGGTTGACCTGATGTTCCACCAGATCTTCCCCATACTGCAGATCTACCGTATAGCCCATTGCCTCCAACTGGTTTTTCATCTCATTTCCTTCAATGATCCACCTCTGGCTGGACTGTGTCGGCATGGATATCCCGATTCGGCCGGTTCTTTCTTCCTCGCCGCCTCCCTCCTCATCAGAGGATTCTGTCTCCGGTTCCGCCTGCTCCGCGGGCTTTGTACTTCCGCACCCCACAAGCCCTATCGACAAAGCTGCCGTCAATAAAACTGCCGTCATCGCCTTCATCATTTTTCTCTTCATAGCTTTTTCTTCCTCCTGCCTTTCTCCTTTTTCGTTTTTTATTTACTTATCAATCCTAACTTATTAAATATCCCGCAATAAACCCCTTCTGGTTGGCATTTACACTATTTAATTAGGATGACTTAATAAGTTATCCTTACTATATCACAGGGGAGTAATACTGTCAAGACACATTTTTTTCCGCTTCCCTATTAAAACTTTCTAATATTTTCCTGAAACAAATATATGTATCTTGACAATATGTTGTTACCTCTCTAAAATATATCTTATTTAGGTAATTGCGAAACTCAGCTTTCTCGATATTGCTCGTATAAAATTTACGTATCCATAAGCAGGCGCTGCGAGACCGTCGGCACTTAGGCACCGTATTTTGGTGCCTTATGTGTCCGCTGCGGTCGAGCCGCAGTGAAAACGTGCCTGCGTTGGACCGTACATTTTATACGACAAAAAACAGAATAAATGACATTTGCAATCACCCAATATATCTTATTTAGCAGGTACATTGTTTCAGCCACCTGATGCCTGCCGCAAATTTCTGATTACAATATAGAAAGGAACTCTCATGGATACCACCGGTGTCATACAACTGCTTACCTTACTTGTTCTTCTGATTTTATCAGGCTTTTTTTCTTCTGCGGAAACCGCACTTACCTGTGTCAACAAAGTACGCATGCGTTCCCTCGCCGAAGACGGCAACAAAAGGGCTCTCCGCGTGCAGCTCATTTTAGAATCCTACAGCAAAGTATTAAGTACCATACTGATTGGCAACAATATCGTCAATATCGGCGCATCCTCTCTTGCTACTACTCTGACGATCCGTATCTTCGGCAGTCAGTTTGTGGGAGTTTGTACCGGCATACTGACTTTTCTCGTGCTGATCTTCGGTGAGATCGTCCCGAAAACCTGGGCCGGTTCCCATGCCGATAAGATAGCCCTCGCCTACAGCGGCATCGTTCATGTATTGATGACTTTGCTGACACCTGTGATCTGGGTCGTAGACAACATAGCGCAGGGTATCATCCGTCTCTTTCATCTCGGCGCAACGCCCGGGGAAGGCAGCATCACAGAGGATGAACTGCGCACTTATGTGGATGTGAGTCATGAGGAAGGAGTCATTGAGTCCGAAGAACGGGAATTTATCCACAATGTATTTGATTTTTCGGATTCCACAGCTTCCGAAATCATGATCCCCCGAATCGATATGGCCTCCATTTCCTCCTCCGCTACCTATGAGGAAATCTTTAAGCTTTTTAAAAAGACGATGTACACCAGAATCCCGGTTTATGAAGAGGAACATCCCGACAATGTCATCGGTTTTATCCACATGAAAGATTTTCTTCTGACAAAGGATTCTCCTCATTTTAAGATCAGTAAGCTCCTGAGGAAAGTCTACTATACTTACGAACGCAAAAAAACTTCCGACCTTTTTGTTGAAATGCGTGAAAAAGCCACCAGTCTCGCCATCGTTTTGGATGAGTACGGTTCCGCCGTGGGTATGATCTCCATGGAAGATCTGTTGGAAGAAATCGTTGGCGAAATTCGTGATGAATATGATGCGGATGAGGCAGAATTGATCAAACACATCGACGATTCTACATACCTCATTGAAGCCAGCATGAAGTTGGACGATGTCAATGATGCACTGGATCTCTCCTTAAACTCCGAGGATTACGATTCTCTGGGCGGCATCATGATTGAGAGTCTGGACAGACTGCCCAAAAATAATGAAACGGTTATTTTGGAAGACGGCATCACACTTCAGGCGAGAGGTATCTTCCAGAACCGTATCAGAAAAGTATTGTTAAAACTGCCTGAAATTAAGGAAGAGGAAAAGAACGTCGAAGACTGATCGAAAATAATTACCCTATTTTAGTTTTGCCAAATTAAATAGAAGGAACAACAATGCAAAAAATGATGAGCAGTACCGTTTCCTGTCGGAATAACGGTCTGAAACTGGAACATTTTCTGAAAGCAGAACTGCATTTATCAAAAAAAGAGATCAGCCGGGCAAAATTTCTTGAGAACGGGATCTGCGTCAACGGAAAACGCCGGAGAATCGACACGCTGTTAAAAGCCGGAGATCAGGTGGATATTCTGCTGGAAACAGGCGATAAAACTTCCGGAAGCCTGACAGTTTCCGAAAAAGAGCTCTCTGTCCTCTACGAGGACGAGGATGTGATCGTTTTAGACAAACCTGCCGGTATTTCCGTTCATCCGGCAGGCAGAAAAGATACAGATACGTTAGCCAACCGTCTTGCCTATTATCTGCGGGACAAAAAAGAGGACTCCGTCATCCGGATCTTCGGCAGACTGGACAGAGACACTTCCGGCGTGGTACTCGCCGTAAAAAACCGTGCGGCGGCCGCCAGACTGGAACTGCAGCGAAAAAACGGCACTCTCCGCAAAACCTATCTGGCAATCACAGAAGGGATACCCGATCCGCCTGCCGGAGTAATCCGCCTTCCCATAGGCGCCGATCCCCAAAATCGAAAACAGATGTGTATCGCAGTTTACGGGAAAAAAGCAGTCACCAGCTACGAAACCTTAACTGCAGACAACGGCTGCTCACTGGTCCGCCTTTCTTTAAAGACCGGCAGAACCCACCAGATTCGGGTGCATATGGCGGCCATCGGCTGCCCGCTTCTTCAGGATCCCATTTATGGAAATGGAACGGCATCCGCAAGCAACAATACCGTTCCGGATTTAAAACGCACTGCACTGCATGCCCGCAGCATCCGTTTTCAGCAGCCCTTTACCGGACAAGAGCTCCTGATAAAAGCTCTTGTCCCGACGGATATGTTGCTGCACTTTTCCATATAACATCTCCACTCCATCCATGCCTTCTCTTTTTTGTATAAAATGCGTTATACTGAAACTATAAAACCAAAATAAGGAATTTTCGCCATGTGCAGACGTCTCTCCATCTATTTTAAAGAAATGTATCCGTTATTGCCCCGCTTTGCTCTGGGATTGATCATCTTTGGAGAAATCCACTTTATTATCCTGTTAAACGCGGGCGTCAGGGACTTTAAGCTGGGACTTCAGGAACTGATCGGCAGTTTCACCGTGTTCAGCTTCCTTTTATGGCTGCGGATCGCGGACGATTTCAAGGACTACGAGCTGGACTGCCGGCTATTTGCAGACAGGCCGCTGCCGTCAGGACGGGTACATAAAAAGGACCTTGGGATTTTTGTCTCAGTCCTGATCGCAGTCACCGTACTGTTAAATCTGTTCTTTATGAACAATTTCGGTTTCTTCCTGTTTCTCTATATTTACGGAACGCTTATGTCCCTATGGTTTTTTTCCAGAAAAAAGATCCAGAAAAGTCTGCCCCTTGCGCTCATCACCCACAACCCGGTGCAGATGATCATGAATGTTTATATCATCTCCTTCACCTGCTTTAAATATGATCTGCCCCTTTTTACCCCGGTGAACTTTCTCGCTGCCTGGACGCTCTATTTTCCGGCGCTCATCTGGGAGATTGCCAGAAAGATCCGGGCGCCGAAGGACGAAACCGAATATGTTACTTATTCTAAATTGTTCGGCTACAAAAAAGCCGCCCGATTTATCCTGCTTATCACCTGGGTAGACATTATCACTAATTTTCTGTTAGTATGGAATTTGAATAAACTTACGGTTCTGGCTCTTTTTATAGATGTACTCTGGATGAGTGTTAAATTTTTACAGTTTATGAGAGATCCCACCCGGTTTGCCATTGTGGAAAAGGTGGAGAGATATACTTATATTCAGGAATCACTGATGTTGCTGACGATACCGGTTTATCTGATTTTCGGGGCGATATAAATGTATTGGTGAAACCATTTCCTGCGCGTAAAAAAGGAGAATCCTTATGATTATTTGCCCGGAAAATTACAGCGAAACAGCCATTGGCTCCAAAGCACGCAACCTCTTTTTACTGAGAGAGGCCGGTTTTCCTGTGCCGCCCTTTTTCTGTGTGGAAAATGCTTTCGGGGAAGAGGAAGTCCTCGACCGGCTTGCCGAGGGCTTCCCTGATACCGCCTCTTTCTCCGTCCGTTCCTGCGCTTCCCTCGAAGACTCGGCCGGTTATTCCTTTGCGGGACAGTTCCGGACTTTTCTGGGGGTTCCCCGAGAGGATGTCTGTGCGCGCATTCGGGATGTGCTTGCAGATGCGGCGGCCCCGGAACATATCTCCTATTGTGAGACTCACCGCCTTGATTCCTCCGCCCTCACCATGCATGTTATGATACAGGAGATGGTGGAAGCCGATCTCGCCGGCGTGCTGTTCACCGCCAACCCTCAGGGTATCCTGAACGAATCTGTCATCGTCTGCGGCAGGGGTACCGGAGATGGGATAGTGGAAGATAAAACCGATGCCACCACCTACTATTACAACCTCTCCGACCAATCTTGTTACTATGAACAAGTCGGTGAATCGCCTCTTTTAACGGACACTCAGATAAAGGAACTGATTCGCTCCTCTCAGCAAATCAAAGAGTTATTTGAACTGAAAACTAATCCGACAGCCGAGATGCAGTTTGACATAGAATTTGCCATAAAGGAAGATACGTTATATTTTCTGCAGGTGCGCCCCGTCACGACCTTCGACCATAATGCTCCTGTCATCATTCTCGACAACAGCAATATCGTGGAAAGCTATCCCGGCATCACACTGCCCTTGACCCAGAGCTTTATCAGGGAAGCCTACTATCAGGTTTTCAAAAATCTGCTGATCCGTCTGACAGAGGATGCGGATACCGTAAAAGGGATCGATGAGACGCTCAAGTATATGGTGGACATGGCAAACGGACGAGTGTACTACCGCATCAGCAACTGGTACGATGTCCTGTTGTTTCTGCCCTTTCACCGCTACCTCATCCCGATCTGGCAGGAAATGATGGGAGTGAAAACCAAAACGGTAACCTCCTCTTTGAAAGAACCGATCAGTTTCTCCACCCGCCTGAAAGTGACGCGCTCTTTTTTCAGTCTTCTGCGCACCTGTCCGAAAGAAATGGAGGCGCTGGATCAGTATTTTCGAAAGATCACCGATCAGTTTAACGCACTGGACAGAGATACCGACGACAACCGGATCCTCCTTGATCACTATCACAGGCTGCAGGATATGACAGTCCGGAAATGGGATATGACTCTCGTCAACGACATGTACGGTTTTCTTTATACCGGTCTGCTGAAAGCCTGCCTTCGGGCAAAGCGGGTGCCTGACCACGCCCTTGCGGCAAACAGGGCGATCTGTGGTATACAAAAATTAGAAAGCATGCGTCCCATAGAAGCGTTACGGAATCTGGCCGAACAGGCCAAAAACGAAGACCTGCTCTCTGAACTGGAAGGGATAGACAGCAACGAGGCATATTTTCAGTACATCCATAGAAAGGACACTGCTTTCTCTCTGGCGCTGCAGGCCTATATTCTGGAATTCGGCGACCGAAACGTGGAGGAACTGAAGCTGGAAAGCAGGACTTTCCGCACGGATCCGGTGCTGCTTATACGCTGCATTTTGCAGTACGCGGAAGCCTCCTCCGATACCGCCCTGCCTTGTCATACGCAGGACAGCCCCTCTTCCGATACCGCTGCCCCCCGTCTCACCGGTCTCGCCGCTTTCTTTGCCAAGCGCGCCGCCGTGGGCATTCGAAACAGAGAACGCTCCCGCCTGCACCGTGGAAGACTCTACGGCATGATGCGCTCCCTTGTACTGCAAATGGGACAAAATCTGTATGCCGAAGACCGGATCCGACAGCCGGAAGATGTCTTCTGGCTCTACTGCAGTGAGATCGAGGCCGCCGCATCGGATGGATCCACGGATCTTCGCCGGATCATTTCGGAACGAAAGAGACAGTACGAGGGCTTTTCCCGCCTTCCTGCCTGTTCCAGACTGGTCTTTTCCGGAAAGGTAACCGATAAAGCTCCGAAAGAAAGCCGGAAAGTGCCTTATTCAAAGACAGAAAACGTCTTTTACGGCACCCCCTGTTCCCCCGGATGCGTCACAGGCGAAGCGCTGATCGTGGAACACCCTTCCCCGGCTCTTGACACAAAAGGAAAGATCCTGATCACAAAAATGACCGATCCGGGCTGGGTATTCCTGATCGCGCAGGCCAAAGCCATTCTCTCGGAAAAGGGATCCCTCCTGTCCCACACAGCGATCATTTCCAGAGAGCTGGGAAAGCCTTCCGTGGTTGGGCTCGACCATATTACGGAATATCTGAAAACCGGGGATACGGTTTGCGTGAACGGGGATGCGGGCGTTGTCACGGTCATAACCGCTTCTTACGATACATAAAGAGGAAAAAGACTATGAAATGCATCAGTGAATATCTGACGGACGACTATCATAAATGGGCAGATCGCCCCTATATCAGTACAAAAGAAAACGGAAGCTGGCGCTCTTTCACCTTTGAGGAAACCGTAAACGATATCTGCGCCCTCTCCAGATCCCTGATCGCTCAGGGATTTCATCATAAAAACATCATGCTCTGCGGCGAAAATTCCAGAGAGTGGATCCTTTTGTATCTTGCCGTCATGGGGTATGTGGGCACCTGCGTTCTGGTGGATAAAGAATGGACTGCCTACGATTTTCAAAACACGCTGTCCGTCCTTCCCGTGTCCGCCGTTTTTGTCTCCCGCTCCCGGATGGAACGGTTTGAGTCCCTGCGGGAACGCTTTCCCGATACCTGCCTGTTCTGTATCGAGGATACTCTTCCGGCTCTGATCGCTGAGGGAAAGATTCTTTCTTCTTTTCTTCCTCTGCGCGGACAAACCGATATGAGCCGGACCACCCTGATCCTGTTTACCTCCGGCACCACCAACATGCCCAAAGCGATCCCTCTGACGCAGGCAAACCTTTTCGCCAACTGGGACACTCTCTACAGGCGCACCCCCATGACGGACCGGGATATCTCCTATGTCTTTCTTCCCTTTCATCATGTTTATACAGGTGTGGCAAATATTTTATATACCATTGTCTCCGGCATGCAGCTCTTTCTCTGTTCCGATCTGAACCGCCTGATACCGGAACTGATGGAAGTCCATCCCACCGTGGTCTGCACGGTGCCGTTATTTTTGTACAAAATGTACGACGCCATGAACGACGATCTGCTGCAGGTCCTGAAAGACATCCGCTTCCTCTACTGCGGCGGCAGCTTTACAGAACCGCAAATCAAAAAATACTTTATCCGTCAGGGCATCTGTCTTTTGGAAGCCTACGGCACCACGGAGACCTCCTCCGTCATTGCTCTGGCTTATCCACACGATCCGGACCTCGCCGCAAACGGCGTTGTCTTAGAAAATCTGACCGTGCGGATCCTTGATCCGGATGAAAACGGCGTAGGCGAGATCATTGTCTCCGGAAAAAGCGTCTCAGCCGGCTATTTAAACCGGAGCGACCATTACTCCGATTTTGATGAAACCGGCTCCTACCACACCGGCGATCTGGGTATCCTTGCCCCGGACGGCCATCTCTATCTGAAAGGCAGAAAAAAACGCATGATCTTAACTGCCAACGGTAAGAACATCTATGTGGAGGAACTGGAAGAGATGCTTCTTAAAAATCCGCAGATCAAAACAGCGGCGGTCTTTGAGGAGAACCACCATCCCGCCGCCTCCATCGTCAGCGATCTCCCGGAAGAGAACGTGCAGGAATATCTGGCGGAAATCAACCGTAATCTTCCACGCTATAAACAGATCCGGAAACTGTATCTGAAACCGGACACCCTAGGAGGACGCATCAAATGAGCTTAAATATTATTACTTTTACCGGAGAAGAACACTATATCCGCAAATTTCTGGAACTGCCTGACAAACTTTATTCCCGGAAAGAAATCATGCAGAAACCGGAAGAAGAACGGCAGATCCTGACAGGGACTCATATCCTGAGCCACTATTTTACGGTTTTCCCGTTTCTTGTGCTGGATGAAAAGGACACGCCCGTCAGCCGTGCCCTTCTCACCGTTTACCCCGATGACACAGACGCCTTTCTCGGCTTTTTCGAGAGCGAGAATAACGAAGAAGCCGTCTCCTTACTGCTGCAAAAGGCCGAAGAAACCGCCAGAGCTCAGCGCTGCTGCCGCATCGTGGGCCCTGTGGACGCCTCCTTTTTTATCCGCTATCGCTTTAAGGTGAGCTGCTTTGACCACACTTATACGGGAGAACCCTGTAATAAAGAATACTATGCCGCCCTGTGGCAAAAAGCGGGATATGAGATATCTGAAAAGTATTACTCCAACCATTACCGGATCGTGGAACGCTCCCACAGCAATCCGTTTTATGCCTCCAGACTTGCCGGCAAACTGCAGGAGGGCTACCGGATCGTAAGCCCCACTAAAGAGACCGTTGACAGCGCCTTAAATGAAGTGTACGATCTGTTGATCGAACTGTACCGGGATTTTCCCGCCTACAAGCGCATAACCAGAGAAGAGTTCGTCTCCCTCTACAGCTACCTGAAACGCTTGATTCGGTATCCCATGGTGAAGATGGCCTATTATCAGGAACAGGCCGTGGGCTTTTTTATCAGCATTCCCGATTATCAGAACATGGTCTATCAGAAACTTACGCCGCTAAACATCCTGCGTATTCTGTTTACCCGCACAAAGCCGAAATCCTACGTCATGCTCTACATGGGCATCGATAGCGCCCATCACGGTCTCGGGAAGGCTATGGCCGAGGCCATTAAGGAGGAGCTGTCCGCCTGCGGACTCCCCTCCGTCGGCGCTCTGATCAGACAGGGTAATGTCAATAAGGATTATTTTAAAGAACTGATCGACTATGAATACGAGTATGTGTTGCTGTCCAGAACTCTGCCCTGATCGCGCAGTATAGTACCGGGCCTGAAAAACCATGCCCGGTACTATACAGTGTATCAAAATTTCTATTAATCTTTCAGCAGAGCCATCCTGTCTGGATCATCCGCAAATACTTCCTTTGCATTATCTTTTGTCACAACGACAGGGGGCAGTTCATAAATAGGAACATCTATCACGCCATTGTCTGCCGTCACATCGGTTGCCGGCATCCCTTTACCGCTTAACAGGCTGTCAATAATAGAAACCGTTTCCGCAACAAGCGCATTGGTCGGTTTTGCAACTGTGGAATACTGTCTGCCGGACCATACCCATTCAACAGATTCATTTTCCGCATCTAATCCCGACACTACCGGGATCGGCTGTCCCGCATTCTCACATGATGTAATGATTGCACGGGCAATACCATCGTTGGGAGAGAGAACGCCGTCGATCTCAATGTCTGAATAATTGCCCGCAAGAATGGCATCCATACGTGACTGTGCTTTGGAGTTGTCCCAGTCAACTGTCGCGCACTGAGTGAAATCCGTCTGCCCTGACACAACGACCAGAGTTCCGTCATCAATGAGCGGCTGAAGGACTGTCATTGCTCCTTTGAAGAAATTCGGTGCATTCGGATCAGCCGGGCCGCCGCCGAAAAGTTCAATATTGTAAGGAGCCTCGCCCTTGAGTTCCTCTAACCCCTGTAAGAGCGCCTGTGCCTGTAATTCTCCTGTTTTTACACTGCCAAACTGTACTACACCGTCAACTCCTGTGGTATTTTCCAGCAATCTGTCATACCCGATCACGTATACGCCCGCATCTTTTGCTTTCTCCAACACCGAGCCGAGCTGTGAACCGTCAACAGGACCCACAACGATAACCTGAGCGCCGTTCTCAATCATAGATTCGATCTGTTGCTGCTGCTGCGGAACTTTCTGGTCCGCCGCCTGAATAATCGCTTCATAGCCTGCAGCCTCAAGTTGTTCTTTAAACATCACTTCCGCCTCTGCCCAGTTCTGTGTTCCAAGCCACGGCAGCGCCACACCGACGATTCCGCCGCCTGCGGACGGGGTCTCAACCGTCTCTTCAGATTCTGCATCCTCCGTGCTCTCGGCTTCAGCAGTCTCCTCCGCAGCCGCAGGTGTATCGGCCGTCTGCGCGGTCTCCTCCGTTCCCCTGCCTCCGCCGCAGCCTGTCAGCAGGCCTGCCGCGAGAACTGCCGTCATCAAAATTGACAGTACTTTTTTTGCTTTCATAATTCATTTCCTCCTTTTTAATTTCGGGATTTTACCCCCTGTTTTTCTTGTTATATACATCAAAGGCTACAGCTGCTAAGAGCACAAAGCCCTTTATAACCTGTGTTTTGTCTGCTCCGACACCCATAAGCATAAGTCCGTTGTTAAGGACCGCCATCACCAGACCGCCGACCATCGTTGCAATGACAGTTCCCACTCCGCCTGATACAGCCGCACCACCGATGAATACGGATGCAATGGCATCCATCTCCCATGAAGTTCCGTCCGCCGGCCCTGCCGCTGTCGAACGTCCCACAAACAATATGCCTGCCACGGCTGCCAAAACCGACATGTTAAGCATTGTGAGGAAATACGTTCTTTTTACATTTACGCCGGAAAGTTCTGCCGCCGACTTATTTCCTCCTACCGCATAGACATGACGTCCGAAAGAGGTTCTTTCCGTAATCAGATAATACAGGATAATCAGTATCACAAGAATCAGTCCGGGAATCGGAAAACTTGTGCCCGGTCTCCCGCTTCCGAAAAGCCATGTGGCATATCCGATCACAGCGCTCACGATCCCGATGCGTACTGCAAACGGCCAGAACTCCTCTTTCTTTCCGGTAATATCCCCCGAATGGTTAAACTTCTTTATCTGGGCAATTACATACACAGCTATTGCAATGATGCCGAGCAATAAAGTTGAGTTGTTCATCCCCGTAAAAGCAGGTCCCCATTCAGGAAGATAACCGGCACCAAACCATTTCAGCTCTGAGGGAACAGGAACTGAAATTGAGTTTGATATCCAAATAACACCGCCTCTGAATATCATCATACCGCCGAGCGTTGTGATGAATCCCGGAATGCCAAGCCTCGATAAGAAAAATCCCTGCCATGCTCCCGCTATCATACCGATTACCAGCGCAATCAGAATTGCAACATACCACGGCAGGTTAAATTGGCGGGCGGTTATCGCCATTACCATGGAAGCAAATCCCGCAACCGAACCCACCGACAGATCGATCTGTCCGATTACAATTACCATGAGCATTCCCAAAGCCAAAACCAATACATAAGCATTTCCCGATATTAAATTTTGAAAATTCGAAGAAGTAATCATCTTACCTCCCGATGCAATATTGAAAACTATAATGAGCGCCGCCAGAGCAACTACCATCGTATATTGACGGAGATCTTCGCCCAACACCTTTTTTATATATTTCATCATCGTCTCCTCTTAAGCCGTTATGGTCATCTTCTTCATTAACATTTCCTGATTTGCCTCTTTTGCGGAAATCTCACCTGTGATCCTTCCCTCAAAGATCGTATAAATGCGATCTGCCATTCCGAGAAGTTCCGGGAGTTCGGAGGACACCAGAATAATTGCTTTTCCCTGATCCGCAAGCTCATGAATCAGTTTATAAATCTCATACTTTGCACCCACATCGATCCCCCTTGTGGGCTCATCCAGAATGAGAATATCCGGCTCTGTAAACATCCACTTCGAAAGAACGACTTTCTGCTGGTTTCCGCCTGACAAAGTATTCACGCCGACACCCACATCGCGACACTTGATTCTCAGGGAATCTCTGTACTTTTCCGAGGCTGCCCTCTCCTTGTCAAAATCCAGAAGTCCTTTTGTTTTGACCACATCAAGATTCGCGGAGACAACGGTCTTTCTGATCGTGTCAAGAAGATTCAGTCCCAGTCCCTTTCTGTCCTCCGGCACATAAGCGATCTTATTTTTTATGGCTTCTCTGACCGAATTGATCCGGACTTCCCTGCCTCCTATTTTCATTTTTCCGCCTCTGAAAATTCCCATATTTTTTCCGAACAGAGATCTCATCAGCTCCGTTCTGCCTGCCCCCATAAGACCGGCAAACCCGACGATTTCTCCGGATCTGACATAAAACGCAGAATTTTTGCAGAGCATTTTCCCGGGAACTTTCGCATCCTCGACGCTCCAGTCCGAAACCTCAAGAATAACTTCTCCAATCTTAGGCGTATGCTCGGGATACCGATTTTCAATCTCACGCCCCACCATGGCTTTGATAATCTTATTCTCGTCAACCCTGCCTGCCTCCACGGCATAACCATCCACGGTCTTCCCATCCCTGATCACCGTCACATAATCGGAGACTGCCGCTATTTCATTTAATTTGTGGGAAATCATAATGCAGGTAATTCCCTGCTTTTTCAGTCCGAGCATCAGACGCAGCAGGTTTTCCGAATCCGATTCATTTAACGACGATGTCGGTTCATCCAAAATAAGCACTTTGACATTTTTAGACAGTGCCTTTGCGATTTCGACAAGCTGCTGCTGCCCGACGCCCAGATTTTTGATGACGGTATTAGGATCAATCTGTAATCCGACTTCTTTAAGCAGCTCTCTCGTTCTTTTTCGTTCTTTGTCCCAGTTTATGAGTCCCTTTTCCACCATTTCATTGCCCATGAAAATGTTTTCTGTAACGGACAGCTCGGGAATCATCGTGAGCTCCTGATGAATAATTACGATTCCCGCGCGCTCAGAGTCCTTGATGTTTTTGAAGGTCATTTTTTTACCCTGAAAAATGATCTCGCCCTCATAACTGCCATATGGATAAACTCCTGACAAAACTTTCATCAGGGTGGATTTTCCCGCGCCGTTTTCACCGCATATTGCATGTATGGAAGCCTCTGATACTTCTAATGTTACATCGGACAGCGCCTTAACTCCCGGAAACGTTTTGGTAATGTTTTTCATCTGCAAAATGTAACCGTCACTCATTTACCCCCTTACCTCCCTTCCCTGTAATATTCTTTTTACTTTAGCTTTCATCAACTGTCTTTATTGTAGAAAAATTGCCGTGGTTTGCCTATTGTCTGTTGTCATATCTTTTATAGTGACATTAGTCAAATAAAAAAACGGTCTGCATATGACAATTGTCATTTACAAACCGTTTAAAATATCTATTCGTTCAGAAAGCTTCTGACTCGTTTTTCTATCATCTGCAGTCCGATCTTCGAATCCGTCCCGTTTTTTACAATATCGTCAATGCCGGAGTCTATCATTTCCTTGACCGTTGTGATATCCTTGAAATTATAATCCGGCTCGGCATGATCCATAATGGATGTGATAAGGTTTATATCCATTCCTCCTTCCTCGGAAAGCACCTGATTTATACTCAACATGGTCGTCATGGAATCGGTAACCGTTTTCAATACGGACGCCCCCTCTTTATAGGTGTATATTTCACTTTGAATCTCTATATCATAACAAAAAGTTTTTATCAGTTCCCAGGCAAGTTCCGCATTGTCCGTTCTGGAATTCATGGCCAGCAGGAGCGTGCTCATGGTTGATTTGTTTTCGCCCTTTTCCCCGCGCGGCAGTGTGATACAGTCCAACTCAAAGTTTGTATACTTTTTAATGTTCCACGGATAGGGCTTATAGGTTCTGTAATCCGACAAAAGCGCCGGCATAAACGCTACATTCCCCTTATCGAAATCATCTGCTGTGACAATATTTCCTTTTGTAAGTCCGTTTATTTCCTTGATGAAATCCACAGCCTCTATCGCATTTTCACTGAGCAGATTGCAGCTCGTGCCATTTGCATCAAAGAGATCCACACCGTTTGTGATAAATGCATGCTGCCAGATATAACCGCAGACGCCAAACTGATCCTCTATTCCGTTGCCGTCAGTATCTTTGGTAACCCTGTCACAGATCTCATAAAAATCCTCCCAAGTCCAGTCTTTCGGTATTTCATTTATCCCTTCGTTTTTTAACAGCGTCTTATTCACAAACATCATTTGCGGCACACTCTCGAAAGGAATCCCGTACTGACTGCCGGAAATGTTTCCGAAATCAAAGGATGCATCGTAATATCTGGATTTATCGTAATCCGCATCCTTATCTATATAGCCGTCCAGTTTCATCAGAGCATCCGTACCCGCAAAAGTGGAAAAATCTTCCGGCAGTACAAAGAAAACATCCGGTGCGTTTCCCTTTATCAAGGCGGAGGCAATGTATTCCGAATAGTCATCTTTTTGGATTCCGCTTACAAACTTCACCTTTACTCCGGGATGAGCGGCTTCAAATTTCTCCACTGCATCCTCGATGAGCTGATAGGTGTAAGCATCCGGAACATTCCAAGGACTGCCGGTAAAAAAGCCCAGCGTTATTGTCCTTTTATGTTCAAAATAATACAGTGAGACTGCCGCCGTCATCATAACTGCCGCCAAAAAAACGCCTGCAACAAATCTTTTTCCTATTATCTTCTTTTTCATCAAAGTCAACTTTTCCTCCACTGTACGGCCCAGATAGCTAATTGCGTTCTGTCACGCAGTTCCAGCTTCTTTAAGACAGAGCTTAAATAGTTTCTTACAGAGCCTTCCGTCAGGAAAAGTTCTGCCGCTATCTCCTTATTGGACAGCCCTTTTGACACAAGCCCTATCACCTTCCACTCCGACTCCGTAATTTCCTTTACATAATCCTCATCTATCGTGATGACCGCCGTATTCTCCTTCGCCATCTGCGAAAACATTTTCACGACTTTCCCTGCTATATCCTCATTGATCATGGCATTTCCATGATAAACTTTATGTATCGCCTCGATCAGCCTGTCCGCGGAAATACCTTTCAAAAGATAACCGCTGGCTCCATGCTTCAACGCGCTGAAAATGTATTCGTCATCGTCAAAGGTTGTCAGAATAATAATCTTTATCTCAGGGTAGTTCTCCTTAATGATCTGGGTACACTGCACGCCGTCCATTTCCGGCATTCTGATATCCATTAAAATAACATCCGGCTTATCCCGCCTGACAGCCCTGACCACCTCGATACCGTTTGACGCAGTATCTACCAAAAAATCCGGATTACCGGACAGCACAATACGCAAGCTGTCTCTTATCAGTTCCTGATCGTCTGCAATTAGTATTTTAATCATTTTCCGTTCCCCACCTTATCGGAATTTCCGCCACCACGCAAAACCCGTCGCTTCCGTCAACGTGTATCTTCCCGCCGAGCATTTCCAATCGCTCTTTCATATGTGTAAGTCCAAAACCCGGCTCGATATTCGGCGCGCCGACACCGTTATCCTTTATTGTTATCGTCACAATATTGTATTCCCGCGTCATCCAGATCTTTACCGTGTCCGCCTTTCCGTGCCGGATAGAATTTGTAATACTTTCCTGAATAATCCGGTAAATCACTTCCTCCTCATCCTCGCCGAAGGACAACCTGCCCGCGCTGTTATCCAATGTGATATTTACCTTGGAGGCGGCACCCATCTGCGAGATCATTTTACGGAGCGCCGACAGCAGATCTCTCTGTTCCAGCGCATCGGGACGAAGTTCGTTGACGGAACGCCTTACATCCGTCATTCCCTGCCTTGCCACATCTGAGACCAGTGAAAGATATCTCCTTAACATTTCAGGTGAAACATCGGCAACGGCCGACGCCGCATCGATCCCAGCGATAATGCCGGTCAGAGTGTGGCCCAGCGTGTCATGTATCTCTCTGGCCAACCTGTTTCTCTCCCTTGTCTGCGCCAGTTTTTCCGACTCGGCGGCATAATTTTCAAGTTCTCTGTTTGCCGCCTGAAGCCGCTCATTCAGGGAATTTATCTCGTCCTTTTCATCCATCTGCTCACTCAAGTGCAAAATTGTATATAGAATAAAAAGAATGATATTTAAAGTCGCAAAAAGATTTTTGAGCAAAATCAAAATCGCCGCCACTGTTCCGATGTAATATTCCGTATAGGTCTCGAAGGAAGTAATTTTAAAAATATTCGAGCAGGCATTGAAATCAAAAATCAGGAAAAATGTACTGCCCAATATAAGAGGCAGCAATTTTTTGCTGCTTCCCTCAAAGTATTTTATGATATGTGCCACAAAGAGAAGAATGATACCATTATAGTTTACCTGCAGCGCTACAACCACAAAAACCGTACATATAAATTCCATAACAATAATATACCACTGATATTTTATCTCATAATTGTCATGTATGTACATCAACATCATCAAAAGCACATAAAAGCTGAGGGAAACAAAAAACATTTTCCCCGGAACCGGAGGCAGCGTGCTTACTTTTTTCAAAAACATGACTGCCCCCCCGGAGTTTCCGATTTTTATAATGGTCACCGCAGAAACAACGGAAATATACAGCACTGTTATAAAATTAAAGCTTTTCATAAAACTTAATACGGAATTCTTTAATGCCGATGTGTCCATTTGCTACTGCCACCCTTTTGTACTGAATTCGTTTATATTTTCCTCACTGATTAAATTGACCGAAACTTTTATTTTCTTTTGGGCAGGCCTGCCTTCTATCATATTGTAAAGCTGATCTACCGCGTTCTGTCCGATTTCGGACGGATACTGAGCCGACGTCGCGAGCATGATTTTTTCTTTTATCATAGACTTCGCCTCCGGCGCGCCGTCCACCCCAAGAACAGATATGCCATCTAATCTTCCGTAATCCTTCAACGCTGCCATCACGCCGAGAGCGCCCATATCGTTGATGGAAAAAACAACGTCAAAATCCGCACCATTTTTCAGTTCTTCTATCATCAGAGGCATGGCAATCTCCAACTGTCCTGCATAATCCAGCCTGTCCACAATCTCAAAGTTCCCGTTCCCCTCCATCGTATCTACAAACCCCTCCACACGGTCATTTGAGGATTTGGTTGTCGGATGTTCAAAGATCAAAATCTTTCCTTCTGCTTTTTTACTCAAAAGATACTCGGCGCAAAGAACTCCCGCATGATAGTTATCTGAGACAACGATACAGTCTGCCAGACTTTCATCATAGATCTCTGTATCCACAAATATTATTTTTATGCCCTTCTCCTTGCCATACTCGATCGCGGGAATAATCTTCTCAAAATCAACAGGCGCAACAAATATAGCTTCCACTCCCTCGTCTATCAGGTCATAAATCTGCTGCGTCTGTCTGACGGCATCGAGAGCCGGGTCCCTTGTGATCAGAATATCTCCGTTTGATTCCACGGTAGCACGTATCGTTTCGTTGATCACCTCAAAGAAAGGATTATTCATGGTCATATATGTTGCCCCGAATTTGTGTACATTTTCTCTCTGTGTAAGGGAAAAATCATTATTTTTATCAAGAATAGCCAGTACACCCAAAAGAACCAATACCGCCGTTATCGTATAAAATGCAGTTTTCATCCGATTAAATAAAAGTCTCATTTTGCCTTATCCCTTAAAACCTCCTTATGCGGGCCTGCGCATAAAAAGCAAAAGGAAAGAACATATAAGCCCGGTAGACTTATATTGATCTTCCCTCAAATATTCATCTAATTTATGACAGGATGTTATCTCTCCGGTCATTTTTTGTTGTTGAGCATAGTATAACAATTCAAAAGACAAAAATCAATAGTTTCTTTCTTTTTGCACAGAACATCCGCTCCTTATCTATCCCTCCATCTTAACCGCAATACCCAGTTCCTCAAGCTGTGCTTCGTCCACCAAATTCGGAGTTTCGCACATCAGATCCGAAGCATCCTTCACCTTCGGGAACGCGATCACTTCTCTTATGCTGTCCGCATGGGCAAGCAACATCACAAACCGGTCCACGCCGTAGGCAAGCCCTGCATGAGGAGGCACACCGTACCGGAAGGCGGAAAGCAGATAACCAAATTTCTCCCAAGCCTTCTCCTGACCGATGCCAAGCACCTCAAACATTTTCTCCTGAATATCATTCTGGTGGATCCTGACGGAACCGCCGCCTAACTCCACGCCATTTAATACGATATCGTAGGCTTTCGCACGCACTCTTCCGGGATCGGAATCGATATACTGCCAATCCTCTTCCATGGGCATCGTGAACGGATGATGCATCGCCATGAAACGATTTTCCTCATCGGACCACTCAAGAAGCGGGAACTCCGTCACCCAGAGGAAATTAAACCGGTTCGGGTCGTACAGTCCTAACTGTTTTCCAAGCTCCAGCCGAAGCTGTCCGAGCACGCCCCAGACGATCGTATTTTTGTCCGCCGCAAATAACAGCAGGTCGCCCTTTTCTCCTCCCATAGCCTGAATCAGCGCTGCGGTCTGCTCCTCTGTCAAAAATTTTGTAAAGGAAGACTTCACCACGCCGTCCTCTCCGATGCAGAGGTAAGCCAGTCCCTTTGCGCCGCTGCCTTTCGCCATATCCACCAGCGCGTCGATCTTCTTTCTGGGCATAGCCCCCTGACCCTTGACATTGATGCCGCGCACTGATCCGCCGTTTTCCAGTGCGGAAGTAAAGACGCCGAAGCCGCAGTCCTTCACTACTTCCGACACATCTGTCAGTTCCATGCCGAAGCGGGTGTCCGGCTTATCGGAGCCGTACCGGTCCATAGCCTCCTGCCATTTGATCCGCGGAAGCGGAATCTCCACATTCAGTCCGATGCTCTCCTTACAGACATACTGGATCAGCCGTTCGTTCACATCCAGCACATCCTCCACATCTACGAAAGAAAGTTCCATATCCGCCTGCGTAAATTCCGGCTGCCTGTCCGCCCTAAGATCCTCATCCCTAAAGCACCTTGCGATCTGAAAATACCGGTCATAGCCGGAACACATTAAAAGCTGCTTATAAAGCTGGGGTGACTGGGGCAGCGCGTAAAAATTGCCCGGATGCACTCTGCTTGGCACCAGATAGTCTCTGGCCCCCTCGGGTGTGGAGCGGCAAAGGATCGGCGTCTCGATCTCCAGAAAGCCCTCTTTCGCCATAAACTCCCGCATAGCCGTCACCATCCTGCTGCGAAGCATCATCTTCTTCTGCAGATCCGGTCTTCTCAAATCTAAAAATCTATATTTTAAACGAATCTCTTCTTTTGTCTTACTCTCCGCCTCTATGGGGAAGGGCGGAGTCTCCGCCTCCGCTAAAATACGCACCTGCTTCGCCCGCACTTCGATCTCGCCTGTAGCCAGATTTTCATTCACCGCACCGCTTCGCTTCTCACAGACGCCGGTCACCGCGATCACAAACTCACTGCGCATTTTTTCCGCCTTTGCAAAAGCCTCACTTCCGCAGTCCGCCTCCTCAAAAATGATCTGTAAGATACCGGAGCGATCCCGCAGATCCACAAATATGATGCCTCCTTTGTTTCTCTGCTTTTGCACCCAGCCCATCACGGTCACGGTCTCCCCCATGTTTTTCACGGATAACTCCGCACAGCGATGGCTCCTTTTCAGTCCCTGTATTGATTCTGCCATGTCTCTTTCCCTCTTTCTTCTATATAGATACCTGATTGTGCTGCTAAAACTTTAACTCTTCCTTGTAGAACTCCTGAAACTCTGCATATCCCTGAGCTTTCAGCTGTTCCTTCTGGAACTTCTTATTTTTGTTCATGCGGGTGACGAGCACTTTCTTTCCGCTCTCTCTTTCTGCCTGCGCCTGTTTCATCACCTTTGTCATCGTCTCCGCGGAAACGCCCTTTTCGATCAGATAAGCCGTCTTCTCCGCAGCCCCCGGCACTTTGAATCCGCTCTCTAAAAGAAGCAGGATGATCCGCTCAAAGCCGATGGAAAAACCGCAGGCCGGCACATCCTTCCCGGTGAACTTTCCAACCATCTTGTCATAGCGTCCGCCGCCTCCGCAGCTTCCGCCAAACTGCGGCATCGCAATCTCAAAGATCGTACCCGTGTAGTAGGACATTCCACGGACTAACGTCGGATCAAAAACCAGCTCAAAGAAATCACCCTTTGAGGCGTTTACACTGTCCAGAATTTCCTGAAATCCTGCACTTACTTCCTCAGACAGATATCCCGAAAGTTTTTGTGCCACGTAGGCGGCCTTGTCCTTAGTCTCTTCCATCTCTTCAAAGAGCGTCAGGTACTTCTCCACCACCGCCTCCTCATATCCGGTCCTGATCAGTTCCTCTCTCACTCCGCTTAGCCCGATCTTGTCCATCTTGTCAAGAATGATAAACACCTCGTCATAGCTCTCCTGCGCAAAACCGCTGTAAGCCGCCATAGCTTTTAAGATCTGCCTGTCGTTTATGCGGATCTGAAAGTCCTGAAAGCCCAGTCTTCCAAGCGTCGTGGTGGTGGCCAGAATCAGTTCGATCTCCGCCAGATTGGACGACTCCCCGAGAATATCGATATCGCACTGCATAAACTGCCGATAACGCCCTCTCTGAGGTCTGTCCGCACGCCACACATTGCCCATCTGCAATGCCTTAAAGGGCGCCGGCAGTTCGCCGCTGTGAGCCGCGTAGTAGCGCACAAGAGGCACTGTCAGATCATAACGCAGACCGCCGTCCGTCAGATCCTCCTCCTTTACTTCTCCCTCTAACCGCAGCTTCTCGCCGCGTTTCAGAATCTTAAAAATCAGCTTTTCGTTCTCCCCGCCGGCTTTGCAGTTCAGATTTTCGAGATGCTCCACCGCAGGAGTCTCCATCGAAGTAAACCCGAAACTTCCGTAGGTATCCTTGATCACGCCGATCACATAATCCCTGATTTCCATCTCCTCCGGCAAAATATCTTTCATACCGGTCACCGGTTTTTTGCTCAATGCCATCGCTGTTCTCCCTGTCAAATTTTTCAAAATCAAATTTTCCGTTTATTTCCTCAAACAGTATACCACACATATACTAATTTTTCCAACCTAAAATAGATTGCCTAAAAGTTCTCAATATGATACGATAAGTAAGAACAGACAAGTATGCATTACATACAAAAAGGAGGATTGATAGCAATGAAATTTGGCAAAAAAATAATAATTGCTGCTGTTATGGCGGCGATGATCATTACAGGAAGTTCCATGCAGACAAAGGCAGCCGGAAAATTTGACCCTGCGTTTTATGCATCAAAATATCCGGATATCTGGGCGGCCTTCGGCGCTGATCAGCAGGCGCTGTACAATCACTATGTCACCACCGGCCAGAGGGAGGGCCGCATTCCTTACAGCGGCGCGATGAACGGTGAGATTGTCGAGGGAATGGCCGGTACTACCACCACTGTTTCCACCGCAAAATTTAATCCGGTATTCTACGCAACAAAATATCCGGATGTGGCGGCGGCGATAGGCACAAATGCGGAAGCATTATTTAATCATTATGTCAACAACGGCCAGAGAGAAGGCCGCATCCCTTATCCCGATGCGACAGCCGGAGCAGCGGTCGACGGCATTGCAACAGCTGAAGAAATGGCACAGCAGACTGCAAGAAAGCCTGTCACTCATATTGTAAAATATATACCGAGTGCCAAAGAATGGCGTTATCTGTCCGGAACAAACACTTGGCAGGATGATACTACCGGCAGAGAACTTTATTACTTGCAGCAGTCCATTATGGACGGTGATGTGATCGTTGTAGACGGTTCCGAAGCCGGCTCAACTCTTAATCTGACCGTACCGGTATCTTTGAGCAACGTTACCTTCAAAGGTTCCCACGGCGGAATCATCACTGCAACCAGCATTCAGGACGTCTATGTCCTTGGAGACTGCACCGGAATCATCAACGGCAATGTATCCAACGCTTATGTGTATGACAACGGTATTGCCAACTTCAACAACAACGTGAGCAACCTCTATATCGTCAGAAGCAGCTCAAATAAACAGACAGTTTCTGTCCTCGGCACAGTGAACATCATGCAGAATTTGGACGGGCAGAGAGTTACCAGACAGCTCTTCTCTTTCAGAAGAGGTACTTTCTACATGGAAAAGGGCAGCTTAAAGACCCTTGAAGCTAATTACAGTACCTATCTGCGCTGATGACTCTGTCCAATCACTAAATTGATGAGGCAGCATGCAAAGGCTCCCGGAAGCTTCCGGGAGCCTTTATATTATTATAAATTTGTAAAATCAACAGGCATTTCAAAATGTCCAGCATGGGACTATCACATCCAGCATAAAGTTTCCATGTTCTGTATAACAGAATATCTCTCCTCCAAGGCTTTCCGTCGTCTCTTTTACCGTGACAAGACCAAATCCGTGATCGTATCCCCGCTTATCTGTGGCCGGTATAGTCCCCTTCGACACGTGCAGATCATCCCGACATCTGTTTCTGATCCGTATCAGCAGATGGTTTCTGTTATATTTCATCTGTACGGAAACTTCCCGCTTATCCTCTTCTAACTTCAACAGGGCATCACTGGCATTTTCCAGTCCGTTGGAGAGAATCCGGCACAGAGCCATATAGGGCAGTTTATCCTCTTTTACCCCCCCGATCTGCACATTTACCCTGCATACTGCGCCCATCCGTTCAAATTTTCCGGTATAATAGACAAAAACCGCGTTAATGTAAGGATTTGAACAGAACTGCCCGAAAACCGTATCCATCTCAGCATCCACACCCTTTAAATAAATCAGCGCCTCCTCCATTTTACCCTCGGTCAGCAGACCGGAAAGCGTAGCCGTATATCCTTTCATATCGTGTTTCATCTTCCGAATGCGCTGCTGATTTTCAAGCTGTGCCTCCAACGCAATTTTTTGTTCCAGAAGAAGCCGCTCACTCTGCTGCTGTCGATAGAGCAAAAGCTGCCTGTAGAGCGACTTAAAAATTGCTCCATAGTTGAACATCATCAAAAAAAGTACCAGCACACAAAGGAAAGTATCCTCCGGGCGCTCTGTGATATTTGTCGGAATCTGCACCACTACCACCAAAAGAATATAATACAGCATGGTCATCCCCGCAAAGACAGCCCATCCTTTTTCCACAGCGGCCTGCAATTCCAGATAGGGCTTTCTCAAATAGCGCCACACCAGATATTCCACTAACGGAAAAGCGACCAACCGGCTGATAAACAATAGTATATACTCTCCCCCGCCCAGATAAAAGTCCAGCAGATTTGTCACTGCCATGATCCACAGGCAGGTAGTATCTGCCAGACAGAATGAAAACAGGAATCTGAAATGCTTGTCCGCGCTCATCACATAAAAAAATATAAAACTTGGAATGGTACAGGTAAACAGAAACGCCTTCGACAATACCTCAAAACCAAATATGATCAGGATAAGCCCATTCGCCGTCATCAAAAAGCCCATGCCGATAACGGCCGCAATGATAGATTTTTTTCTGTCAAACCGTGACCGGAACAACATGATGAAGAGGAAAATCACATGGAACATCGCCCAATATATGGATATATCACGAAGAATAATCATCCCATCACTCCACCCCCTCGAACAGCATTTCCTGATACCGCTTTTTTACTTCTGCATAATACCGTCTGGAAATCGGAACCCACTCTCCGCCAACCATAAACTCCGAACCTTTTAAACCCTCGACATGATAAACATTGACAATAAAACTCTGATGGCAGCGCAGAAAAGTATTTCCGCACAGTTGTCTCTCTATATCGCTTAATTTCCCCGTACTCTCCTGTATCTTCCCATCCGTACAGTAAATGAAGATCGTATGCCCGCTGCTGCTGATATAACGAATCTTTCCGTAAGGAATCATCCCGCTTTTTCCCCGCCGCGAATAGATAAAGTTTTTCTCTTTGTTAGCAGACAGTTTGGCAATCTCCTTTTCCACTCTCTTCAAAAGTTGCTTTATACTTTCCTCCTGCACGGGTTTTATCAGATACTGGACTGCGTACAGATCATATGCCTCCCTGTAAAAATCGTCGCTTGTAGAAATAAAACAGATAAATGCTTCTTCCTGCAGCAAACGCAGTTTTTTCGCCTGCTCGATCCCATTTACGGAACTTTCCATAAAAATATCCAACAGATATAAGTCATACCGTTTCCCTTGATCTTCTATCTCCGCCAAAAGAGTATCTGCATCGAAATAGATACCGACTTCCTGTCCCACCAGATATTTTTTGATGGACTGAACGTCTTCCGCACAATCGTCACAGATTGCAATCCGCATAGACTTTTCCCCTTTTCAAATTTCTTTTTTATAGTTATCCCTTATTAAACACAAACATACATTATAATTATAACATTCTTTTTCTTGTTCGTTTGTGTTAATTCTGCTCCGGATGATGCTAATTTTGCATTCTGTTTCTTGACCGTATCTTCACATATTACCAAATGCTTGTATATCCTATAATATTGACGACTGCGCTGCTTTCCCTATTTCATCATATCACAAATCACCTCTCCTATATCCTCATTCATACATACAGACTGTTTTTCAATAGCCTGAGGACAAACAGCCTCGCCATAATTTACGCAGGCATACACAGCTTTCGGATTCGATGCCGTCATATTCCAGAATGGATACTTAATGATAGCCGGGGTATCTCCTGCCGCCGCATACCAACCTTCATCCTGCACAAAAAGATCATCCTGACGCAGATTCATTGTCATAGGAGCACCGCAGAACGGACATTTCGGGATCAGCTCTGACGGGATCTTCATATCCCTCTGTTCCATGATCATCTCACGCACTCTTTCTTCATTACTCCCTTTTCGAAATTGTGTACCCATTGAGTAATAACTTTTCGATATACATTGTAAATGGCAGATAAATATTTTATAATTAAATATAAAAATCGAAATTTTTTCGGGGGGTGCTGACTATGAAGAAAATTAGATTACTAATATTGCCGATTATTACAATTATTTTACAAATTTTGCCTTGCGGAGCGGTATTAGTATTTGCACCATCGCCAACAGAAAGAGTAAGGGAAACATTTTCATATTTCAATTTAACGCCGTTTGGGTATGCTAATTTTGCGCCATTTATAACTGCTTTACTTACCTGCATCATTTTACTGCTTGCATTGATTTCAATAAAGTTAGAAAAAATGCGCAAGGCTGTATTTTGGCTTTCACTGGCAGCGGCAATTATTTCGTTACTGCCTTTGGTATTTGGAATAGACTATTATTCTGTGGGGGGTGGTATTATCACAATAACGCTTGCCATTGAAAGCGTTTTGGCAAAAATATCAGCCAAATAAGGAAAAACAACAAATATTTCAAAATTTATGCATTAGGAACACTTTTCCGAAAAGGGAGCTTCATTATCATAGGTTTTCTGATGACATGCTTGGGAACACTGCCACAGTCCATAATCCCCCTGAGTATAAAACAGCCGCTTTTTATCAAACCCCGCCTTTTGGAACTGATGGTCTACATTCGTTGTCAAAACAAAATAATCCTTATCCTTCACCAACTCATACAGTTTCCTGTAAACCGGTTTTGGCGCATCCACATACCGATTATAATAAATTTGCCTGCTCCACCACGCCCAATACTCCTCTAAATCAGCATATGGATAAAACCCGCCGGAATATATATCCCGTATATGATATTTTAAAATAAAATCTCCAAAATATTTTTCAAAGCGTTCCCCGGAATAAGTCTTTGTCAAAATCTTTGAAAACATTAAAAACCACCTTCTTTACGCTTGTTTCTTTCTGCATAAATTCTTTCACCGTGCCTACCGCAATCTGTGCCGCCTTATCATTTGGGAAATGAAACTCCCCCGTAGAGATACAGCAAAATGCCACACTTTCCAATTGATTCTCTGCCGCCAGTTCCAAACAGGAGCGATAACATCCTGCAAGCAGCTCACAATCCGCCTTTTTCAGAGATCGGCCGACGATCGGCCCTACTGTATACAGAATATATCTGCATGGAAGGTTATAGGCTTTCGTTATCTTTGCCTTTCCCGTTTCTTCCTCATGCCCCTGCATCTGCATAATTTCCGCACAGTCCATGCGGAGCTGGATGCCGCTGAAAGAGTGAATACAGTTATCAATGCACCTGTGATTTGGCACATAGCAGCCTGTCATGCCGCTGTTTGCCGCATTCACAATGGCATCACAGCGCAAGGTAGTGATATCCCCTTGCCAAAGATATAACCCCTCCGACACCGGAGTTAAATCATGCAGCTCTGTAATCCCTCTCGCGGCCGCTTCCGCCTGCAAATATTCATCCTGTACTTTGAGAAATTCCCCGCTGATCTTTCCGGGAGGCCGAACATTCATCAACCCTCGAAGCAGCCGCCTTTGTTCTGCTTTTTCCGTTGGTATCTCCATATCCTGACGCTTCAAGTTCTCCTGCAGAAGTTCCTGTATTAAAAATATTCTCCGTTCATTCTGATCCATGTCTCATCTATTTCCGCACCACGCTGATCCGCTTCTGAATATGCGCGCCTTTCACAATCTCGTCCACCATTGCAATGGCATAATCCGCATAGCTGATGGTGCTTTCGCCCTTTTCATTCAGCGTCAATTCCTCGCCGCCAAGAATATATTCACCGCTGCGTTCCCCTTCTGTTTGAAAATCCCCTGCCGGGCTTATATAAGTCCATTTGACATCATTTCTCTGCCGAAGCTGAGAAAGTGCTTTTGCCATTGCAGCCGCAAGTGGTTTGTACATATCCGGGAAATCCGGGCCGTCGGCAACACAAACCGTATGCTCCTGACTTACATAAAGACTCCCTGCACCGCCAACAACCATCAATCTGGTATCTGTTCCGGACAATGCATCACACAGCACCTTCAAGGATGTGCTGTGCAGTGGAAGTTCTTCTTCCGTCCATGCGCCAAATGCATCAACCACCACATCAAAACCTTTCAGATCTTCTGCAGTAATATCCAACACATTCCTACTTACGGACTGAGGAGCTGCCGATTTATTTTCTCCCCGAACTATTGCCGTTACATCAAAAAACAAAAAAATTTGAGGCTTTGAAAAAAATACTCCAAACCCCAAATTCCGGTTACTTCAAATCAATTTCCTTGTATCCTGTATGATATCTTCTAAAGTGATGGAAGACAGTTCAGTCTCCATAGCCCTTTGCACCCGTATCAGCTTTTCATCTAAGACCATATGGATATTCCTTCCCACCGGACAGTCCGCACTTGGATTCTCATGAAAACGGAACAACTCTCCATTTTCAATACATTCGACCGCATTGTAGATATCAAGAAATGATATCTCATTTAAAGACTTAGGTATAGAAGCCCCGCCGGAGCCTCTGGCCACCTCCACAAGACCCGCTGCCTTTAACTGGCCCAGTATCTTGCGAACCACCACCGGATTCACATTTGTGCTGCCTGCCAGAAAATCACTTGTCACCTTATAATCATCCTTAAATACATCGATACAGGCAAAAATATGGACTGCCAACGTAAACCTGCTTGAAATTTGCACGGAATGACACCTCTCTTTCTTACTGCCAGTTTATCGCCTTTTTGTTGTAATGTCAACAATTACAATAAACAGGAATCTTTTGATATCCTGCAAAATAGCAGACTTTTGGTTTTCTCCTATATATAAGCTATTCTGCCTTGCGTCCCGTAGCGGCTTCAAAATGAAACTTTACAATACCCATATCCATTTTTGTGTAAAATCCCTTTCCGGCTTCGGCAAATACCCTCCCATTTTTAAGAATAAGACGGAATTTCTGCTGATTCATGGCTGTCGGGGCCAGCAGCGCCGCCTCCATTCCTCTGGAAAACCAGTCCGGCATATCAAATGCACAGTTACAAAGTTGGTCTACAGGCTTGTTCGGATGTGCAGTTCCCTGAGTAATCCCATACCCCAATGCAATGATGCATGCCTGCTTTTCTCCCTTTTTGATTTTGGCAGCACTCTTCCCATGGGTCATGGCCACCCAGCAGGTATTCAGCCCCAGCTCCTGTGCCCTCAATACAAGTCTCTCCCCATAATATCCCGTTTTTTCATCCAGTGCAGCACTTTTTTCTCCCACAAGAGCAATGTAATTTTCCACGCCGCTGAATTTTCCGTAATGAGCCATCATACTGTCAAAGCATTTCGGTTCATCGAAAAAAATCTGGATATGCATGCCGCTCTTTTGATTACACTCCATCACCAGTTCTTCCAGTGCCTTTCTTTTATCATCCTCAATTTTTTTCCTGCTGTACTGCCGCACGCTGTGGCGTGCTTTCATAATATCTAAAATATCCATAACACAGTCCTTTCCGTTTAAATATTTGTCACATTTTATTGATTATAGTGGTATATCGTGACAGTGTCAAGAAATGAAAATCCTGTATATAATATCAAAAAACCCCTGCAAATGGCATTCACACACCATTCACAGGGATTTCTTCATTCAAAATAATCAGGCAAACTTCACCTTACGCATTCATCTGCGCTGCAACCTCAGCAGCAAAGTCCTCATTCTTTTTCTCCAGACCTTCGCCTGTCTCAAAACGAACAAACTTTGTCACTTTCAGATCTGTACCGCATTCCTTTGCTACCTGCGCGATATACTGTCCTACAGTCTGCTTTCCATCTTCTGCTCTTACATAGATCTGGTCTAACAGGCAGATCTCCTTTAACTCTTTGTTGATACGGCCGTTGATCATACCGTCGATCACCTTCTGGGGCTTAGCGGATTCCTTCGGATCGTTCATGATCTGTGCAAGCAGAATCTCTTTCTCATGAGCGATATAGTCATCGCCGACTTCCTCTCTGCTCACATACTTCGGAGCCAGAGCTGCAACCTGCATAGCCACATTCTTTAACGCTTCTCTGACTGCATCGTTGTCTGCGCCTGCCTCTGCCGCCACAATAACGCCGATACGTCCGCCGCCGTGCAGATAATCTACCACGATAGGAGCCTCAACCACTTCAAATCTTCTGATGTTCAGATTTTCACCGATAGTAGCAACCTTCTCCACCAGCGCTTCTTTTACAGTTTTGGAAGCGTCAGCCTCCCAGCTCTCCGCAAGAAAAGCATCCACATCTTCCGCTGTTGTGTGAAGCGCCTGTTTTGCCACTGCCTCAACAAAAGTCTGGAATGTCTCATTCTTTGCCACGAAGTCAGTCTCGGAATTTACTTCCACGACTGCAGCTTTGCCGCCATCCACTGCAATACGGCAGATACCTTCCGCCGCGATTCTGCCGGCTTTCTTTTCAGCTTTTGCCTGTCCGTTCTTTCTCAAAAACTCAACAGCCTCTTCCATATTGCCGTTTGTCTCGCCCAGAGCTTTTTTGCAGTCCATCATACCTGCACCGGTCAGCTCTCTCAACTCTTTTACCATTGCTGCTGTAATAGCCATTTTATTTTCCTCCAAATCTATCTATCCTGTCACTCAGCCGCTGCTGCTTCCTCAATATCTGTCGCCTCAACATTTTCTGCCGCTTCTGCCATCTCTGCTTCGCCCATATCAGCAGCCTCACCCTGAGACGCTTCGATTACGGCATCAGCCATCTTGGAAACAATCAGTTTTACGGCTCTGATTGCATCGTCGTTGCCCGGAATGATGTAATCCAGTTCCTCGGGATCACAGTTTGTATCGCCGATACCGATCAGAGTGATTCCCAGCGCGTGAGCTTCCTGCACACAGATTCTCTCTTTCTTCGGGTCAACCACGAAGATACAATCGGGGATTCTGCTCATCTCCTTGATACCGCCAAGGTTCTTCTCTAACTTCTCCCATTCTTTCTTGATCTGGATGACTTCCTTCTTAGGCAGCACATCAAAAGTGCCGTCCTGAGCCATCTCCTCAATCCTTTTCAGTCTGTCGATACGGGACTGGATCGTCTTAAAGTTGGTGAGCATACCGCCCAGCCATCTCTCATTTACAAAATACATACCACAGCGCTCTGCCTCAGTCTTGACTGCGTCCTGCGCCTGTTTCTTTGTTCCGACAAAAAGGATCGTTCCTCCCTGTGAAACAATATCTGCAACAGCATTGTAAGCCTCGTCCACTTTGCCTACGGACTTCTGCAGATCGATGATGTGGATGCCGTTTCTCTCTGTGAAGATATAGGGAGCCATCTTAGGGTTCCATCTTCTTGTGTGGTGTCCGAAATGCACACCGGCTTCCAGTAACTGCTTCATTGAAATTACGCTCATGTCTTTTCCTCCATTTGGTTTTTCTTCCACATACCTTACCGGGTCCATGATCCCCGTCCCTTAAGCCTATCCTGCCTTGCAGGACACCAACCTAACATCAGTATGCGTGTTTTTTACAGCCTTTGTATTTTACCACAAATTTCCCCTGCTTGCAAGCAGAAAATGCTGTCAATTTCAGTCTTTTTGTCAATTTCCATCTTTCTAACACAAATGACAAACGATACGCCTCCCGATGATATAGCGTCCCAACTCGTTTGGATGAGTTCCGTCCGAAATATATGTCCAGACATTGTCTTCGTCAATACCTGATTCCTTAAAATTATCGATCACTTCCGCTTGCTCTTGTTTTGCCACATTTGAAACGGCTTCCGCATAATCGCGCAATGTGCCGCCCTCAGGTGACTGTATGTCCGTTCCGCCTTGAAATTCCACACTGTAATTCGGCGTCATTAAAATGATGCGGCAGTCTGGATAAGCCTTTCTCAAAAGCGTGACCGCCAGTCCCAGCGCCCCCTCATAGCAGGATGTTTCATCCTCCGGCGTCTGACTGTAGATAGGCATACCCACGAAATAATCGTTTAATCCGAAATTTAAAATAAAGCACGTGCTGCGGTCTTCTCCCCCGTCATGGTCTGAAATATACTCCTCCATATCACGCTTTACATGATGATCATCAGAAAGGGCAGACAAATCCCTGCCCAAAAAAGCTTCCACTACCGGAAGAAGCGACATCTCCTCCGGATCTCCCCCAAACGCAGCGGTAGTGCCTCCCACGCCAAAATTATATACCGACGCGCCCGAAAGCCCCGCCACAACGCCGGGAATAGAAGTGCTGTCGGTAAAGTTGCCGACGACACTGTCGCCGAAAAACACGATATCCATATCTGACAAATCTGCTGATGCCCCGAGATCATATCCTGCAAGCAGAGGATCCGAACTTTTATCCTTCGCCAGTTCTCGTATCACCTGAAACTTATCCTCCATATTTTCAACCGTCAGCCTGTAGGTATCATCCCGGAAAGTAAATGCGACTATCTTCCTTGTGACCGCTTCATTACAACAATTTTCCGTCTCATAGTTTGCCGGATTAGCTATCAGCCACTCCTCCGCGCCCAAAAAATAAAACATGACATTCGGCTCACCGCAAAAAATATTGACAAAATCACGGTAAGAAGATATCATGTCTTCCCTCTCCTTCTCTGAGAGTTCTTTCCAGTATTCCAATGAATAATAGGGCAGTAGGATCTCGTAAGCAGTATCCGCATTCCCCTTAACTGCGGCAAGCAGCGTATCCCTGTAGGCGCGGCCATACAAAGAAGCATGAAAGCCGTAGCGCGAACCTATAAAAGCGGGATCAAGCACAAGATATACCCGCTCCTGAGAAACTTCCAGCGCATCAAAAAAATCTCTTATGTCATAGAGATTTTCAAACCTGTGGGAAGCTTTCACCGTACTTATCCCACGGAAATATTCAAAATCTTCCCCACTGAACTGCTCTGCAGGCAACATAGAAAGCAAAAGACATTCCGGAGCCCTCTCATTGATCTGCTCTATATCCAGAGCGCGGATCTCATCTGCCGTATAATGTATGGTACGAAAATAGAAATACAGCACAGAAATACTGACAGCAGTCACAATGACAATCAGACATACTAACGCCTTCCCCTTTTGTTTCTGTCCCTCCTGTCCTCTACTCAAAATACCCTCACCTGCTTTTCGTAATGATATCCGCGATCTCTTTCTCCGACGCGCCCTCTGTTATCTCATAATTTCCGACGGATATTCTTTTATCGTATCCGTTTCTGCAAAGAAACACATCAAAATCTGCAGCAGACTGTACTAACCCTGCTTCCGCGGCTCTTCTGGCCACCGAAACTGAACTGTCGCCGCGGCGCACCTCTAACATCACAACTCTTCCCGCCGGAGAATTCTCCGCCACATCTTCTGCGCGGTCCGCCACTTCATCCGCCCGCTCTTCTATCTCCTGTGCCAGTTCCTGTTCGGCTTTATCTTCAGCAGAAAGATCTGTTTCCGGCTCGTTGACCGCATTTTCCTCCGCCTCCGGAGCTAAATCCTGAACTTGCTCCGTCTCCTCCGGTTCCACACCGACGTCTTCCGTCTCCTGCGTGTCTTCCGCCGATGTCTCTCGCTCCGTGTCCTGTCCTGAGACACTCTCCGGTGCTTCCGCCGGACTGCCGTCAGGCTCTGCCGCATCTTCTGCCTCCGGTTTTTCGCTGCCCAGCTCACCGAGCACGGTCTTATCTTTCTCCACCATGCCGAGTTCCGCCGCTCTGCGCCTTACAGCCTCATCGCTCATTTTAGCGTTCATCCTTCCCGATACGGTGAGAATCAGTGCCGTCACCAACATACCGATACCCAGACCCCGCAAATAATATTTCACTTTCATTTTCGCCTATGCTCCACTGTATTGATAGGTACAATTTCCCTGCACGATTTATCTGGTTCCTTCATAAAGGTCTATCACAAGCCGGACTTCTCCGATTCCCAGTCCTAACTCTCTGGCGATGGCCATATTGGATTTTCCTGCTTCATGCATCTTTAGTATTTTGCTGTTGCTGTTTGAGGCGGCTTCACCATCTTCCATCGAATCCGACAAAAGCAACATTAAATCCCTGTCCTCCGCAGAAGGCGCTGTCTCCGTCTTCGGCTTTTCGGCCACCCGTTTAGCAGGCTGCTTCTTCGGAATCACTTCCACCCTTTCCGGCACAAAAGCCTTAAATCCGCTGTCGGCCGAAACTTCCGCCTGCACAGGCAGACTCTCTTTCTCTTTCTTTGCGTCCTGTTTTGCGGATGCCGCTTTCTTTCTTCCCGTACCGGATGCCTTTTTGGATTCTTTTCCGTCATCGGAAAGCATCTGTGATTTCATCTTCTCAAACTCTGCGGTCTTCTCCGATATCTCCTTCAGTTTTTCTTTCACCGTAATCTCGGAATCTTTCACCTGCTGCAGCAGATCCTGCAGATTTTGTTCTGTCTTCTCGAAGGACTCTGAAAGGTTCTCCTTTTTATTTTTCAGCATATCATAAAGAAAAACCACTTCCTCATGGTTTTTGTGGATCTCTTCTAAAACGGTATCGGAATATTCGTTGACCGCCATGATCTTCTCATTGGAGATGCGCTCCATAGTGCGTTCCGATCTCTCGATCTGCTCCTTTACCTCCTCCCCGGAAAGTTCCGCAAGGTGGCTGCGCACCGTCTCAAGTTCCTCTGCTACCAAATTTTTTACTTCTTCCTTTGCCAGATTTCTGGTTTCTTCTTTCAGTTTTTCTTCTTTTACCGGAATACAGAAGCTGATTAAAAAAACCACAGCCCCTGCCGCCAACAGCACGAGTTCCAATATTCCCATGTTCTCTCCACTTCCTACAATCCTGTCAAAATTCCCATGTACTTACCCATCTTCGCTTTCATCTTCTGCAGCGCTCTCGTGTGAAGCTGGGAAATTCTCGACTCCGAGACTTCCAAAATAGAACTGATCTCCTTCAAGGTAAGTTCTTCATAATAATAAAACAAAATGACTTTCTTCTCTTTCTCCGTCAGAACTTCCAGAGACTCTGCCAGTATCTTTTTCAACTCGTCCTTTTCTATTACCGTTTCCGGCGAATCGAACTGCCCTGAATGAGTACCGGGTTCTACAGGTACTTCGCTGCCCTGTTCCATAAACTCATTGAGAGAGATCACGCCTGTGACTTTCATCTGTCCCTGCCAGTCCAGATATTCATCGTCTGTGATACCAAGCGCCGCCGCGATCTCCTCATCCGTGGCAGGCCGTCCTTCCCTGCTCTCGATTTCCCGCATAGCGGCGTCTATCTTTTTCTGCTTCTGCCTGATCGTCCTCGGGATCCAGTCCATCTTCCGGATCTGATCCAGAATCGCGCCTCTGATTCGCAAACTGGCGTAAGTCTCAAATTTGACTTCCTTGCACAGATCATACTTATCAATAGCGTCAATCAAACCGAACACGCCGTATCCTACCAGATCGTCATATTCCACATTATAACCCAAATACATGCTGAGTCTGCCGGCCACAACTTTTACAAGGGGAGCATATTCGATTATGATCTTTTCTCTGACCTCAGGATTTCTATTTTTTCCATACTCATCCCAAAGTTTCTTCTTTTCCGCTTCGTTCATAGTCTACCGCTTATCCCTCCGCAGCCTCCTGTTCCTCGCTCCCGCTCTCTGTCTCTCCGTCTTCCGTATCCTTTTCTATAACTTCATCCTCTTCCTCCGGTTCCGGAGGCGTGTTCTGTCTGTCGATCCTGTCTAAGATGTCTTTCAATACACAGCCAAGTATATAAAAAACAATCAGTATTGTGAGAAGTCTGGCCAAAAACTCATTCAGTTCACAGCCCTTAACCACCATCAGTATACTCGTCACTGCTCCCGCCGTCAGCATCACAAAAGGAGGAATCAGTTTCCTCTTTTTTTCTTTTTCCACGCTGTGGATCCCCCCTATTATATGCTCTTTTCCGGTTTTCCTACCGCCCTAATAACATATATTCCCGTTTCCGGATAATATATTACCGTACGGCCATAATTTAATCCGGTATCTTCCGCCAACAGCTTGATATTCATAGCTTTCAATTTCTTTCTGGCAGCCGCTGCATTCCGATCGCCTACTTTAACCAGATCGGAGTTGCGCTGGAAGGAAAACATTTGGGCTCCGCCTGCAAGCTTTGCCTCCAGCCTGCTCCTGTTTGCCCCTGCCGCTGTCAGTCTTTTCACTAACTCATCGATCCCTGAGTCAACAAACTTTTCTACACAAGTATTATTCTTTATCACTGTGGAATCCGGCAGCATTGCATGCAAAAGACCACCGACTTTCGTAAGCGGATCTCTGATCGCAACTCCCACACAGGAACCAAGTCCTAAAGTAGTAACACCGTCCGGGCTCTTGCATATCTTGATGTCTGCCATGCCTACTTTAATTATTGTACTCATTTCCGTTCACTTCCTATGCCATACCTAAAGACTCCAAAATTCTTTTGTAAGAATCCAACTCCGGCACGAGGATGAAAAATCCGTCAATCTCAAGATCATCGGTAAATCTTGTCTGGATCATCAGGATCTTATCTCCAAGTACACCAAATTCTATAGCCGGCACACTCAAAATAGCTCCGGCCATATCTATTGTCAGATCCGGCGCAGAAGGATATATCTTAAGCCCCGTCAATTCCGACAGAGAATTCAGATAGGCTCCTGTCATAATGTTGCCCATCTCCTTCAAAACCGACATCTCCATCTCTCCAAATTCTTCAACATTCGGATCCCCGTATCCTCCGAGCATCTGACTCACCAGATGCTTGGAGGACTCTTTTTCTAACAGAAACATCATACTCCCTTGGATGTCTCCTTCTACTACCATATAAACGCCGGCCATGATCGTCTCTTCTCCGCCGATCACTTCCCCAAGATCGCGAAACTCAAACAAGTCCGCCTTAGGTACTTTCATATCCACTTTTCTCTGCAACATCCGCGCCAAAGCTGTCGTTGCGTTTCCTGCTCCGATATTACCAATTTCCCGGAGCACATCCAGATAACCACTCTCAATACTGTCTAATCCGAAGTTATCATCCATAATTTATCTCCTTATCACAATAGCTTCGCAATTTTGATTTACCTGACCGATTTACCCCGCCAAAACCTCATTCAGATCAAGCAGCGATATAAGCGCACCCATATGTTTGCCTACGCCTGTGACAAACATATCCTTTCCGGTTCTGTCGTAGGACATCTTTTCTATCGTGTCGATCTCCAGAGTTACCACTTCCCGCACTGCATCGACGATCAAGCCGACATATCCGTGCTGTTCACTCTTTATGATGACGATTCTTGTATCTTTCGTATGCGCCGCTTCAGGCAGCCCCATCTTTGTTCGGATATCCATGACCGGAATCACCTCACCGCGCACATTGATCACACCTTTCACATAGGATGCAACTTTCGGGACTCTGGTAATGCTGGACACATGAATGATATTGTCCACATATTTGATATCGATGCCATACTGCTCCTCGCCGACTTTGATCACGATAAACTGTATCGTTCCACCGCTGTTTTTCAGTTCTTCCATGTTATCCACCCCCTTATATCAGTACGTTCGCGTCAAGAATCAGAGCCACTTCACCGTCGCCAAGAATCGTTGCTCCGCTGATGATCCTGCTCTTGCCGATAAACTTGCCAAGCGATTTGATAACGATCTCCTGCTGTCCCATCAGTCCGTCTACCACAAGACCTGCCAGCTTGTCGCCCTTTTTCACAATGGCAACGATCATATTATCATTTTCTTTTCTTGTAGATTCGACATCCAGAACCTCGTTCAAACGGATCAACGGGATAACCGAACCACGCAGGTGGATCACTTCTTCAGACTGCACCAGCTTCACATCGCTGGGTGCAATATTCTCAAGAGTGGTCACGGAGTTCAGAGAAATTGCGTACTTCTCGCCGCCAACTTCCACCATCAGCGCCTGAATGATCGCAAGCGTCAGAGGAAGTCTGATCGTCCATGTGCTGCCCTCGCCAAGCTTCGTCTTTACTTCCACTTCACCGCCCAGCATCTCGATCTTGGACTTCACCACGTCAAGCCCAACGCCTCTGCCGGAAACATCCGTCACCTCTTTCGCAGTCGAGAAACTCGGCAGGAACAAAAGATCGATAACTTCTTTATCCGTCATATTGAGCGCCTGCTCCGGTGTGATCGCCCCTCTCTCGATGGCCTTATTCTTAACATTCTCAACATCGATACCATTACCATCGTCCTTTACTTCGATGATAACGTTGTTGCCGTCCTGATAAGCATCTAAGAAGATGGAGCCGACTTCCGGTTTTCCTCTCTCTTTACGAACTTCCGCACTCTCCAAACCGTGATCGGCTGAGTTACGAAGCAGGTGCATCAGCGGATCGCCGATTTCATCCACCACAGTACGGTCAAGCTCTGTCTCTTCACCGCTCATATGCAGTTCCATCTTTTTATTCAGTTTCTTGGTAAGGTCGCGGATCATTCTCGGGAACTTATTCACTACGCTCTCAATAGGAACCATTCGAACCTTCATAACCGATTCATGCAGACTGGTAGTCACATTCTCCAAATACTCGATCTGACTGTCCACTGCCACATTTCCCTCGCCGGCATTCTGTGCGGAAGCCGACACAAGAGAGTTTTTCGCGATAATAAGCTCGCTGACCAGATTCATCAGCACATCCAGCTTCTCGATATCTACTCTGACGGTGCGGTTTCCCACCGCCTTTCCGGTTCCTTTTTTCTCCGGCTTTGCAGCGCCTGCCTGTGCGGGTTTCGCCGCTTCCGGCGCCTTTTTCTCCACCTTTGCCGGAAGACTTGCCGCAGCGGTCTCCTCGCTCTTCTCCTGCTCCGGCTCTGCCGCCTCTTTCCCCTCAGCGATAGTCATCTCCTCACCCACAGCGTCCTCGATCTCCGACACGCTCTTAATCGCAACAAGCAGTTCCTCCAACGGACTTTCCGTAATCACAATAATCGTGAAGTCCAGATCAAACTTTTCGTCCTCGATATCCTGTACGGAAGGAGATGCGATAACGATTTCACCGACCTCTTCCACAGCCTTAAAGACAAGGAAAGATCTGGCCGCTTTCAGAATACAGGATTCCTGTACTTTCACGGTAATGCCAAATACTTTTTTCCCCTGCTTTGCCGCTTCCGCAAGCACATGCCTCTGGGCATCGTCCAAATGAATATCATTCCATTTGTTCTCACCTGCAACGGAAGATGTCTCCTCCTCGGACGCGGGTGCCTGCATCTCCTGCTCAGAACTGCCGTCGTCACCGTTCAAGCAGTCGTTTAACAGTTTGATCAAAGCCTCATTGTCGTTAGTTCCCTCATCGGAACTCTCCTGAATATTGGTCGTATACTCTTCCAATGCATCGAGACACTGGAACAGAATATCGATCATATTAGATTTGATCTTGATCGTGCCGTTTCGCACCTCTGAAAATACATTTTCCATATGATGCGTCAACGCCTGCATTCGCTTATATCCCATTGTACCCGCCATACCTTTTAAGGAATGAGCAGCACGGAATATCTCGTTGATCGTATCCTCATTTTCGGGATCCTGCTCTAAATTCAGAATCTCCGTATTCAGGCTCTGCAAATGTTCTCTTGTTTCATCCAGAAATATCTCTAGATATTGGCTTACATCCATATTACTGTACCCCCACGTTCATAATAATCTCCTGTGCGACGTTTTCGAGTTCCACGATCTGGTTAGAAAGACCGGCTTTCACCACGCCCTTCGGCATACCGTACACCGCGCAGGTGTTTTCCTGTTGTGCTATTACATATGTCTGCTTTTTCGCTTTCAGATTCCGGATTCCCTCGGTGCCGTCCAGTCCCATTCCCGTAAGCACTACGCACACCACCTGATCGAAAGGACTGTTGATCAGACTCTCATACATGTAGTTGGCGCAGGGTTTCACGCCTTCTCTGTTCGGCTCGTTGCTGTAGTGGATACAACTCTTTCGCTGGTCGGAAGTGATATTCATATGCATCCCGCCCTTAGAGAGATAAACATGCCCCTTCTGCAGAACTTCGCCCTCTCTCGCCTCGGATACGGTCACCTCGCTCAGTGAATCAAGCCGCTCCGCCAGAGAATTTGTAAATCCCACCGGCATATGCTGCACTAACACCACCGGAGCGTTCAAGTCTTTCGGAAGTTTCGGTATTACCGCCTGCAGCGCCTTCGGCCCACCCGTGGAACTGGCAATGGCAACGATCTTATTCCCTACTACAGTATGCTTTTTCACCATAGACACAAACTTCTTTGTGGTCTTGATGCTGCCCATACTGAAAGACTTTCCGAACGTCGTCTCTTTACTGGACGCCACCGCAGCCAACGTCTCCAACAGTTCCTTGCGAAATTCATCCGTCTGACAATTCTTGATATTGCCCGGCTTATGCACAAAGTCTATCGCTCCCAGTTCCAGCGCGTCAAGAGTTACTTTAGCGCCTCCTCTGGTATCGGTGCTCGCCATCATGACTCTCGCCGGAATTTTTCTTGTCTGCAATTCCTTTAGCAGTTCAAGTCCGCCCATCACAGGCATATTCACGTCGAGCACCACAGCGTCGTACTTATTCTTAGTCAGAAGTTCCAACGCTTCTTTCCCGTTCTTAGCTCTGTCCGCCACTTGGAATCTTTGATCCGCATTCAGTATATCACACAATACCATTCTCATGAGTGCAGAGTCATCTACTACCAAAATATTTTTTCCCATAGCTTACCCATTCCCGCTTTTTTATTTTCTGTTGCTTGCTTTATGCCGCTGACGCCGTTCCTCCTCAAAAATATACTTGATAATCTCTTCTCTGGCATCCACATCCATATTGACATATTGTATCCGGTTCTCATAGGTTCCCGGCCGTTTCTCCAGTTCCTGTGAACGCAGCACGCGTCCTACCAGATGATACGGCTTCTCTTCTGTCTTCATCATCAACTTATAGGTGCAGTAGATCAGTGCTCCCACCTCACAACGGTATTGAGAGAGAAAACGCATGCCTCCACCGCTGATATCCGCCACAACACCATCTTTCAGCAAAGGTGCATCCAATGGATTCGGTTTGAAAAATCCGCTCTCCGCCGCCTCTTCCTCCGCCTGATCCAGTTGTCTGAATTTCACATCCAACGCACAGTCAAGGCGATAGAACTCTCTTCTTTGACGCTTTTTAAGACTGCTTGCAAGCTCCGCCACCACAATATAGACATTGTTGCTCTTATACCGGTCGAGAATCCTCGCATAACACTGATACAGACCTTTTGCTGTGTAAAAGCACATATTAAACTGTTCATCCACCGGCAGGAGAATCACCTTGCCCTTTTCAATCGGCATCATGATCTCCAACTGGTCCTCGGAGAGCACGTCAAACACTTTCGTCCGATAGAACTTTCTGGATTCCTCCCCTCTTCTATCCCCGTTTTCTTCTCTCACAGCCTCTATTTCCACTACCTGTCCCGCTTCTATAATATCCGACAACATACTCTATCTCCTTCCTGCAATAATATGTGAAAAGAATGCTCTCATACCCCACTTAGCTTTTTCGCTCTCCTCCTCCTGATGCATCAGTTTCAGCGCTGCATTCCTAAAGGCCAACGCCGATCTTGACATCGGATTTTGTATGGAGACCGGCATCTGCTGCATGACCGCTCTGGCCAGTTGTTCATCCTGTGGAATATAACCCAGATACGCGATCGGCAATTTCAGATATCTGGAAACCACCATATTTAACTTCTGATAGAGCGTATTGGCTTCCTCCTCATTTTTCACTTTATTAGCCAGCACATTGATGCTGGTATAATCCGCATTAAACCGATTGTGACGATTTAAGGCCTTCAACAGAGAATAGGAATCTGTGATCGATGTCGGTTCCGGCGTGGTCACAAGAAGTATCTCATTGCTGGCCACCAGAAACTCAAGCACCGCATCGGAGATGCCCGCCCCCGTGTCCACTATGATCACGTCTGCCATACTGTCCAATTCCACCAGATTCTGCACAATGTAATTCAGATAATCCTTTGTCAGATTAGCCATACCCACTATTCCGGAACCGCCGGAAATAAACCCGACCTCCATAGGCCCCCATGTGATCACGTCCCGGATGCTCTTGCCCTGATAGATCAAATCGTACAGATTATACTTCGGCACCGTCCCAAACATGATCTCAATGTTGGCCAGCCCGAAATCCGCGTCCAATATGAGGACCCTCTGGTTCATTTTCCGAAACTGGATTGCAAGATTGATCGCCGTATTAGATTTTCCAACACCGCCTTTTCCGCTGGTGACCGTGATCACTCTGGCCGTCTGTTGTCTGGACTGGTTCTGCCCCTTGATGATGCTTCTCAATTTTTCCGCCTGATCTGCCATCTAGTTTTTCCCTCCCAGTAACTGTTTCACTGTTTTCTGCGGATTGAATATTTCTATGTCATCCGGCACGTTCTGTCCGCAGGTAACGTAGGACAGGGCCGCCCCGGTATGCAGTTTCAAGTTTAAAATATTTCCTATTGTCGTCGTCTCATCCAGCTTAGTAAAAATAAGCTTATAATCTTTAATATCCTTATAAGATTCCGCGATACTCAACAGATCCTTGTATTTAGTGGTTGCAGAAAGCACAAGATGCACTTCCTTTTCCATTTCCATCTCCTTGTCAAGGGCACTCAGATAAGCCAACATGCTGTCACGCAGCACCGGATTATTTGGGGAATGTCCGGCCATATCTACAAGGATAATCTCATAATTTTTAAAATCCTGTACGCCCTTCGTCAGCTCCTCGGCGGAATAAATAACCCGAAACGGCACCTCCAAAATATTCGCATAGGTCCGCAGCTGTTCCGCCGCCGCGATTCGATAGGTGTCCGCCGTCATAAGAACCACTTTCCGCTTTTGCTCTAACTTTAACTTAGACGCTAACTTCGCAATGGTCGTCGTCTTCCCCACTCCCGTAGGCCCCACAAGGAAAACAACTCTGGGCAGTCCGCCGTCTTTCCCGATAGGCACGGCCTTGCCGAACTTTAACACCATCTTCTGGTAGATATCTGCCAACGCATGATCAAAGGGCTGATTCCCTCTGCTGTTTTTCTCCATCTCATCGATGATCTGGCTCACATACTTCTCGTCCACCTCATTTTCTATCATGGTATCATAGAGCAGTTTTACAAACCGCGTCATCTCGCTGTTTTCTTCTTCCTCGTCAGGCTGCGTCTCCTCCGTCTGGAATTTCTTTTCTATCATGCTCTGGAGAGTGTCCAGTTTTTCTACCAAAAGTTTTCCCGTCTCTCCGGAAGCTTCCGGTTCCGGTGCATTCCATGCTCTCTCAACGGTATTTTCGGAAACGGCTGACACACTCTTTTCCGGTTCCGCCTGTTTTTCGGCTCCGGCGGCTTTCGCCACCTGCCTGAACGTCTCGCGCAGACTGTTTTCATCGGAAATTCGCTGCTCGGCAGCTGCCTGCGAATAGCGCTCGCTCTCCTCTTCTCTCGCCACCGTGACTTCCACCTGCGGTTTCTTCAAAAAACCGAACAGACCTTTCGCCGCGATAATCTTTACGTTCATAATGACGATATTTTCGCCCAGTTCGGCTTTCGCCTGTCTGACCGCTTCCTCTTCTGTCCTTGCCGTAAATTTTTTAATTATCATTATGCTGTCACCATTCCTACCGACTGTAATTCTACATTGGAGTCCACTTCATTATAAGAAACCACGATCAGATCCCTGTAATTTTCTTCCGTCAGCTTCTTAAAATAAATCCTGACAATAGGAGAAGTGATCACAATCGGATTTTTTCCCATCTGTTCCAGTTTCTCTTTCTCTTTGCCCACACTTGCCACGATGGCTTTGATCCGAATCGGGTCAAGCGCAATATAAGCGCCTGTCTCCGTCTGCTTGACGTTGCTCATGATCTCCTGTTCAACCTTCGGATCAAGGGTCACTACACTGGTCGTCTCGTTAGCCGGGAAATACCGGCTGGAGATTGCCCTCTTTAAACTTTGTCTGACGTATTCCGTCAAAATATCCGTATCTCTTGTGGTCGGCGCATAATCTGCAAGTGTCTCCAGAATAGTCTGCAGATCCCTGATGGAAATCCCCTCCCGAAGAAGGTTCTGCAGCACTTTCTGAATTTCGCCGAATCCCAGTATTTTCGGCACCAGTTCTTCCACAAGCGCCTGATTGCTCTCTCTGATATTATTGATCAAATTCTGTACATCCTGACGCGTCAGCAGCTCATCGATGTGCTCCCTGATCACTTCCGTCAAGTGTGTCGCTATGATGGACGGAGGATCCACCACCGTATAGCCAAGACTTTCCGCCCGCTCCCTCTGGTTCTCTGTGATCCATAACGCCGCCAAATGGAAGGAAGGTTCAAAAGTGGGGATTCCGGATATCTCCTCTTCTACATATCCCGGATTCATCGCCATATAATGATCAAACAGGATTTCGCCATCGCTGACCTGAATCCCCTTGATCTTGATAATATACTGATTAGGATTCAGCTGGATATTATCACGCAGGCGAATAATCGGTACCACAGTACCCATTTCCAAAGCTATCTGACGTCTGATCATCACCACGCGGTCAAGCAGGTCTCCGCCCTGATTGACGTCCGCAAGAGGAATAATACCATAACCAAATTCCAATTCCACAGGATCTACCTGCAGCAGGGAATTGACATTCTCCGGCTGTCTGATCTCCTCCGCCGCCACTTCCTCGCTGTCCACTTCCTGTTCGATACCTGCCATCTCCAAAGATCCCTGCACCATACGTCCTGCAATGATAAATCCCATGCCGAGCCCGACGAAAATAATCGTCTGCAGGGGAGTGACGACTCCCAAAGTCGCGATTGCCGCACCTGCTATATACATCGCTCTCGGTACGCCGAAAAGCTGCCCCACTATCACATTGGAGAAATCCGCATCCTTTCCGCCCTTTGTCACCAAAATACCGGTGGACAGAGAGATGAGCAGTGAAGGGATCTGGGATACCAGACCGTCTCCGATGGTCAGGATACAATAAGTCTGGGCTGCAGTGGAAAAATCCATACCCTGCCTGAGCATTCCCATTGCAGCGCCGCCTACGAGATTGATAAATGTGATCAAAAGCCCTGCCGTAGCGTCTCCTTTTACATACTTCACGGCACCGTCCATAGAACCGAAGAAGCTGGACTCAGCCTGTATCTTATCACGTCTCTCCTTCGCCTCCGCGTCGGTGATAGCTCCGGTATTCAAATCCGCATCAATGGCCATCTGCTTACCGGGCATAGCGTCCAACGTAAATCTCGCCGTTACCTCCGCCACACGCTCGGAACCTTTGTTGATGACCATAAACTGGATCAGGATCAAAATAATAAACACGATCACGCCTACCACCAAATCACCGCCGCCCACATAATTGCCGAAAGTGGTGACTACGTTACCGGGATTCCCGGTGAGCAGGATCAGCTTTGTGGAAGACACATTGAGGGCAATCCTAAAAATCGTGGTGAACAAAAGTATCGTCGGAAAAAAGGACATATCCAACACTTCTTTTGTAAACATGACCGTAAACAGGATAATAAACGCGATACCGATATTGATTGCGAGAAAAACATCCAAAAGTCCGCTGGGAATCGAGACAATGAGCATAACAAACGCAGCAAGAATATACAGCGCTACGCCTAAATCCGCTTTTCCGATTTTCATCTGCTCATCTCCTCTCCTAGTTTAAGCCTGATCCGGTCTTTTAAACCCCTCATCCTCCGGCTTTTTGTTCTTTTATATGATATACATACGCCAGCACTTCCGCCACCGCAGGGTACAGTTCCGCGGGAATCTGAGCCCCAACATCAACATTCGCGTAGAGCATCCGCGCAAGGGGCTTATTTTCATAGATCTCAATATCGTAAGCCTTCGCTTCCTCTTTGATCTTTGCCGCCAGATAATCCGCTCCTTTTGCGAGCACTACCGGCGCCGCATACAGTTCGCTGTCATATTTCAATGCCACCGCATAATGAGTCGGGTTTGTGATAACAACATCCGCCTCCGGCAGCGACTGCATCATCCTTCTCCTCGAAGCTTCCTGCATCCGCTGTCTTTGTTTTCCCTTGATCTGGGGATCACCTTCCTGATCCTTGTACTCATCCTTGACTTCCTGCTTCGTCATCTTCATGTCATTGGCAAATTTCCACTTCTGATAGATATAGTCAAGCAGCGCAATGATCATAAAAATAGCAGAGATCCGGATGCCCAGATCGATAACGATAGTCCCGATCTCCTGCACCGCAGTAAGGATCGGCATATCCAACAGGTAAAACAGGATCTCCAGCTTTCCTTTCATATAGCTCCATGCCACATACAGGATCAGGCCGATCTTAGCCACTGCCTTTACCAGTTCCACTAAAGAATTTGGAGACACTATGCGCTTGAAACCGCTTATCGGGTTTATTTTGCTGAGTTTCGGTTTAAGCGGTTTCGCGGTGGGACGCCACTTAACCTGCATCACATCGCTGACAAAAGCCACCAGCACACCCACAAAAAAAACAGGTATCATGATGATCAAAAGCCGCACCATACTCTGCTTCACGACCATCTCGATATTTGCCACCGGCACCGTACCGTAGGGCATTCCGGCCATTTCCGGGATCCTGTTGTACACTCCGCCGAACAATTCCAGAAAGCTGACGCTGATATTTCCGATCCAGACTTTCAACAGCAGAAAAAGCGCTATAAGCCCAAAACCATTGGCGATCTCTTTACTTTTCGCCACCTGTCCGTCTTTTCTGGCATCACTTAACTTTTTCTGGGTAGCCGGCTCGGTCTTTTCACCGCCGGGTCCCTCCTTCGCAAAAAACTGTAACCGGTATTCCAGTATCACATCAATGCCTCCACAAAAGCCACCGTCATGCGCCTCGCCTCATCAAATATCATTTCCGCCGCTCTCGGCAGCAAAAACAGCGTCAGAAAAATCACGCCGAGCCCCACCAGAATCTTTAACTGCAGCCCGATGGCAAACATATTCATCTGAGGCGCCACTTTCGCCAGAATGCCAAGCACAGCGTTTAACATCAAAATCGCCGCGAAGATCGGCAGACATATCTGAAATCCTACAAGCACATAACGCCCCATGAAATCAATGGCCACATTCAAAAGCTTCGCCGCGTCAAAGTTCGCCCCGTATACCGGTATCAGTTCATAGGATTCCGCCAGCGCCCGGATCACATACTGATACATACCGCTGAGTACAAGGATCAGCATGATCAGATTCTGATAAAGCGTGCTGGTGATCGTCGTCTGCTGTCTTGTGGCCGGATCCATCAGCGTAACCATGGAAAAACCCACCTCCATATCGGCGATCACACCGGTGAGGGACAGAATCGTAGAACAGAGGTTTACCCCCATCCCGATCAGTATGCCTGTAATAAATTCTTTAGCCACGATCAAAGCATACTCGAATACCGTATTGTAAGCTACATTATCCCCCGGCACCACTCCGTAAAGAATCACTGAGATCATCACACTGAGCACGGCACGATATCTTCTTGGCACGTTACTCATGTTGAAAAAGGGGACTACGTACACAAACATGGAAACCCGCACCAGTATCAACAAAAAATATTCCAGATCGGCAAAATCAAAATCAACTGTAACCATACTGTCCCGCTATTTCACATAAACGCCAAAATCAGCCCACAGGTTTGTCATCAGATTCGCCATCTCCGTCATCATCCAATGTCCTGTAAGCATGATGATCAAAAAAATAGCGAGCACTTTCGGCACAAAGGTCAGTGTCTGTTCCTGAATGGATGTCACCGTCTGGAAAATGCTGACGATCAATCCCACCGCCATGGATATGAGCAGTACCGGCGCTGATACCTGAATGATTGTATATAACGCTTGATTCGCTATCGCCACAACCTCGTCAATTGTCATCTTTCTGCTCCTTTCCCTGTGTTTATCATGTCACATAAAATGTCCTAACCAGATTTACAATGACGAGATTCCACCCGTCAGCCACTACAAAGAGCAATATCTTAAAGGGCATGGAGATCGTTGTGGGCGGCAGCATCATCATACCCATACTCATCAAAGCAGAAGCCACCACCATATCTATCACGATAAACGGAATATAGATCACAAATCCTATCGAAAACGCGATCCGCAGCTCGCTGATCATATATGCCGGAATCAAAACCGAGGTGGGAATATCATCCAGCGTTTCTCCGTCCCACTCCGTTCTGGAAATATCCATAAATACCCGCACATCGTCGGTTTTTGTGGAGCGATACATAAATTTCCGCAGAGGCTCTATGCCCCGCTCCAACGCTTCTTCCTGCTCGATCCGGCCTTCCTCAAAGGGCACCACCGCATTGTTATAAATCTCCGTCACCGTAGGCTCCATGATAAAAAATGTCAGAATAAGAGAAAGCCCTATCAGGATCTGATTTGGCGGAACCGTCTGGGTACTGAGCGCCGCCCTTGTAAAATGAAGTACAATAAGGATCCTAGTGAAAGAAGTCATCATCAAAAGGATCATAGGCAGCACTGCAATCAGCGTCAAAGTCAGCAAAATCCGCAGCGTTCCGGCTATCGTGCCGTTGTTGTTCGTTATCGTCACCGTCGCCGTATTGGCAATATTCAGTTCCCCTACTTCCTCCGGCGTCTTTGCTTCTCCGGGATCCCGTATCGTAGTGCTTGTATCTGTCTCACCGGTCACACCCCCGTCGATATCAAGGGAAGTCGTAGCATACACTGTCTGCACGTTGCAAATACAGAATATGCCTACCGTAAACAGCAGGCACAACAGTTTCCTAATCCGCAGTCCGGAAAATCTTTTCTTCATTCTTTTTTCTTTTCCCTGACCTTTTCCAATATTTCCCGAAAATTCATTTTCATACCGGCTGTATCCTCCGGAAACAGTAATGACTGCTCATCCAGTTCCGCCAAAAAGGTGACGGAGTCTTTCGCCACCGCCACAGCCAGATACTTATCCGCCACACGTATTATCTGGACATACTTATCAGAGGCAATGCGGAAGCTCTCTCGTAATTCGATATTGCCGCCTGCCCACTTTCCTTTCTGATAGCCCGCAGTCCATTTTGTCACTGCCCATGTCACCCACAGAACAATGACAAAAAGAACGAGAACCGTAATAAACTGCGCTATCCCTCCCAGTGTTTCCATTGTCAGAAGCGTCATTACCCAATAACCTTCTTCACGGCCTCCAACACGCGGTCAGCCTGAAACGGTTTTACAATAAAGTCTCGCGCACCTGCCTGAATGGATTCGATTACCATCGCCTGCTGGCCCATAGCGGAACACATAATGACTTTCGCCCCCGGATCTCCCTCTTTGATCTTCTTCAAAGCTTGAATACCATCCATCTCCGGCATCGTGATATCCATAAGCACCAGATCAGGTTTTACTTCCGCATACTTCTCCACCGCTTTCGCACCGTTCTCCGCTTCCCCGGCAATATTGTACCCGTTCTTGGAGAGAATGTCCTTTATCATCATTCTCATGAACGCTGCGTCATCACAAATTAACACGTTTTTAGCCATTTTTTCACTCCTATCACTTTCTTTTATTTGATGATCTCTGTTATTCTGACACCAAAACTTTCTTCAATAACAACAACTTCGCCTTTTGCCACCATCTTTCCATTCACAAAAACTTCTACCGGCTCGCCAGCCACCTTATCTAATTCAATGATCGTGCCGGGTGCAAAGTCCAATACTTCCGAGATGGATTTTTTTGTGCGGCCAAGTTCCACGGTAACTTCCAACGCCACATCCATGATCAGATCAATGTTAGCCGGAGCCGGCGCACCGGGCATTCCTCCGGTAAAGCTTTGGAATTGTGCCGGCTGAATGTTGACGGGTGCGGCCTGCTGCATCGGCGGCATTCCGTAGGGCGGCATTCCATAACCTTGAGGCGGCATTCCGTAGGGCGGCGCGTACATACCGGCCATATTCATATCCGGCTGCATCATAGGCGCTCCCATTCCGGGCATTGCGCCGGGCATCCCCTGCATTCCTCCCGACATTCCGGGCATCGCGCTCTGCATTCCGGCTCCGTCAGAAGGCATACCGCTCATCCCCATATCCGGTGCAGGCGCGGCCGGTGTCGGATCAGGCGCCGCGGGTGCAGATTCCGGTACACCCGAATCTCCTCCGCTTATAAATGCGCTGCACAGATATCTTGCAAAATCACAAGGGTACAACTGCATGATCGTACTGTCGATCAAATCCTCAATCTGCATCCGGAATGCAATCTTGACAAAAGTTCCGCCGAGGAAGGGTGCGATCTCCTCCCCTGCGTTTATCGTCATCAGATCTATAAGAGTTGCCTCCGGCGGACTGATATCTATCATCTTTCCAAGCATAGTCGCAAGGGAAGTTGCAGATGCTCCCATCATCTGATTCATGGCTTCGGAAATAGCACTCAGATGGATCTCCGAAAGTTCCCCATCCGTATTCGTGCCGTCTCCCCCCATCATCAGATCCGTAATGATCTTTACGTCGTGCTCTTTCAGTATTAAAATATTATGGCCGTCCAGTCCTGCCGTATATTTGATCTGAATAAATACGCAGGGCCTTTCGTAGTCCCCGATCATCGTCTCCCATTTCTCCAGTGAAACCACAGGAGTAGTGATATTCACTTTCCGATTGACCAGAGAAAACAGGGTGGTTGCTGCCGCCCCCATGCTGATATTCGCAATTTCACCGATAGCGTCTTTCTCCGTATCGGTTAGCAGCGCATCCTCCTCGCTGACCGCTGTCGTATGTTCGAAGGATGAAGACCCTGCTCCCGCTTCCGGTGCTGCTCCGACGGCTTCATCCTGCAAATCATCCATATCTACAGCTCCGTCCGACATACCGCTCAGCAGAGCATTTATCTCGTCCTGCGATAACATTCCACCATCCACTTATCTATTCCTCCTCTCCCAGAACCGACGTCACCTGCACCGCAAATTTATCTTTGCTGGAACCAGGTACCGCGGTAAATTTTTTAATATTTCCCACATAGACTATCAGATCTCCGTTTATCTCGGAATCCAATCGAATAATATCGTCTATCTGAAGATTCATAAAATCATTCACCGACACGCTGCTTCTTCCGAGTATCGCTCGGATCGGCACACTCACTCTCTTCACAAGAGCTTCCAGATATGCCTGATAGTTCTCGTCGGAGGACTCATGTATCGTTGAATACCAGAACTTAGTATTCAGATTATCCATGATATCTTCCAATGTGAAGAACGGCAAACAAATATTCATCAGTCCTTCCACATCCCCGATCTTGATATTCAGCGTTACGATAGCGATCATATCACTGGGAGCTATGATTTGGGCAAACTGTGGATTTGTCTCGATCCGGTCTAGCACCGGTTCGATCTCCACCACATTTTTCCACGGTTCTCTGAGCATCTGCATACAGACTACCAATATCTTTTCCAGTATAGCCATCTCAATCTCAGAGAAATCTTTCGCTCTCTCAAGAGCCGTTCCTTTTCCACCGAGCATCCTGTCAATGATCGCATAACCGATATTCAGCGACAACTCCATAATGATATTTCCGGAAAGCGGCGCAAAGTTCACGATAGACAGTATGACCGGACTGGACAGTGCATTGGAAAACTCCGAAAAAGTCACTGTCTCCGAGCTGTTCACGCTGACCTGCACATTCTTCCGCAGATATACCTGCAGATTCGTGGAGAGTAACCGCCCGTAATGTTCAAATATAATCTCAAGTGTACGCAAATGCTCTTTAGAGAACTTAACAGGGCGTTTAAAGTCATAATCCTTCACCTGTTTTTCTTTTGTCTCTTGTATGTCATTCGCATCCAGCTCACCGGTGCTGAGAGCCGCCAGAAGATTATCAATCTCCTGTTGGGATAATACTTCACTCATCCGGGTTCACCTCCTTTACCCGGAATATTTTACATCCCTGAAATCTACCTTATAAATGAAGTCAGACCCGTACATATTCTGAATCCTCTCCAAAATCGCCTGTTTCAAAGCGTTCTCGTCCGCCTGCGCTTCCGCCATCGTATACTGTCCGACCACACTGATAATTTCACTCTTGATCAGGCTTTCGCGCTCGTCCACAGTCGCGCCGTACTCTTTATAGTCGTCGTGTGTATTATCCATGGAGAGAGTGATGGCAACCATAATATAATGTTCCAATCCGTCCTCATCCTGCTTCAGGCGTATCGTCATGCTGTCCGCAATATCGTAAGTCGCCACGTTTTCGATAGGCACTGTCGGTTTAAAGGCCGTCCCGTCAGCAGAAGAAAGTTCCATATCCATAGCTCCTGATATTCTTCCGATCAAATCAGCAGTCGCCTTATTTGTGCTTGTCACACTGAACAGCATCACTGCTGTCAGCGCAATATTTACGATCAGTAGCGCCAGTATGATAACCGACATCAAATTTTTTTTCATAGCTGCCTCCTCATTTCTGCCTGATATAGCAAAACTCTGATTTCACATCTTTTATTCAAAACTGGATATTTCATTATATATACGGATCTCTACACGCCTGTTTCTCGCTCTTCCCTCGTCGGTTGAATTATCAGCGATCGGCACATATTCACCCCTTCCGGAGTTCTTAATGCGCGCCGGATCCAAATTTGTAGTCCCTATCAAATAGTCAAAGACCGACAAAGCTCTTGCCGAACTCAGTTCGTTGTTGCTTGCATACCGCTTGCTGGTCATCGGCACATTATCCGTGTGTCCCTCAATCTCGATAGTTCCCGCCGCATAACGCTCCAAAATCAGCCCCACTTTATTTAACACCGGCTTAGACTCTTCCTTTAACTCGGCGCTTCCCGAATTAAACAGCAGCGACCCTTTCATCGTCAACTGTACATACTGGGCCGTCACCTGCATTTCAATGTCTCCGGTCAGATTGTTTTCTTCCACAGCCTCCTCGATCCGCTCCGACAGTTCCTCCGACTGTTTTAACCCTTCTGCCTGCACCTCGCTCTGCAGGTCGTCTAACTTCTCCATCTCCGGCGTATTCTCCGCCGTCCGCCCCACACTGTTGATAAAATCATCAAGTTCCGGAAGCTGGCTGACGCCGTTGCCGATCATCATCCCGTCTCCGATGGAGGTCGAACCGGCAGTAAAGATGCTGAACGTCTTAGAGAACGAAGCAGCAATCAGCTCAAATTTCTGCGCGTCCACCGTGGACATGGAGAAAAGCAGTACGAAGAAACAAAGTAACAGGTTCATCAAATCCGCAAATGTGGCCTGCCACGCCGGCGCGCCTTTCGGGGGCTCTTCCTGCCGCTTCTTAGCCATCTGCTTCACCGCCTTCTGTTGTTCTGTCCTTAGGTGCAAGGAACGACTTCAATTTCTCCTCGATTACACGAGGATTCTCACCCGCCTGAATGGAGAGCAGGCCTTCCACCATGATCTCCTTCAACCGGTACTCCTCGTCATTGTTCATCTTTAACTTCATCGCCACCGGCGTACAGATCCAGTTTGCAAGAAGCGAACCATAGAGTGTCGTGATCAAGGCCACGGCCATCTGCGGTCCGATGGAGTTCGGGTCAGACATGTTATTTAACATGTTTACCAGACCGACCAGCGTTCCGATCATACCCCACGCAGGACCCATGGCGCCCACGTCCTCCCAGAAGCCTATTTTCTTTTTATGGCGATCCTCCATACTCATCAGCTCGGTCTCCATGATCGCCCGTACCAGTTCAGGATCCGTACCGTCTACTACAAGCAGTATCCCTTTGCGTAAAAAGGCATCGTCAACTTCCCCTGCCGCTTCCTCAAGCGCAAGAAGTCCCTCTTTTCTCGCCACATTGGAAAGGTCTATGACCTTCTGGATCATCACCGGAATATCAAAGTTGGGACGCTTCAGCACAAGTGCAAAGCTCTTCAATCCTCCCGTAAAGCTTTCAATCGTATTTCCCGCCAAAATCGCACAAAACGCGCCGCCGAATGTAATTAACGCAGACTGGAAATCCATGAAATCCCGATAGATTGCAGCAAAACCATTACCCGCTACGATTGCCATAACAGTCAGGGTAATACATACTAATAATCCTACGATTGACGCTATATCCATTGCCTCTGTCTTCCTCCTGTTTTTACATCGATCTGCAAAAACACCCTTTCTCTACAATTCTACTAAATTTTATCAGAAATGTCTACTTCCAATCTCTATAATTTTTATACAATCTTTCCCAAAATTCATAACAAAACAGGAGATTTGTCTCCATTGTTTTCGACAAATCCCCTAATTGTCTCTATTTTTCTGACTTAACCAAGAAGTGTATTAACGTTTTAAATTAATCAACTCTTCCAGCATCGTGTCAGACACCGTAATAATACGGCTGTTCGCCTGGAAACCACGCTGAGTCACGATCATACCGGTCAGCTCACCCGACAAATCCACGTTAGACATTTCCAACTCACCCGGCGTCATCTTTCCGCCGTCCGATGTAACATCCACACCTATTCCGTCAAATTCACCGGAGTTCTGGGTCGCTGTGTAAAGGTTCTCGCCCTCTTTCTGCAGACCGGAGGGGTTTGCAAATCTCGCTGTCGCGATCTGGCCGAGAAGCTTTGTCTGACCGTTGTCATAAGCTGCGTAGATCTTACCCTCTGTTCCGATGGAAAGTCCGGACATCTTACCAACCATACGGCCTCCGCCCAGATTCTTTAAGCTGCCGTTTGTTGCGGAAGCGGTGGACACTTTCTCGTTACCCACGTTGCTGAGCGTGGAGAAATCAATCTCAATGTTTCTGAAGCTCGCCGCATCCCCGGTGGTTCCGAAATTGAGAATCGTCGTCGCTCCGGTACCGCCGTTGAGCCCTTTGAATGCGCCGCCGTCCTTGTCAAAATCTATCACACAGCCGTCAATATTTTTTCCGTTGAATATAAAGGTATTTGCATCAACTCCGTCCGCAGCATTCACAAGATTGGACTGCGTAATCAGCGTTGCAAGCTGTGTTGCCACATTATAAGTAGTCGTATCATCTGTCGCCGGATTCGCCAATTTTCCTGTCTCTATCGTACTGCTCATCTTCCGGAATTCTTCCGGATCATTGTAACCGAAAGCTTCCGCTACGCCTTTCCAAGCTTCCTCTTCCGTCAATGCCGTACCGTTTGTATTTGTACCATCCGGATACTTTATAGCTGATATGCCGCCGGCGCCATCGCTGATCGTATATACAATATGTTCATCTTTCGTCGGATCCGGCTTATAATCGATCTCATAACTATTTCCGTTTTGAGTCATGGTATATCCCGCGGTCAATGTCGTGGGTTTCACATCCAACAGCCCGACCGGGGTATTCTTGAACATCGCTCCGGACTCAGCCGTCACATCCTTTCCTGTTCCGTCCAACACCTTCACCAGTTCGCAGGAATAAGAATTTACCGTATCGTTGCTTCCGGCCACTCTCTTGATGGCCAACTTCGCCGTATAGCTGTAACCTCTTGCATCGTAGAAGTTCAAGTTCATCAGCTTGCCGTCTTTAGAGTTCACCTCCGGGCTCTCCGCATCCACGATACCGGATACATAAGCCTGTGTGGTCGCCTCGGGCGGATAAGTCATATTCGCCGCGCTCATGATCTGCAGTGCAGAAACAGTGTCGGGTTTGATCTCATTTGGGTTATCGGGATCCGGCTGCCACCCCATCACCTTGTAACCGTTGGAGGACATAACCAGATTGCCGGCCGCATCCACTTTAAAGGAACCGTCCCTTGTAAACATATTGTCCTTACCGTTGTTGACGATCAGGAACGCATCGCCGGTGATACGAATATCGAAGGGATTGTTTGTCGTCTCAGCCGAACCGGGCAGTGTGATGTTTGTCGAGATAGATGCCATCTTAACGCCCAGACCTACCTGCTTCGGGTTGACGCCGCCGATATTCGTCGTCGGATTCGGTCCTGACGCATTGCTGGAATTCTGGTATAATAACTCCGAGAACAGGGCGGACTGTGATTTATAGCCCACCGTATTTACGTTTGCAATATTGTTACCGATTACGTCCATTCTTGTCTGATGTGTCTTTAATCCTGCCACACCTGAATACATCGCTCTATTCATTTATTCATTACCTCCTAAGAAGAGGGGCCTTTTGTTCCGTCTGTCATTCGGGAACATCGATAGCTTCCGTGTAAGGTCCAGCTATACTATATGATCACGGCCCCGTCAATATTTGTAAAAATGTTTTCCTGCGCTTCACTCTGTTCCATTGCCGTCACCACGGTACTGCTCGGCACATTTACGATAAACGCTAACGAATCCACCAACACCAGCGAATCTTTGATGCCTTTTGCCTGCGCTTTTTTCGCGCCCTCGTTCAGTCTTTCCATCTGTCCGTCCGTCAGTTCAATATTTCTTGTATTCAGTCTGTTCGACGCGTGCTTGGAAAATCTGACTTCTTTGCTGAGGCCGGATGCCTGCTCTAAAATTTCCTGAAAAGACAAGCCTCCCATCTGCTTCGCTGTCTGCGTTTTCGGCATCTGGTTCAAGTATTCGTTTTGTACCTGTTCCAAAGAGTGAAAACTGTTTGTCTGTATCTTCATATTCGCCACCAGCTTCCTTGCTCTCGCTTTCTATACTTCCCTGTTTTAGTCTGCCGCTTCTTCCTTTCCGGACTCTTCGGGTTCCTTCCCTTCTTCCGGCTTCGTCTCCTCGGGTTTGTTGCCTTCTTCCGGTTTCGTCTCCTCAGGCTTGTTCCCCTCTTCCGGTTTCGTCTCCTCAGGTTTGTTCTCCTCTTCATTTCCTTCATGAAGCTTTTTCAGTTCCTCGATCCGTTCATGCAGCTTCTTGATCTTGTCGGCATTCTCTTTTGCCACGAAAGATTTCTCATAATCCGTCATCTTGTCGTATTCATTCCAAACACCTTCCACTTCCTCTGCATCGTCGTATGTAATGTTCTCATATGCTGGAAGTTTGTTCAGTTTCACCGACCAATCATACACCTTATCGAAAGCGGCCATGTACTCGGTATCCACGATATTATACAGATCGTCCATGGAATAGGTCGAACCGTTGACGGAGAGATATGCCTGACCACCCTCGTAAGTCACATAGTCAACTTTCCCCTGTACCGTAATGGTTTTTCCTGCTTCATTTGTGGTGTTCAGCACTACCGTCTTGCCTACCAGCGTAGATGCTCTCGACAGATCGAAGGAAGCACTCATATTGCTCATTGCTTCTAACTCCGAGAATGTCGCGTACTGGGATATCCACTCTGTGTTGGACGTTGGCTCCAACGGATCCTGATTCTGCACTTGCGCCACCAGAAGCTGCAAAAAGGTATCTTTGTCGTATCCGGTTTTTTTTGCTTTTGATTGCGCCAACGAAGCCTGAGATTCGGTCTGCTGTATCTGACCGTCCTTTACCGGCGCTATTAAATTACCTGCCATTCTTTACTCCTTTCCGGTTTGTCACCTTATTGTCATGCCGTAAAGTTCACGGTGCTGCCTTCCGACTGCATCATCTGTGCCGTCAGTTTTTCTTCCTCTGTAAAATTTTCTTCCTCCTCCGAATCCAGTTCCTTAAGATTCAGATTACGGACTCCTTTTTTCTGTTTTCCGCCCTGTCTGGACGCTTCGCTGTCCCCTTCCGGATTTCTGTCCAAAGAATACTGCGCGATCGTCACTTCCACCGCTTCCACTTTTAATCCCTGCTGTTCCAGATTTTCCTTCAGTTCCACGATCTGGCTTTCCAGAGCCGTTTTCACAGATTCATTCTGCGCGATAAACTGTGCAGTCACCGCTCCCTCTTTGTTGGTTATCTGAATATGTAAGGTTCCGAGTGATTCCGGATGGAGCTGCATCTCAAGGCTTGTCATTTCGGGTTTCATGGAAACTTTCATGTAATCCATGATCTGATCCATGATCTCCTGAGTCTGCGTCATGGAAAATACGCTTTCCGCTTCCTGCACTTCCGCCGCCGCTTCCAAATGTCCTGTCTGATAATTATTTCCCATAAACGGACTCTCGGATTCCTTTCCCGCGCTCTCTTGTCTTGCCGTCTCCTTGGGCATCGTCTGCTCTGTTCTGGCATTCTCTGTCAGTTCTGCCTTCGGCGCATTGAATTTTACGGCAGGTTCCGCCGTCGTCTCATTCTCTGCTGCTTCCTCTCCTACGATCTCCTCCGGCACCTCCACGGGGTTCGCAAGCTGTTTCTGCGCCGCTTCAACCGTCGCTTTCAACTCCTCCGGAGTCATACCGGTTTCGTCCTGCAGCCCGGCCATGATCTCTTCCAGTGCTTCCAGCGCTTCTGTCACAGACTGATAAAGAGCCTCGTCTGTCAGTATGGACATATCGTCCGCGCCCTCCGTGAGATGCACCATCAGTTCTTTCACATTCTTCGGATCAAGTAATGACACTTCTGTCATTCCAAGTTCCTCCATGGCTTCGCTCACCACTTCCTGTGAAATCCCCATCTGCGCCGCCAGCATAGCTGCCATCTCGCCGCCTGCTCTCTCAAGGACTTCCGTATCTTCCGCCGGATTTTCCACGTCTTCGGTTTCCGTCTGCTCGGTCCGTGTCTCCACGTCCCTGTTTTCGACGTTCTCTTCCGCTTTTACATTTTCGCCTGCTTTTTCATTCTGCGAAACGTCCTTCGGCTCTTTCGACGCAGTCTCTTTTGCAGATTCCGCTTTAGCGCCGGTATCCGCATTCTGCTGCTTTCCTGCCGCCGTAGTCTGCTTCAGCACCGTGTCAAAGCCGCCCTTTGCGGAAGCTGCCGCCTTTGTTGTTCCTTTTGCTGATAAGATATTCTGCGCCACAGAATTCTTATCAAGTACGGGCATGTTCGTCACATTTTTACCTCCTTTTTTAGTTTTCAATGTACTTATGATCACCGCCCTGCAATTTTTTTGCAGAAAACGCATGATTTCCATTTATTATATCGGATATTTTCCGCTCTTTCTTAACCCTTCCCTGCGCTTTCCCCCGCTTTCTCTATCTTCCGGCCGAAATCACCCGGGATCCATCATTTTGGTAAGTCTGGCAGCATTTTCCGCATTCATCTGCCCCATGATCTTCGCCCGGTCATCGGCACTCATCGCCTTCAATATTTTAGCCACCAGATCCAGATCGCTGGTCATCGTATCGAACATCGCCGCCGCCTCTTTCGCCTTCATCGCCGAGAAAGTGGCCACATAGTCGGAAAGTTCCTTGTCTGCCGCCGTTTCCTGAATCGTCATCTGGTACAAGTATTCCGCCGCAGCCGGATCCATGGCCTCATAATACTTCTGATATTCCTCCACACCGGGGCCGTTCTCCGCGTAAACGACTTCCTCATAAAATTCATTTTTCATCTGTTCGAATTTAAGCTGATCTTCCTCGAAGTTTCTAAGCCTGTTGTTTTCTTCCTTCAGCTCGCTTATCTCATTGGCATAGGAGAGATTTTGTTCCTGCGCGATCTGCAGTTCCTGCTCTAACTGTTTGATCTGCGCCACCGCATCCTCCACGTCAGCATAGATGCTGTACTCATCCTCCTCCTCGTCCGTCCGCTTCTCTCCCGGCAGGATCTTGTTTACTACCGGTATATCCTTTAGGATCGGTTTTAATATATTGCTTCCCACACCGCCCACGTCAAGCTTTATGAGTACGCACAGGATCGCGATCCAGACCGCCACAATAAAAGCCGTCACCAGAAAAACCGGCAGGCCTCCCGGCTCACCGTCCAGCTCCTCCTCCTGATCGGATATCTCCCGCGCCTTCTGTTTCGCCTCTTTTTTCTGCGCTTTCTGTTCGGCTTTCAGTTGTTTTCGCTCTTCTCGTAATCTCTGACGCTCCGACTCCCTGTCCTGAAGTTCTTCTGTCAATTCTTCTTCCTTTTTATTTTTCGCCATATATCGATCCTCACTTAGTTGGTCATTTTAAAGCAGCGAAGCGATCTCCTCTTCCACGCTTCTCCTGCGCCCGTAGACGTAGCTGACTAACTCATCCACTTCCTTGCTTTCCTCTTTCGCGAGTTCTTCCTTAAATTCTTCAAAAGCAGCCTCTTTAAGCTGCTCATGAGTCTTTCGTTCTATCATATATTCCTGCAAAACCTGTCTGGCTCTCTCCAGCGCTTCCTCAGCTTTTTTTACCCGTATTTTCTGACTTTTTATCGCATCTTCCATATAGTCTAACGCGTTCTCGTTCTCCTGCAGCTTAAGTGGGTCAAGCACTGCCTGACGCAGCATGGTACCCTCGGCAAGATACTGGATCTGTCTCTGAAAGAGCCTCTGCAGACGCTCTTCCTCCACCCGCAGTTCCGCATTCGCCGCGCCGAAAGCGACTTTTGCCTGTTCTTCCATTTTTTCCTTGATATTCAGGATACTCTGCATCCTGTAGACAAATTTCGCCATACCCGCACTCCTGCACTAAGAAAAAATAGCGTTCATTTCCTCCACTGTTTCCTCAAATCCGGTCTTTGTGTCCACATCCTGCATCAGGAACTCGTTCACTTGCCCGATCTTGGAAATCGCATAGTCGATATCCGGATTGCTGCCCGCTTTATACGCACCGATATTGATGAGGTCTTCCGCCTCCTGATAAGTGGCCAGCACATTTTTTAACTTCCCGGCCATCGCTTTGTGCTCTCTGGTGGCGATAGCGCTCATGCATCTGGAAATGCTCTGCAGCACATCGATAGCCGGATAGTGATTCTTATGGGCAAGTTTCCGATTTAACATGATGTGGCCGTCCAGAATACTTCTGGCCGTATCCGTGATCGGTTCGTTAAAATCATCGCCGTCCACAAGCACTGTGTAGAGACCGGTGATAGATCCTTTGTCGGACCGTCCCGCCCGCTCTAACAGCTTCGGCATTTCCGCGTACACGCTGGGAGGATATCCTCTGGATACCGGCGGTTCCCCGCTGGCAAGCCCGATCTCCCGCTGAGCCATCGAAAATCGCGTCAGAGAGTCCATCATCAGAAGGACGTCCTTCCCCTGATCCCTGAAATATTCCGCGATAGCGGTGGCCGTCTTCGCCGCCTTATTTCGCTCGAGAGCCGGCTTATCCGAAGTGGCCACCACCACCACCGAACGCGCCATACCTTCCGGCCCTAAATCTCTCTCTATAAATTCGCGCACCTCTCTGCCGCGCTCTCCGATCAGCGCGATCACATTGATCTGCGCTGTCGTATTTCTGGCAAACATGCCCATCAGCGTAGATTTCCCCACGCCGGAGCCGGCAAAAATACCGATACGCTGTCCTTTTCCCACTGTCATAAGACCATCCACCGCCTTCACTCCCAGAGGGAGCACTTCATCAATGATCTCTCTGCCCAGCGGATCAGGCGGAGCCGCCTCCACCGGGTATCTGGCCGAAGCTTCAAAACCCGAACCATCGATGGGCCTTCCCAATCCGTCTAAGGTCCTGCCCAGAATATCATCCGTTATATCCACCATCAGCGGTGTATTCGTGTTCTCCACAATGCTGCCGGAGCCGATACCATCCGTTACTTCATAGGGCATAAGCTGGGTCATCCCGCTCTTAAAGCCCACCACTTCCGCCATGATGGGCGCCCCCGCATTCTGACCGCCCGTGGGAAATACCCGGCAGATATCGCCAAGTCTCGCGTCGGGACCTGCCGACTCAATAGTCAGTCCGATCACGTTCACCACTTTTCCCATCTTCTTAAACAAGGGCTCTTCTATCGCTTTTTCATATTTTTTCAAATCAGCGGACAGCAATGTTTCCAAAAGTTTTCTCCTATCCTTCTGTTCCCTATTTTTGATGTGCCAGCATATGTATCCTGTGTTTCAATTCCTCCAGTTCCACATCGATACTGCAGTCAAATAGACCGCCGCCGGTCTCAATCATTCCCTCTCCCTGTCTCATCGTGACATCTGCCACCAGATCTACCCTGACACCGGCCATCCCCGCAGCCAGTTCCTCCTTGCGGGTATTGACATATTCGTAATCCGCCTGAGATACTCTGACAATAAATTCCCTGCCGCTGTCGATCCTGTGCAATGTAGTATCCAATAGATGAAAAATAATTTCTCTGTTTTCTTTTAATCCCGCCGCAAAAACATGGTCATAGATGGCTGTCAGTTCATCTATCACCATGGGTTCCATCTCCAGCAGTTTCTTCTCATACTCCAGATGAAGCTTCTCCCGCAGCGCTTCCGTTTCCTGTATCTGTTCCTCCGCCTGCCGTCTTGCTTCCTCCGCTTCCAGAAGCGCCTGCTCATGGCCTTTGGCAAACCCGTCGTCGAATCCTGCCTGCCTGCCCTCTTCTATCGCCTGCATTTTAAGCCTCTCCGCCTCGGAAACGGCGGCAGCTTTCATTTCCTCTATCTCCACTCTGGCAGCTTCCAGCAATTCCTCCGGAGACGGCCCCTCGTAGACAGGAGCCTCCCGGTATAGCGTACCATCCTCCTCACCGAAAAGCGCCCTCGCCGTCTCGCCGTCCATCCCGGTTTCCTCCGTCAGGTTTTCATCTCCGCCGGAAACCGGGACCGCTAAATGGGATATGCTCTGAAACCCTGTCTGCTCGAGACGTTTTGCCACAATTTCATTAGAATCTATGATCTTTGCTTCCTCTCTACGGAAATTGACAAATCCTGACTTTAATAAATTAGACAACGACCTCATCTCCTCCGCCTCTGGAAATAACGATCTCTCCCGAATCTTCCAGTTTTCTGATGATATTCACGATCTTCTGCTGTGCTTCTTCTACGTCTTTCATCCTGACAGGACCCATAAATTCCATGTCTTCCTGTATCATAGCCGCAAGACGTTTTGAGAGATTGTTGAACACAACGTTCTTCACCTCTTCGTTGGAACTCTTCAGAGAAACGGCAAGATCGTTGTTGTCCACGTCTCTAAGCACACGCTGGATCGACCTGTCATCGAGAAGCAGAATATCTTCAAATACGAACATCTTCTTCCTGATCTCGTCAGCAAGCTCTGGCTCTTCGATCTCCAACATCTCCATAATATGTTTCTCTGTTCCTCTGTCCACCGTATTCAGGATATCTACCACGGCATCCACACCGCCGACGATCGTGAAATCCTGATTGACAAGAGCTGCCAGTTTTGACTCCAAAATACTTTCCACCTCTTTGATGATATCCGGGCTGGTTCTATCCATAACCGCAATACGCTTCGCCACATCCGACTGCTTATCAGGCGGAAGCGCGGAAATGATCATAGCCGCCTGCCCCGGCGCCAAATAGGACAAAATGAGCGCTATTGTCTGCGGGTGTTCGTCCTGTATAAAGTTGAGAAGCTGCGAAGCGTCCGTCTTTCTGACAAACTCGAAAGGTTTTACCTGCAATGATGCGGTCAGCTTGCTGATCACATCCACCGCCTTATCCTCACCGAGGGCTTTCTCAAGCACTTCCTTCGCGTAACCGATACCGCCTTCGGCAATATACTGCTGCGCGAGGCAGAGGCCGTAAAACTCATTTGTAACCGAATCCTTGAGCTGAGGCGTGATGCTTCTTGTGTTGGCTATCTCCAGCGTCAGTTCTTCTATCTCTTCTTCTTTTAAATGCTTAAATATCTGGGAGGACAATTCAGGCCCGAGCGCGATTAAAAGAACCGCCGCTTTTTGCAGACCTCCTAATTCCTCTATCCCCGTTTCACTTGCCATATCCTGTTACCCCCATTCTTCGTTCAGCCAGTTACGCAGCAGATTTGCTGCCGCTTCCGGATTCTCCTGCACAAATTTTTCCAGTATAAGGCGCTCCTCCGACTTCGGTTCCGCCTCGATCTCCTCAAGCGGCTCCTCCGGCGTAGACTGCAGCAATTCATCCACAGGCAGCGGCTCCTCCGGTTCTTCCGGTACTCTCTCCCGCATCATGCTCCGCAGAATGACAAACGCAAGCAATCCTAATATCAACAGGATCAGAACAAACGCAATCACATCCGTGGCTTTGACATCGAGTCCTTCCTTATCAACAAACCAGTTTTCCTCGTATGCGACAATAGAAATATTCTCCGCCGGGATACCTGTTGACATAGCCACGACATTGATCCAGTCCGCATCATTCTCCACTCTTCTGCGGCCGCTGTTCTGCGCCTTGTATTCCTCCCAGCTGATACCGTCTAAAAGTCCTTGGCTCTTCACCGTCTCCTCATTCACAATAATGTAGTCGATGGCCGTGATACCTGCTGAAGAACTCTGATAATCGATAATGCCTCCGACGCTGCTCGAGGTAGTGACCCTCTCGCTCGGTACATATTTATAGTTTTCCTCCGAAGTGCTGGTACTCTGATTGCCGTTCGTATCAAGCACATAGGTGGGCGGTTCGTCGTTAGTATCAGTTCCGGGAATATCTCCGCCTCCGGACGTAGCGTCCGAATTATAGATATGCGCTTCCGCCAGAAGTCCCTGCGTGGAGTTTGCCGGCGCATAATAATTGTGGTCTACTACCTGTGTGTCAGAAAAGTCGATAACCAGATTGACCGCCGCCTCAATACTGTCAAAGTTGTTGGTTCCTTTGAGGGCGTTCTTTATTTTTAAGCCTACGGCTTCCTCTGATTCCTGTTTGATCACCATCGGAGAGTTAGATGTACCGGAAATATAGAAATTGTCGTCGCCGGAGAAGAGCATCATGCCGGTGGTCGTATCCATGATCGTGATATTTTCCGTAGTCTCATTCCCTAAAGCCGTCGCCACTGCACGGGCCAGAAATGCCGCATTGTCACTGGAAAATTCTCCGTTCAATTTCAGCGCGACAGAAGCGGAAGACTCCTGCTTTACAGCAATCAGCGTACCGTTCTCCTCAGGTACATGCAGCACCACCGTAGCTCTCTCGATCACGTCAAACATGCCGAGAAAGTCATGCTCCAATTCATCCTGCAGCATCTCAATATAACGTTTCCGCTTATCCGCCTCCGTTACCCCGAGACCGCCCTCTGTCACCTGATCGATGCTATAACGATCCGAAATAATGCTGTTTGAGGCAAGCAAAAGATTGGCGTTCCCAAGCTGGGATGTCGCCACTTCCACTCTAAGTCCATCGTCCGATATCCTATATGTATACCCGCCCTCGTCATCCAGTATCTGCTTGATCTGGGCACCCTCGCTGGCCGACTGGCACTCTTTCAACAGCGTATACTGCGGTCTGCTAATATATGTTATCACTACTGCCAGAGTAAGTATGATGGCTGCTGCGATACATACGATCATTGTACGCTGCTTTATCTTCAGACTCTTCCACCATTCTATGATCTTATTGAATAATTCTTTCAGTCTTTCCTGCATCCGGATACTTCTCCCAACTGTACTTTATCTTTCCTGCCGCCCAAACAGGCCGCAAAAGGCGAAACACTCAAATCTGCATCTGCATGATTTCTCTGTAAGCTTCCAACAGTCTGTCTCTGATAGCCGTCGTATAGTTTAAAGCCTGAGAAGCTTTGCTCAGCGCAATTGTCAGATCATGGGGATTATCCACTTCGCCCATGGCCCATTTCAGTTCCATATCCTCTTTGTCCGACTGGTAAGAATTAGTCAGATTTAAATTTTTGATAGCCGTATCCAACAGGGAGTCGAATCCCCCTCTCTCTTCCTTCTTAATCGGGCTATTCAGCGCAGATGTGGCTTTCTGTGCCGTCTCGATCAAATCGCTTGAATTTACATATAGTAAAGATGTAATGTCCATAATTTATGTCGTCATCCTTTCACACTTTTTATGCGACTGTCATGATCAGGCCTGCCCGCCTATCGACAGTCCTCTCTGCGCCATACTCTTGCTTGCTTCGAAAGCCGTAGCGTTGGCTTCATAAGCCCGGCTGGCATCTATCAGATTGACAAACTCCGTCACCGCATCCACGTTTGGATACATTACATAGCCATTTTCGTCCGCGTCCGGATGTGCAGGATCATAGACCATCTTCATCTCTGTCCATTCATCATCATAAACACCGGTTACTTTCACACCTGCCCCTGAATATTGATTTTGATACTTATCCCTGTATTTCCCCCATTTGTCCGCATACCGATCACGCTGTTCATCCAAAATATTGGAAAACGGCGTCTTGCTGCCCCTCTCCTGAAAAGTCACCACCTGCCTGCGATAAGGGGTTCCGTCCTCAGTTCTGGTCGTATTCATATTCGCCAGATTCTCTGATATGATATCCATGCGATAGCGCTCCGCCGTCATACCCGATGCGCTGATATCAAAAGCTTTAAAAAGTCCCATTGCCTGCTCCTTGTCTCTGCTTTCTTCTATCCTGCAGTATTTTTCTAAGTATGTTCTCTATCTTTTTACTTTGTCACTGTTCTAAGATCGTTGAACTCTGCCGTGATCGCTGTTGTCAACCCGTTATAATAAATCTGGTTCTCCGCCAGATACACGTTCTCCACATCAACGTCCACATTATTCTCATCTTTTCTATAAGAATATCCACCGTAATCTATGTATGATTTGGGCCTTAGATCCTCATTCCTCAAAGCTGCCACCTTCTGATCGGTAGTCATATAGCGGAACTGGCTCATGGCCTCCTTTAACTGCGCTTTAAAGTCCACATCCTCCCGCTTATAGCCCGGCGTATTCACATTTGCAAGATTATTGTTGATACAGTCATTTCTGATCCATGCGGCATCCGCTGCCTTATCGAGCACTCGCATGTAATCGTAAATACTTGTGTTTAACAGGGTACTCATCGCGTCTCCTTTCCCATTTTAGAAAACTGCTCACTTTTTCCCATATACTATTATACGAAAACACATCAAAAAAACAAGTGTTTTTTCAAATACAATATTTTCCGTATGCATAAACAACAAAAGGAACCTATCGCTTCCAATAAATTCCTTTTCCCCTTCCAGTCAATCCTTGACTATTTACCGATTTTTCCACCGTCAACCTATTTTTTCCCGATTTGCACTTTCAACCCCGCTATCTCTTCATAGATCGCATCATTCAGCACTTTGATAGAGGTTCCCTTCATGCCGGAGGAACGTGACTCAATCACTCCGGCGCTCTCAAATTTCCGCAGAGCATTCACGATCACAGAACGGGTAATCCCCACCCTGTCTGCAATCTTACTCGCCACAAGTATGCCTTCTCTTCCGTTGAGTTCATCAAAGATACAGACGATTGCTTCCATCTCTGAATAAGAGAGCGTTCCCACCGCAGATTTCACCACCGCAAGCTTCCTGCTCTCAGCTGCTGTCTCCTCGCTGACCGCCCGCAACATTTCAAGCCCCACCACGGTACTGCCGTACTCACACAAGATAATGTCATCTATATCATATGTTTGATTCTCCTTATAGATGAACAAAGTTCCCAATCTTTCGCCGGCGATCTCAATGGGTGAAATCAACGCTTCATATTTTTTGGCGATTCTTTCCTCAAATCCCAACGTCTCCAGATTAACATTCTCCTTTGTAGAGAGCACTCCCAACAGTCTTTCGTTTAACAGGCTGTCTACAAATTTTCCTACATTATCCGAAAGCAGCACATCCAATGCTTTGATATCGGGCAACTCTCCTACGCCCAATACTTTTCCTTTTCTGCTGATTACGAGAACATTAGAATTTAAAATATCTTTCATGACTTTACAGATATCATTAAAAACCACTTTACTGGAACTATTATTATGTAATAACTTTCCTATTTTTCTCGTTTTATCCAATAACTGTACGCTGCTGCTCACAAATCACCTCTCTCACCTATATACCGGCCATAACTCCATCAGGCTCTTTGGTATAGAATTTTCACTAAAACCGATATACATTTAACGAAATTTTATCATACTTCTTTCTATAATGCAAATACATTCTGATATATTCTGCATATTTCTACATATTGGCAAAAATAATCTAAAACCGCCTGTTGTCCGCAATATTTTTTCACTCTCTGCCGTCACAGCTTTTTCATCATGGATATCCTGCCGTTATATATCGTATAATATGCAAATCCGCAGTCTTTAAGCAATTCCTCCGCCTTGTCAAAACCCGATGCCACCTCGGGCACTCTGTGCGCATCGGAACCCACGGTAATCAATTCGCCTCCCATCTCCCGGTAGCGCTTTAGCACATCCCTCGTCGGATTCATCTCCTTCATTCCCTTTCTGACGCCTGCGGTATTTAACTCAAGCGCTTTCTCTCTGTCTATCAGATAAGAAAGAATCCTGTCGATCACATCTTTATACTTTGCGTACTCATACTGCCTGTCCATCTTTTTACAGTAACGGATAATATAATCCAAATGACCAAGACAGTCAAAATTACCGAAAGCCCTGATATTGAGATATGTTTCCTCCAGATACTCCCTAAGAGCCTCCTCCTCATCTTTTTCCTCAAAGAATTCCGGATAGTAGGGATCTTTTCCTCCGCAGACATGCAGCGATGCAATCACAAAATCATATTCGTGAGCTTTGATAAAACGCACGTTTTCTTTGGCTACATGGGTCTGCATGCCGCACTCCAAACCGAATAATAACTCGATCTGATCCTCATATTTCTTTTTCAGGCCAAGCAGTTCATAGAGATAAGAATCCGCGTTCAATTCAAACTTATCGCTCACTTCTGTCCCAAAAGGCCGGAAGTCAAAGTCCACATGCTCCGTAAAGCACATTGTTTCCAGTCCGGCGGCAATGCCGCTTTTCACCATCTCCTCCATAGGCGCGTCGCTGTCCCCGGAATGATGAGAATGTAAATGATAATCTGCTCTGATTGACATATTGTACCCCCTTTTTCATTTCATCTTAGCATTTCCGGTTTAGTTTTACAATATTTAAAAATCCCTCTGTCTGAAAAAGAATTGACATCAATTTACCAAAAGTTTATATTACTATTACATAAACACCGAACAGATAAATATTTCTGATATCATTTTAAATGAAAGCGAGGTTCCCATGCAATATAGAAAAAACAGATCCGGCGAAGACATCTCACTCTTAGGCTACGGCTGCATGCGTTTTTCGAGGAAAGGTGGCAGCATTGATCTCGATAAAGCCGAGAAAGAGATCCGTCTCGCCCTAGAAGGCGGCGTAAATTACTTTGATACCGCCTATATCTATCCGGGCAGCGAGGCAGCACTCGGCGAGATTTTCACCCGCATCGGCTGCCGTGAAAAAGTGCAGATCGCCACAAAACTTCCCCACTATCTGATCAAATCCATGGAAGGCATTGAAAAAACCTTTGAGGAGCAGTGCAAACGATTAAAAACCGACTACATCGACTACTATCTGATGCATATGCTGACCGACGTAGAAACTTGGGAAAAACTAAAAAAACTGGGGATCGAACAATGGATCGAGGAAAAGAAAAAGTCCGGAAAGATCAGACACATCGGCTTTTCCTACCACGGCCATACGGATATGTTTTGTCAGTTGATCGACGCCTACGACTGGGATTTCACCCAGATTCAGTACAACTACATGGACGAACACTCTCAGGCGGGCAGGCGGGGCCTTCAGTACGCCGCCGAAAAAGGCATTCCCGTCATCATCATGGAGGGACTGCGGGGCGGAAAACTTGTAAACCTGCTGCCGGATACCGCCAAAAAGCTGATCGCGGAACACGATCCGAAGCGCAGCCCGGCAGAGTGGGCCTTCAGGTGGCTCTACAGCCAGCCGGAAGTGACCTGTGTGCTGTCCGGCATGAACTCCGGGGAAATGGTAAAAGAAAATCTCCGTATCGCCGACGAGACGAAAGCCTTGGATTTCACGAAAGAAGATTTTGCTCTGATCGAAAAGGTAAAAAAGGAGATCCAGAAAACCGTGAAAGTAGGCTGCACCGGCTGCGGGTACTGCATGCCCTGTCCGATGGGCGTGGACATTCCGGAAACTTTCCGCTGCTACAACAATTACTATGCCGAGGGGAAGGGCGCAGCCAAAAGAGAATATATGCAGTGCACGATCTTCCGCAAACAACACAGCAACGCTTCCGCCTGCATCGCCTGCGGAAAATGTGAAACCCACTGTCCGCAGCAAATCCCCATCCGTAAAGAATTAAAAGATGCGGCTGCCAAACTGGAAGATGCCAAATTTGTCATCGCAAAGAAAGCCATCCGGCTGTTTAAGTTATGGGGATAGGCAATAGCCCCTGCTTACGCAAAACCTCCCGGAATCTTCTTCCGGGAGGTTTTGTTTTTATCCGTCAGGATTACTCTTTATCCTTTTTATCTTCTTCCTGCAAAAGCACGCTGTTATGATTGACTTCCAGCCCACGAATCCTGCGCAGAAAACTGGAAATTCTGCTGTAACCGTATGACTTCAGTTCAAAATTCGGATGCCTTTTGCCAATCTCGTCATTGATGATGGAAAGATTGTCTATGGTTCCGCCGTTCTCCCGGATCATCTCCTTTATCTCTGTCTCCAGACTGCTCTGAGAGAGTTTCTCCTGTTCTTTCAGATAGGTCTTTTTCTTTTCCCTCACTACCTGATACTGCGGCAGTTCCTCCTTCACAAAAACACTGAGCTTTGCGTAGCCGTAATTTCGCACGTCAAAATCCGTATATCTCTCGCTGATCCTCTGCCCGATATAGCCAAGATCTAACGCTTTTCCCCCATTCTCCGTAAACAGGGCCGCGATAGCTTTTTTTACCGCCTCAATACTGGTCACGTTCTCTAACGCATTATGGTCAAAGCCGCCCTCTTCGTCTTTATCATCGATCAGATTCAGGTAAATAAATTTATTGCAGGAACGGGTCAGCGCGGCAGGCGTCTTAGATTCCCCCATGCCGAGCACATATTTTTTTTCTTCACGCAGCCGCATAGCCAGCCTTGTGAAATCACTGTCGCTGGTCACAAGGCAGAAGCCGTCCACCTTGTCCTTGTATAACAGATCCATGGCGTCGATGACCATCGCCATATCCGTGGCATTTTTTCCGGCAGTATAGGAGAACTGCTGAATCGGCGTGATAGAATACTCAAGGAGCACCTTTTCCGACCAGCCGTTGCCCTTTGACCAGTTCCCGTAGATCCGCCTGCAGGAGGCAAAACCATATTTCTCCAGCTCATCAAATATCGTGGACGCATATTTTGAACTGATATTGTCCGAATCGATGAGTACGGCAATCTCCAGTTTATTTTGAATCAATTCTTCCATGAGGACTCCTCTTCCCTTGCGGTGCATCCGTCTCCTGACAGACAGGCCGCTCTCCGCTTTGTTTTCCTGTCCTCTTTATCATATCAGTTTTAAACCCCCGATGCAAGAAATAACTTGCGCCTATCACGGTTATCTTTTCGCGTCGTAGGTTCTGATCAGCGTATCCACGCTGTTTCCGGCCGCATTGTACTGGCTGGATACGCTCTTTAAGTTTGCCTGAGCGTTATCCGTCACCTTTTCCGCGATCATATATAATTTAGCCGACAATGTTCCCGTGCCCTCTGATCCGAAAATATTCTCTATCGTATCTATGCTTGCCCCTTTCAGCTTGTCTTTATCGATAATCATCCTGCCGTTTCTATCCAAAGTGATACCGATATTTTTCAGTCCTTCCTTATTTTCTTCCACCGCTTCTTTGAGGCTCTGCTGATAGAACCGCCCCAAAGTTGTCATGTCCGTGCGCAGTTTATCCAAGAGGCTATTGTAAGCGGAAACCATCTTCTCCACTTCGCCGTATACTTCCGACGTATCGCCGCTTTCTCTGGCTTTCTCATAGATAGATCCTTTGCCTGTCGTATTCAACGCATCCGCATACTCCTCCAGCCTTTCAGCCGCCTCCTTCATTTTCTCATATTTTCCTTTAGTCAGCACTTTCGCTGTGGAATGATGATTCTCCCCCAAGGAATTCACCAGTGAATTTGAATCGTCCCCGTTCAAATGGTTCACCAAAGAGTTTCCCGTCAGAGACATGCCTGCCTCCAGCGATGCGCCGCTTGTCATAGTCGATGTAATCCTCATGTCAGTCTCCTCATTTCTATTCTTATTCCGGAGTATACTCATCCGAATCTCTGTCAAAGTCTCTGGCCTCCGCCTTTTTTGCCAGCTCTTCCTTGATCTCCTCCTGCGCCTCATCAAACTTGCCTAACATCTTTTCCCACTCCGCCTGCGTCATGCACATGCTTCCGATCGGAATTTCCACGCCGCTTCCCCGGTTTTTATAAAATTCTTCCTGCGCTGAAACACCGCCTGAATCCCGTTTATTCTCTTCTTCAGGCTCCTCGGGCATTCGAAACTTAAATTCGCGATCCCCCTCTGCACTGCCGTTTTTGCCCCGTGAAATCCCTTGACCTGCCCATACTCCGTTTACTTGATTATAATTTGTTTCCGGTAATATCATTTTTCAACCTCCGGTTTTAAATTAATGTAGCCGCCATACAAAAACAGCAAAATCTCCACTTTATCCATCCATGGAAATCCTGCCGCCATCCCTTGCCGCATATTGCAATCAACAGTAATGCCTGATCACATATATTACATCGGCATTCTCCTCCGATTGCTTAACCTTTGTGCCGGAAAAAGGAATAAAACCCACAGAAAAGGAAATGAACCGGAAAAAATCACTCAAATTTTCTTGACTTTTCTCCTCTTTTCTTCTATACTCGTATCGTATTTACGCTTTAGCGCTTTAAACCGTCACGCTTTAAAGTGCGCCATTATTACGCAGGGAGGAATAATAAAATGATTTTTAAGGTAATTATGCTTGTCGTATTTTTCGCAGTGATGATCTTCATCGGACTCTACTGCAGAAAAAATGCCACCGATGTCAACGGATTTGTTTTAGGAGGCAGAAGCGTCGGTCCCTGGCTTACCGCCTTTGCATATGGCACTTCCTACTTTTCCGCAGTAGTTTTTGTCGGCTACGCCGGGCAATTCGGCTGGAAATACGGCATTGCCTCCACATGGATCGGCCTTGGTAATGCAATCATTGGCTCCATGTTGGCATGGGTGGTCCTTGGCCGACGCACCCGCATTATGACACAACATTTTAACTCTGCTACAATGCCGGAATTTTTCGGCGCCCGCTTTGAGAGTACATCGTTAAAGATTGGCGCTTCCATTATCGTTTTTATCTTTCTGATTCCGTATACAGCCTCCCTTTACAACGGGCTTTCCCGCCTGTTCGGCATGGCTTTCAACATCGACTACACCATCTGTATTATACTGATGGCAGCGCTGACCGGCATCTATGTCATTGCCGGCGGTTATATGGCTACGGCTATCAACGATTTCATTCAGGGTATCATCATGCTGCTTGGCATCTGCGCCGTGATCGCGGCGGTCTTAAATTCCAACGGCGGATTTATGGCCGCGTTAAATTCTCTCGCCGTGGTGGAGGACGCCGCCGTCACGGGACAGCCCGGCGCTTTCGCGTCTTTCTTCGGCCCTGATCCCGTCAATCTTTTAGGCGTTGTCATCTTGACCTCTCTGGGCACTTGGGGCCTGCCCCAGATGGTGCAGAAGTTCTATGCCATCAAAAATGAGAGCGCCATCCAGAAAGGAACCGTGATATCCACTTTTTTTGCCGTCGTCGTATCCGGCGGCTGTTACTTTCTGGGCGGTTTCAGCAGACTCTACCACGCCGATATTGACATCGCGGCGAACGGCTACGATTCCGTGATTCCTGCCATGTTAGAAAATTTGTCGCCGCTTCTGATCGGAATGGTGGTGATCCTTGTGTTGTCCGCCTCCATGTCCACACTGTCCTCTCTGGTTATGGCATCCAGCTCCACGCTGACTATCGACGTAATCAAAGACAATATCGTGAAAAAGATGGACGAAAAGAAACAACTTCTCTGGATCCGCATTCTGATCGTGATTTTCATCGCCATTTCGGCGGTGATCGCCATCGTCCAGTACAAGAGCGCCCTCACTTTTATCGCACAGCTCATGGGAGTCTCATGGGGAGCCCTTGCCGGCTCTTTTCTTGCACCGTTCCTGTACAGTCTGTACTGGAAAAAGGTCTCCAAAGTCTCTGTCTGGGTATGCTTTGCTTTCGGCTCCGGCTTTATGACCCTCAATATGTTAGTACGGGACAGCTTCCCCGCTCTTTTGCAGTCCCCCATCAACTCCGGCGCTTTCACTATGCTGGCGGGTTTCGTTATCGTACCGGCCGTCAGCGCTTTTACAAAAAAGCCCGGCAAAAAACTGGTGGAGGAAGCATTTGCCTCATACAATGAAGTGCATGAAATAAAACGTTCCACAGCGCTGGAAAATTAATTTTTCCTTCATTAATTAAATAGCGAGATATTCTGTTCTCATACTTTTTACAATTCAGAAGTACAGTGGGGGCATCTTGTAGCGTCCAGAGCGATCTCACTCTTGCAGTAAGGACATTTCTTTGTCGTCGGTGCAGGAGCCTCCTCCTGTTTCTTTCCTATATCCATCAGTTTATTCATTGCTTTCACCATCATAAAGATGACAAACGCCATAATGATAAAATAGATCACCGAACTGATAAATGCACCGTAATCGATGTAGTTGCCCGTCCCGAACAGATTGATCCTCCCCTGTACTTCCGCGCTGCCGATGCAGGCGATGACCGGCTGAATAATATTCGTCGTAAAGGACGTCACCAGATCGCTGAATGCTGCGCCGATGATAACCCCGACCGCCATGTTCATCACATTTCCTTTCAGGGCAAATGCTTTAAACTCTTCAAAAAATTTTTTCATTGTTTTCTCCTTTTCTTATGACTTTTTTATAGTGTAGCACCTTTTTGCCGACAAAAAAAGAATTTATTTTACCGGTTTATTTTTTTATTTCAAAAAAAAAAATTTTATCTTTACAATTATCCCTTTTCGTGATATTCTGGGAATGTCGCAAAATGTATCTATTATTATACGTTTTCGATTGACAAATTTAATTTTTCATTCCTTGGAGGTATTATCATGAACAAAGGTACAGTAAAATGGTTCAACAACCAGAAAGGTTACGGCTTCATCTCAGACGAGAATGGCAACGATGTATTCGTTCACTACTCCGGGCTGAACATGGACGGTTTTAAGTCTTTGGAAGAAGGCGCTGCTGTTGAGTACGAAGTAGTTGACGGCGCAAAAGGCCCTCAGGCTGTAAACGTAACCAAATTATAGAAAATACGCTCTGCGGCTTTTCTGTAATTGTGAATTGTAATTCTGAAGATTCACAAATCCCGGAATTAACACAAAAAGATTAATCAGTATTACAATCTGTGCCTGTTCTTAGCTATAATATGACTTAAGAAGTTGCAGTATTGTTATGACGGATTAGGAAAACAGCTCCTTTTGGGGGGCTTGTTTTTTTGTCCGTATAACTGTATCCTAAGTCCTCCTACAAAATTCCACAACCTCCTCCAGATCAAGGTTCCCTCCAAAAAGAGAGAGCGCCGAGCCGATCGTAACGTCGATCCTTCCCTCTCCGATCTCCCTGAGCCGCCTTATATCTTCCATATCGCGCACACCGCCGGCGTACGTGATCGGAATCCCCTGCCACTTCGCCAGTTCATACAGCAACTCTTCCTCCATGCCTTCTCTTTTTCCCTCCACATCCACCGCATGAATCAAAAACTCATCGCAGTATGCCGAAAGTTCTTCAAATAAAGCAGGCGCTATTTTGATATCTGTCTCCCGCTGCCACCGGTCTGTCACGATATAATAACTCTCTGTCCTTTTTTTGCAGCTTACATCCAATACAAGATGTTCTCTGCCCACAGCGCGCACCAGTTTTTTCAAATTTTCAATCACGATCCGTCCACCTTGAAAAACATAGGAAGTAACGATCACATGGGATGCTCCCGCATCCAGAAACTGCGCCGCATTCTCCGCTGTCACACCGCCGCCTGCCTGTAAGCCTCCCGGATAGGCCGAAAGCGCCAAAAGCGCCTGCTTCTTTGTCTCCTCATAAAAACTGCTGTCTTTTCCGTTTAACAAAATTACATGGCCGCCTTTTAATTCATATTTCCGGTAAAGCTCTGCATAGTCCGCGGCGCTTTTTTCAGACACAAAATTTTCCGCCGCCAGATTCCCGGCATCCTTGAGACTGGAACCGACAATCTGCTTTACTCTCCCATTATGAATATCGATACAGGGTCTGAAATTCATCTGTTCTCCTCATTCTTCTTACAAAATTTTTCCAAATAATTTATTTTTATCATACATAGATTTCTTTTCTTTGTCCATACTAACCTTGACGAATTCCATGGAATCAAACAAGCCATGAGAACAAACGTCGATTTATATATATGGAAAGGAGCATTCATATTATGAAAAAGTTCAGAACCGCTCTGGCTGTCTCCGCGCTTCTTATGTCCGTTTTCGCCCTCTATGGCTGCGGCACAGATAGAAACAACGGAGATATGGCAAACAATCAGACAGAGGAAAATAATGTTGCAGATTCCGGCATGGCGGACAACAACACCGCTGACAACGGAACCGGCAATACCACGAACGGCAATACCGCTGACAACGGTACTGCGAACAACGGTACTGCAAATGACAATACCATAAACGACAATACTGCAAGCGGTAATACCGCGAACAACGGTACTGTAAACAATGGTACCGTCGGCAGCAATGTAGGAAACGCTGTCGAAGACGCCGTGGACGGCACTGCAGACGCTGTCGGAGACATCGCAAACGGCGCTGCAGACGCTGTGGACGATGTTGCAAACGGTACCGCAGACGCTGTCGGGGACATGACAAACGGTACAACCAACAAAAAAGGCACTGCAAACTAGCCTTTCATGATCAAGGGGCTGCCACACTGAATACAGTATCAATGTGCAGCTCCTATTATTTAATTGGTAAAAATCAAATTTTATGGTAAACACTTACCAGTCATCGCTGTCTATATTTCAGGCTTTGTTTGCATTACCCTTCATCCTCAATGTCCGCCAATTCTTTCAATTCACGCAGCTTCTCAGTGAGCAAAGTTTTATTCGGCAGATGCAGTTGGTAGTCAGCCACAAGTGCGGGCGACAAGCTTCGGCTCAAAGCATACTCGACCACCATATCGTCCTTGCCCGCGCAGAGAATCAATCCGACGCTCGGGTTTTCACTCGGCTTCTTGACATCACGATCAAGGGCTTCAAGGTAGAATTCAAGCTGTCCGAGATGCTCGGGCTTGAAGTCAGTTACCTTGAGTTCTATAGCCACAAGGCAATGCAACTCACGGTTGTAGAACAGCAGGTCGATGTGAAAGTCTTTATTTCCGACCTGCACACGGTATTCTTCCCCGACAAATGTAAAGTCTTTTCCGAACTCCAAAATAAAGTCGCGGATATTTGCCACGATAGATTTCCGTAGTTGCTTTTCTTTATGATTCTCTGGCACGTTGAGGAACTCCAAGACATAACTATCGCGAAGTGCCGTTAAACCCGTGTTCTTAGCGAGGAACAACTTATTCTTCTCGTCCGAAATCATCGTTCGCTCGTAGAGCATACTATCGATTTGTCGTTCGAGTTCGCGCTTGGTGTAGTTGTTGCGGCTGGCAAGCAAGAGATAGAATTCCCGTGCTTCGTCGGTCTTTGTCCGTGACATTATAAGCAGATTTTGTGTCCAGCTAATTTCTCGCACCAGCGGTGCGAGTTTTTCGTTACCAATATAGGTTTCATAAAACTGACGCATACGCCAAATATTTGAAGCCGAAAATCCCTTGATATCAGGGCGCTCCGCCTGGATAAATCTGGCGAAATCCTCAACGACAGCTTTTCCCCAACCGCCGTGCTTGACTTTCTTGCTTACATAACTGCCAATATCCCAGTACATTGAAATAAGTTCACGATTTACAGCTCGGAAAGCATTCTCTTGCGCCCGTTCGATAATAGATATGATTTCGCCGTATTCGGCGTGATTTCTTGGTGTTAGTTCATTGCTCACTATTTCAAACCGCCTTTCAATTGTTTATTTTGCTCCTCTGATACGATGCTCTGGCAAGCATTTCGTCAATTTCTTCCCAATGTTCTTCATACACAAGACCATATTTTTTTACCGTTTACATCTTTTTCAAGGTCAGAAAGATAAGTGAGCAAATTTTCTAAATTTTCATCCTGCTGGGCAGGAGAAATACATATACTCATTTCTTTCTCTCCCTCTGTTTTAATTCATATTTTGATTTAACAAGCTTTTTAAGTTTAGTTGATTTTTGAGTCTTCTACAGTAATATTCTCAAAATCAAAAATCTTAGAATTAGGAACGATAATAATTTTGCCCTGCACCTGTTTTATCGTTTCTAAAGCAGTACAATAACTACGCTCTAACATCATTTGTCTATTAGAATCCCTAAACCGAATTTTTTCCTGTCCAGACAAGTGAATATTTGCATTTTTATTGATCTATAATACTAAACGATTATCACTGCCTCGTTTCAACCATTCTATAATATAACTCCACCACATTCTGTCTGTATCACCTATAGAAAGTCCGAATAAACAAATATACTTACTATTATCAATTATCGCTTTCGCTGTTTCAATTTTCCTTTCGCCTAAAGCACTATTTACAGCAGATTTAATTATGTAATTTGTCAGTTTTGGATTAACTTTCAGCTTATCATTTAATATCTGCTCATTATTGTCCAATCCTAAAATAAGATCTTCAGATAATTTACCGTGAATATGATGCGGCGTCATAATCGTATCATTATACCCTATGTCATTAGCCTTATGGAAACCAAAAGGAATACAATTCTTGTTTGCAATCGATACTATACGGTCAAGAACATTTGTATAATTAAAAGTAATGAAATAATAATTAATATTATCTTTCGTTGTACTAATTATTCTATGATAATGTTCTTTATCAAGAGCATTAAAATCTGAAAAGAAATTTAGAATTTTCTTTTGAAATTCTTCTCCGAGCGCCTTTGTATCTTTGATACTTATTCGTTGGCTTTCCGAAAATAAGTATTCTGATAACATTCTTTCTAAAGTACTTTTACTATCGAGAAATTCCTCAATTTGACTTTCATCAATGTCCTTAAGAAATTCCCCCAATCCAATTTCTAAATCAGACCATTTTTCAAAATCCTCCCTTATAGATTTTGAAAGCAAATCTTTCGGATCACTTTTAATATAGTATGTATAAAAATGTGAATAGCGTGTATTTAATTTTAAGTTTAAATCAAATCCATTTCCTATCATAAAAGTTATGTTCATTCCTACATCCTGCCTTTATCACTATTGCTTACTTTCCTTCTTTTTAACTTAACATAGAATCATGATATCTTCAAGAGACAACCCCTAATCCGCTAATTCCCTTTATGATAAAATGGCATAATTGGCATACAACATTTATCCTCATACAAGAAAAAGGTGTAACCCCTTCTTTAAGGTTACACCCGCAAAAAATCAGATATCCTTCTCCACCAAACCGCCGTCCCTATAAGCCTGCAGCAGTCCTTCCAGCGCGCGGATCCTCTCTCTGATCTCCGTGCCGATATCCGTATCGGCCACCCGCAGCCGCTGCCGCATGGTCTCCACGATCACGCTGTCCGAAATAATATCGGATTCCCGTTTGATCGCCGCCTCCGTGGACTCAAAAGGCTCATGAGCTACCAGACGCATTCCGTAAGAGTTACAGACTAACGTATATCCGGCGATACCGGTCTTTCCCTGATACGCCTTTGAAAAACCGCCGTCGATGATGAGCAGCTTTCCTCCGCAGCGGATCGGGGACTCTCCCTTTTTCGCCTCCACCGGCACATGTCCGTTGACAATATGGGACTCCCTCAGATCAAGCCCGAATTCTTTCAGAATCTTGTTGATGACATCCTCCCTGTCGAGCAGTCTGTAATACGCGTTCTTCTGCTCCTTATGTACCTCTTTATCCGCCACAAAATACCGCTCAAAGGTAGCCATCTTATCCTTTCCGAACACAGGAGACTTTGGTCCGGCCCATATATACCACATGATGTCCTGCCCTTTCAGCTTCTCCTCCGGATGGTGTTTGGAATAATAGCCTCTTCTGGCATAATGCTCCAGTACATCGTAGAGCGCTTTGCCGCTGTAGTCTTTGCCGAATAGGTTGACCTTCAGGAAATTTCCCTCCTCATCCATGGGCACACATCCGTGGTAGAGAAGATTGGAATTATACGCCTTATAAAGGCCGCCTTTGGCAAACAAAAACCGCACATGCTTCTGTAGCTTCTCGCAGTTCATGAAAGCTTTGATCAGCCTTTTCATGATCTCCATCTCTTCCCCCGACAGAGTGTACGGATCAGCCGGATTCACTGTCGGAAAATCCATATCCGTCATCTCATATTCTTTTCCCCCTATAAGAACCGTCCCTTTCTCATAATCGATCTTGTCTAAAAGCAGCCTGTCCTCCATCTCAAAGCAGGGGTTTCTCATGATGATCTGCCCCTCCAGCTTAAACTGCATGATCGTGACCGCTTTGTGCATTCTCGTGTCAAGCGCCAGATCCTTCGTATTATAGTCATTATTGTAATGAACCCGGAACGCATCGCAGTTCGTATTTTCATAGGTCGTCAACGCAAACGTCGCAAGAGGAATCAGATTTATCCCATATCCCTCTTCCAGAGTGGAGAGATTTCCGTATCTGGCAGCCATGCGGATCACATTGCAGATACACGCTGCCTGACCGCTGGCAGCCCCCATCCACACTACATCGTGATTGCCCCATTGCACATCCACGGAATGGTATTCACTTAAAGTGTCCAGAATAATATGAGGTCCGGCCCCTCTGTCGTAGACGTCCCCCACGATATGCAGATGATCGATGACCAGACGTTGAATCAAAAAACTGAGGGCCGTGATAAACTCCGGCGCTCTGTCCAGTCTGATTATCGTGTGTATGATTTCATTATAATAAGCTTCCTTATCCAGCAGTTCCGCCTTTTCCGTAATAAGTTCCTCGATGATATAGGCAAAATCTTTGGGCAAAGCTTTCCGCACCTTGGAGCGGGTATATTTCGACGCCACCCGCTTGGTGATCTGCACCAACCTGTGCAGTGTGATCTTATACCAGTCCTCTATATTATCCTCGTTCTGCAGCACAATATCCAGCTTCTCTTTCGGATAATAGATCAATGTAGCAAGAGACTTCTTATCTTTCTCGCTCATCGTATTGCCAAATTCTTCATTGATCTTCCGACGCACGGAACCGGAGCCGTTCTTTAAAATGTGATTGAACTGCTCCGATTCCCCGTGAATATCCGTCATGAAATGTTCTGTCCCTTTGGGCAGATTCAGTATCGACTGCAGATTGATGATCTCCGTTGAAGCGGATGCAATCGTCGGATACTGATTAGAAAGACTCTTCAAAAAATTCAATTCCAACTCATTCATCCGTTTTCCCCACCACGTCCGCCATCGTATAAAGCCCTGCCGGTTTTCCCGCTATATATTTCGCCGCCTGCAGTGCGCCTTTTGCAAAGACTCCCTTGGAGTAAGCCCTGTGGGAGAAAGTGATGACTTCGTCTGTCCCCGCAAAGATCACATCGTGATCTCCCACGATCGTGCCGCCCCGGACTGCGGAAATGCCCAGTTCCTTTTTGTCTCTCTTTTGCCGTACTTTGCTTCTGTCGTAGACATACTCGTACTCTTCCCCCATCTCCTCATTGATCGAATCCGCCAGAGCAAGAGCCGTCCCGCTGGGTGCATCCACCTTCAGATTATGATGCTTTTCCACGATCTCAATATCAAATCCCGCCGGTGCCAAAGTCGCCGCCGCCTCTCTCAAAAGTTTCATCAACAGATTGATGCCTAAAGTCATATTTGCCGAGCGAAGAATCGCCGTTTTCTCAGAGGCCTCCTTCACAGACTCCAGCTGTTCTTTTGAAAGCCCTGTGGTACACAGCACGCAGGGAATCTTTTTTTCCACACAGTAGCTCAGCAGGGAATCCACCGCTGTGGCCGTTGAAAAATCAATCACCGCATCCGCCGCAATATTGCAATTATAAATATCCCGATAAACCGGATACTCTCCGCCCGCCCCCTGCTGGCAGGCATCGATACCCGCCACGATCTTTATATCCTCCTCCTGACTGCACATCTCCGTAATCATATGTCCCATCTTTCCGTTGCAGCCGTGCAAAATAACCTTTACCATATCTGATCCCCCCTTCCTTTGTAATCACTTCATCTCGCAGCCGAATTCCGCCATTGCTTTCTTTAACATTTCCTCGTGAGCCGGCTCGATCTCCGTCAGCGGCATGCGCAGCCGCCCTGTCCCGAATCCCATGAGTTCCGCGCCCTTTTTCACAGGGATCGGATTGACCTCACAAAACAGAGCATTTACAAGCGGAATTGCCTTGATCTGCAGCGCCGCGCTCTCCGCCGTCTTTCCGTCAAAATACAACTGACAGATATCGTGGGTCTGCTTAGGCGCAACATTGGAGAGTACGGAGATCACACCTTTTCCGCCAAAGGATAAAATCGGCACGATCTGGTCATCATTTCCGGAATACACGTCCACTTTTCCATCCGCCAGCGCAAACAGCTTTGCAATCTGTGAAATGTTGCCGCTGGCTTCTTTCACACCCACAATATTCTCCACTTCCGTGCACAATTTTACCACCGTTTCCGGCAGAATATTGCAGCCGGTTCTGCTGGGCACATTGTACAAAATGATCGGCAGCTTCACGGAATCCGCAATGGCCTTATAATGACTGTACAGTCCGTTCTGCGTAGCCTTATTATAATAAGGAGAAACCACAAGCAAAGCGTCCACGCCGCACCTTTCCGCTTCCACAGACAGATGGATCGCCGTATCGGTGGCATTGGATCCTGTGCCCGCCACCACCGGCACTCTCCCCTTCACCGTCTCCACACAAAACCGGATCGCCTCAATGTGCTCCTCGATCGTAGTGGTTGCCGACTCTCCCGTGGTTCCCATGACAATGATCGCGTCCGTCGAATTTGCGATCTGATACTCGATCAGCTCCGCAAAAGCTTCAAAATCGATACTGAAATCCTCTTTAAAGGGTGTGATGATTGCAACTCCTGCTCCTGTAAATACTGACATGTCGTTCCTCCATTCTGATAATCATATCATGCTGATTGTGATGAGCACGTTTCGTAAGTGTTCCTATTTTAAGAAAACGGCCCATATAATATGAGCCGCCATAAATGACTTCGTTATGATAGCGCCCCATCTGCCGATGACAGTCATGTACCTCTTAAATACATGCCCAGATAATGTTTTCGCAGCAAAACATCTCTTCGGCGCCCGTTCCTTTCTTCCGCCTTCTCTTGTGACTGCCACATCCGACGGTTTACTGATAGCAGGCGCAACCTCTATCTAAAATCAATATATCATTTTCTCAATGCCGTGTCAACGCACCACCGCCAAACAATTCACAAAAACAGATTAAATTTGCGGCAATTTACTCTCCCGTCTCCAGTTTGCTGACGGAAACTTCATATGCCACTCTCTTTTCCAGTTCCTCCTCCGTAATCTTTTTCATGTATTCTCTGCTCTGGATCCTCCCCCAGATCATACATCTGTCTCCCACCTGAAAAGTATTCGCAAACCTCGCGTTCCTGCCCCAGCAGATGCAGGGTATGTAATCCGACTTCCCGTAGGGCCTGTTCACGGCTAACAGCAGATCCGCAATCTCCCTGCCAAGCGGCGTCTTCCGGTAGATCGGTTCCTTACAGATAAACCCATCCAGAAAGATCTGGTTTGTCTTCGCATTCTCTTCCATCTCAGAGGTAAAATCGATCTCTCTGGCAAATACGGATAACACCAGTTTATTTTTCTTCTCCTCATGCCTGTTGTAAGACCGGAACTGCCCGCCTATACAGACATTTTCTCCGGTATAGTCCTGTGTCACATCTACCAGCCGGTCCGACACCATGACAGGGATGATATCCGTGGAATCGGAAAGTCTTTCCACCTCCACATCCATCATATAAAACCCCTCACCGTAGATCTCATGGCTGAAGAAAAAACCGCTCACGATCTTTCCCATCACCGTTACCTGATTGTTTTCAATTACTTTATCCATCATGCTCTTCCTCCTTTGGCGGTATGTCCCGCATATCGCCGTACCCTTTCTCCGAAAACTGCTTTCGGTCTTTTTTCCTGCCGCAATTCATGAAAACGACAGAATTTGTCTCCGTGTATTACATATATATGCGGAAAAGAGCATAGGTAGACGTGTAAGGCATCGCACGACAAAGGGAACCTCCTCCGGATCACACGGATCCCTCGGAATGGTTCCCTTCATAAATAGTACCTATTTTATCTTGCAGATAAACTTTGCTTACCGTTTCATCGCCGCTCTCTTTCGCAGAGTCGGGTCAAGAATTTTTTTCCGGATCCTGAGAGTTTCCGGCGTCACCTCCAACAATTCATCCGTATCGATGAAATCAAGAGCCTGTTCCAAACTCATGATCTTCTTCGGCACAAGCCGCAGCGCTTCATCCGCGCTGGAGGAACGAGTGTTAGTCAGATGCTTTGTCTTACAGACATTGACCTCAATATCCTCCGTCCTGCCGGTTTGACCGATCACCATGCCCGCATACACCTTCTCGCCGGGTCCGATAAACAGAGAACCGCGCTCCTGCGCGTTAAAGAGACCGTATGTGATAGCCTCCCCCGCCTCAAAGGCAATCAGAGAACCCTGTTTGCGATACTGGATATCCCCTTTGTAAGGACCGTATCCCTCAAACTGCGTATTCATGATCCCGTTGCCTCTCGTATCGGTCAGGAAATCCCCTCTGTATCCGATAAGCCCTCTGGAGGGTATGGCAAATTCCAGCCGCGTGTAACCGCCGGAAGCTCTTCCCATATTCTGCAGTTCTCCCTTTCTAAGACTCAGCTTCTCGATGACTACGCCGGAATACTCCTCCGGCACATCCACATAGACCGTCTCCATAGGCTCAAGAAGCTTCCCGTTTTCATCCTTTTTGTAGATAACCTCCGCCTTGCTGACGGCGAATTCATAGCCCTCTCTTCGCATATTTTCGATGAGCACGGACAGATGCAGTTCGCCTCTGCCTGAGACTTTGAAGGAATCTGTGTTCTCCGTCTCCTCCACCCGCAGGGAAACATCCGTATTTAACTCCTTAAAGAGCCTGTCCCTGATATGGCGGCTGGTCACATATTTGCCTTCCTTCCCCGCAAGCGGAGAATCATTGACGATAAAATCCATAGCGATAGTCGGTTCGGATATCTTCTGGAAGGGGATCGGCGCCGGATTCTCCGGCGAACACAGCGTATCGCCGATATGGATATCCGTAATGCCGGAAATCGCCACAATAGAGCCCACGCCCGCTTCCTTCACTTCCACTTTATTTAAACCGTCGAACTCGGAAAGTTTGCTGATTTTTACTTTTTTCTGTTTTTCTGGTTCATGGTGGTTGACGATCACCACCTCCTGATTCACCTTCACAACGCCGTTGTCCACTTTACCGACACCGATACGCCCCACATACTCGTTGTAGTCAATGGTACTGATCAGCACCTGCGTACCTGCCTCGGGATCCCCCTCGGGAGCCGGAATATACTCTAAGATCGTATCAAAAAGCGGCGTCATATCCTTGTTCTTCACCGTGATCTGTCTGGTCGCACTGCCGTTTTTTGCGGAAGCATAGACGAAAGGACAATCAAGCTGTTCATCGCTTGCATCAAGCTCCAAAAATAGCTCCAACACCTCGTCCTCCACTTCCTTAGGTCTGGCCTCCGGCCTGTCGATCTTGTTGATGCAGACGATTACCGCCAGCTCTAACTCCAACGCCTTTTTGAGCACAAACTTCGTCTGGGGCATCGGTCCCTCAAAGGCATCCACCACAAGGACTACCCCGTTTACCATCTTCAGTACGCGCTCCACCTCGCCGCCGAAATCCGCATGCCCCGGCGTATCGATAATGTTGATCTTTGTATCTTTATAGGTGATCGCAGTATTTTTGGAGAGAATCGTGATCCCCCTCTCCCGCTCAATATCTCCCGAATCCATGACCCGCTCCGCCACGGCCTGATTTTCCCGAAATGTACCGCTTTGCTTTAACAACTCGTCCACAAGGGTTGTTTTGCCATGATCCACATGGGCTATGATCGCTATATTTCTTACGTCTTCTCTTTTCTGTTTCATAAATTCTCCTATTCCTAATTACAATTACTTATCACAGGCCTAACAGCGCTGTCGCGATCTGAAAATATGTCACAAGGGACACCGCATCCACGATCGTTGTAATAAACGGGCTTGCCATCACCGCCGGGTCAAAGCCGACCTTTTTCGCAAGCATCGGCAGCACACAGCCGATAAACTTTGCGGCAACCAATGTTACCAACAAAGTGAGACATACCACAGCCGCAACCGACACCGAAACTCTGTCAAACCACAACAGTTTGCAGAAATTCGCAGCCGACAGCGTGAGACCGCAAAGCAGCCCCACTCTGAGTTCTTTCCAGATGACTTTCGGCAGATCCGGAAATTCAACATCATGCAGAGAAATACTGCGGATGATCGTTACACTGGACTGTCCGCCGGCGTTTCCGCCTGTGTCCATCAGCATGGGAATATAGGCGGTCAGCACCACACATGCGCTCAACGCCCCCTCAAAGGCCGTGATGATCCTGCCGGTAAAAGTAGCTGAAATCATCAGCAAAAGCAGCCACGGCATCCTCTTTTTCCACGTCTCAAATACACCTGTTCTCATATACGGCTTGTCCGTGGGGACGATAGCCGCCATTTTTTCGATATCCTCGGTTGTCTCCTCCTCGATGATATCCACAACGTCATCGACGGTGATAATGCCTACCATCCTGTTTTCGTTGTCCACCACCGGCATCGACGTAAAATCGTATTTTTGGAACTGTCTCGCCACTTCCTCCTGATCCATCAGCGTGTTTAAAGAGATCACATTCTCATGCATCATCTCCCCGATCACCGCTTCGGGCTCACTGAGCAGCAGATAGCGAAGCGCCACCGTACCCACCAATGTGCGCTTTTTGTCCAGCACATAACAGATATTGATCGTCTCGGAATCCATGCCGGTCTTCCTGATCTTGGCAATGGCATCCTCCACCGTGTAGTCCTCTTTAAAGTCCATATACTCCACGGTCATAATACTGCCCGCCGAGTCCTCCGGATAGCGCAGCAGATGATTAATGTCCCGCCTTGTGTCGGGGCTTGCACCGGCAAGCAGCTTCTTCACCACATTTGCCGGCATCTCCTCCAAAAGATCCACCGCGTCATCGGACATCAGATTGTCGATGATATCCGCCGCATCCCGCTCGGACAAAGAGGTAATAATAAACTGCTGACTCTCCACTTCCAGATAGGAAAAGACATCAGCAGCCATGCTTTTGGGCAGTATCCGAAACATTTTAAGCAGATCTTTCTCCTCCATCTCCTCCATAGCAACGGCAATATCCGCATCGTTTAACTCGGCGGCAAGCTGGCGAAGTCTGGTGTACTGCTTTTCTTCCAGAAGTTTTTCAATCTCCTGTCTCGTTCTTTCTTCCTGAATCATTTCCATAGCAGCTCTCCTTTTCAGTTGTGGTCTTTATGCGCCTACTTCGAGGGAGAGGGTTATCGTTACTGCATTTCTTTAAACTCTTTTTCATAAAAACCACCACCTTTCCGACTGCTATTTCTTTCTTATTATAGTAATCTCCCTATTCCTTGTCAATGAAATATATTTTTTCCACTTCCTCGATCACGGCCTTTCCGCCGGTTGCTTCGGTCACTTCTTTTTTCAGCCCATCCGCCTCGTCCACCGGAACCGTCACTATAAAGCATACGGCTTCCCCGTACTCCGCCTCCGCCTGTACGCCTTTTTTCCCGAACAGGTGCTGCAGCTTCCCGACGCTATTGTAGTCTGTGCCGATCCGCAGTCTCGCGCCGTAGCGCATCCTGCCTGTCTCCCCGTTTTTCAATGCTTCCTTCACGGCGCCGCTGTAAGCCCGCACAAGCCCGCCCGTGCCAAGCAGCGTCCCGCCGAAATACCTGGTCACCACCGCCGCCACACCGCACAGGCCTTCCCCCAAAAGCACCTCCAGCATAGGGCGCCCGGCCGTGCCGCCGGGTTCACCATCGTCGCTGCATCTGGTAAGTTCCTGCCTGCTCCCGAGAACAAATGCGTAGCAGTTATGTCTGGCGTCCCAATATTTTTTCTTTGTCTCTTCTATGAAAGATATCGCTTCCTGCTCCGACTCTACCGGCCGCAGCGCACAGATAAAACGGGACTTTTTTTCCTCTAACTCTCCTGCGCACTCTTTTAATAATACCCGATATTCCATCACTTTCTCTACGCCGCTTTTTTCCATAGAAATTCCTTTCCGATCATAGCTATTCTTCTGATCATACCATTCCAGAATAACCGAAATCCACAAATGATGCAAGTCCGGCATAAAATGTAAAATATGGCTCATAATCTGTACAAGGGCAATTATTTCTCCATGAAAGGACGGTCAGATATTGTAACAAAAATTTAATAAATTTGCCATTTTATTCAAAGTATATTATAATACAGGTTGATATTGCCGCATATACTCAAAAATCGCGGCAGAATTGAGAGGCTTTTTATGAATTACGGAAAAAAAGGAGTCCGCAGCCGCCAGAAGGAGCTAAACTCACATCCCGGCCGCTGGGGCAAAAAAATATCGCTTTTTATGCTGGAGTTGTTTTTGGGCGCTGTTGTGTCTGTGGGCATCATCGGCGCTGCCGCAGGAATCGGCACATTTAACGGCATCATCGCCACTGCACCGGATATCGCGAATCTGGACGTTTCCCCCTCCGGTTTCTCTACGTTTGTTTATGATATCGAAGGGCGCCAGATCGGAAAACTGGTCTCCACTGATTCCAACAGGATCCCGGTGGCAATGTCTCAGATTCCGGAAGATCTGGCTCATGCTTTTGTGGCCATCGAGGACGAACGTTTTTACGACCACAACGGTATCGATATTCAAGGTATCATCCGTGCAGGCTTGATCGGTTTAAAGAACCGGAAATTTTCTCAGGGAGCCAGCACTATCACCCAGCAGCTCATCAAAAATAACGTGCTGACAAGCTGGACCAGTGAAGAAAAATTTGCGGAAAAAGTAAAACGTAAAGTGCAGGAACAATACCTTGCTCTGGAACTTGAGAAAGTGATGGACAAGGATAAAATTCTGGAAAACTATATGAACACCATCAACCTCGGACAGAATACCCTCGGCGTTCAGGCTGCAGCCAACCGATATTTTAATAAGGATGTCAGTCAGCTTACCCTGTCTGAGTGCAGCGTTATCGCTGCCATCACTCAGAACCCCGCCGGTTACAACCCGATCCGCCATCCCGAAGACAACAAACAGCGGCGGGATGACACGTTGGAGTATATGCTGGAACAGGGATACATCACACAGGCGGAGTTCGACGAAGCCATGGCGGACGATCCCTACTCCCGTATCCAGAGCGTCAACCTTACGGTGAAAGATGATACGATCAACTCTTACTTCGTGGATGCCCTTGTGGATGACGTCATGGATGATCTGATCGATGCAGGATACACAGAAAATCAGGCCTTTTATCTGCTTTACAGCGGCGGCCTTAAAATCTATTCCACGCAGGATCCGACTATCCAGAGTATTTGCGACGAAGCTTTTACCAACGAGGAAAACTTTCCGGAAAATACAAAGTGGGAACTGGCCTACGAGCTGACTGTCAAGCATTCAAACGGCGATTTGGAAAATTTTAATGCCCATAAAATGTTAAAATGGTATCAGGAGACCGTAAAAAGTTCTTATACGATGCTCTACTCTTCCATGGAGGAAGCGCAGGAAGATATCGATTTTTATAAGGAAGCTATCATGCAGCCGGGCGATACGGTATACGGTGAAAACATCTCCCTGACGCCGCAGCCTCAGGTCTCCATCATCGTGGAAGATCAGAGCACCGGCCATGTAGTGGCTATGGTGGGCGGCAGAGGCCCTAAGACGGCCAGCAGAACGCTCAACAGGGCCACCGACACCACAAGGCAGCCCGGATCCACCTTCAAAGTGCTCTCCACCTACCTGCCCGCGCTTGACAGCGCAGGCCTGACACTTGCAGACGTGCACATGGACGAACCTTACAACTACGAAAGCGGCAAACCCGTTAAAAATGCCGATAACAAATTCCGGGGCATCTGTTCTTTCCGCTATGCGATTCAGGATTCCATCAACATCATCGCGGTAAAAACATTGACTCAGATCACGCCCCAGCTGGGTTTCGACTACCTGCAAAGTCTTGGCTTTACGACTCTTGTCACCCAAAAGCAGGTGGGAAACGAAATTTATTCAGACATCCAGCAGTCCCTCGCGCTGGGCGGCATTACCAACGGCGTGACTAACGAAGAACTGACCGCAGGTTACGCTTCTATTGCCAACGGCGGCGTTTACAATGAGCCGATCCTGTATACAAAGATTACGGATCATGACGGCAATGTCATTATTGATAAGACAGCTACCCAGCAGACCAGGCGGGTCATGAAAGAGACGACCTCTTTCCTGCTGACAAGCGCCATGCAGGATGTTGTCACAAGCGGCACGGGCGCTTCCACCAACTTCGGCAATATGTCCATCGCCGGAAAGACAGGAACTACCAGTGCATATGTGGATGTATGGTTTGCGGGATTTACACCTTACTATACCGCCTCAGTCTGGACCGGTTACGATAATACTTACACCACAACTTACTTGCCCAGAGGCGGCGAGCGGAGTCTATCAAGGACTCTCTGGCGCGCAGTTATGTCAAAGGTTCACGAGGGGCTGCCCAACCAGTCCTTCCCTACACCTACAGGTCTTGTCACTGCCACTGTGTGTTCACAGTCCGGCAAACTGCCGGTACCGGGGCTGTGTGACGGCACCAGAAGAACGGAATACTTTGCGGAGGGCACTGTACCCACAACCACCTGCAATGTGCACTATTCCGGTTCCATCTGCGCTTACAGCATCCTGACAGGGGCCGTACCAGCCAGTCCGGAGTGTCCTTTTAAGACCCCCGGGGTCCTGACCTTAAACCCCGATACACTTACTCCCACCACGGAGGAGGGCACAGAAGGGGATACCGGACAAGGCGCAGAAGATCCGGCAGCGCTGCAGCAGACTCCGTCGGTGACTTGCCAACATAACGCTATGTTCTTCGCTACTCCCGGTTATGAAGGGTTGTTACTGCAGCAGCAGGCTGAGATGACCGCCGCAGGCATCGTCTACGGAATGCCGCCGGAACAGACCGATACAGGCGGCGAAGGCGCAATCACTCCGGAACAGACCGAACCTACACCACCCGGAACGGAGCAGACACCGCCTGCAACGGAACAAACACCGCCTGCAGCGGAACAGACACCAACAGGATAATAAAGCAAAAAATAGAGCGCGACTCAATCCGATTTGTTGAAGGAGCCGCACTCTTTTTTATTTATTTATTTCTTATTTCAAAAATCCGTTCACGATCTGTTCTTCCGCTTCCTTTTCCGTCAGTCCCAAAGTCATCAGTTTAACGATCTGTTCTCCGGCAATCTTTCCGATGGCCGCCTCATGGATCAGATTGGCATCCACATGGTTTGCAGTGAGTTCCGGCAGAGCCGTTACAGTGGCCTGATCCATAATGATCGCATCGCATTCCGTATGTCCGGCGCATCTGTTATTTCCGTTGATGATGGAAACAAATTTCTGGTGGGAATTTTCTTTCGCCACGGAACGGCTCATGACATTTGCGCTGCTGCCGGCTCCGTCCATATCCACCGTGAAATCCGTGACTGCTGACTGGGTGCCGTGGGTCATGATCTTTTCTTTGATGACCAGATTGGCGTCCTGTGCAAGTTTCGCCTTTGTGACCCTGACAGTGGAATCAATTCCTTTGATCTGTACCGTCTCCATTTCCAAAGACGCGCCTTCCGCCAGTTCAATAATGGTAGTTGGATTCATCACATTGTGACCGTTTCCGTCTCCGTCCCCGTAATGCTTTTCCACATATCGCACCTTTGCATTTTTGGCGAGGTGAAAACTGTGAATACCGTCGTGGGCGGAATCCTGATCGCCGCAGTTATGAATGCCGCAGCCGGCAATGATCGTCACATCCGCATCCTCCCCCACCACAAAATCATTGTAGACCAAATCCTTTATCCCGGTCTGACTGATAATGACCGGAATATGCACGCTCTCCCGCTTTGTCCCCGGGGCAATGATAATATCGATGCCCGGCTTGTCCTGCTTTGTGACGATATTGATATTCGCGGTGGTCTGTCTGCTGTCAAGAGCGCCGTTTGCCCTGATATTATAGGCGCCCGCAGGCACTTCATGCAGCCCCGCCACTTCTTCCAGTAAGTTTTTTTGTATCATGTCCATATCGGTATCTCCTATTCTTAATTTCTGGTACCTTCATTCTTGGAAAGCAGCATATTGCAGGCGCCGCTTCCGGTGGTCGATAAAAGTTCCGGCAAAATTTCCTCTTTCGATCCGCTCTTTTCCACTCTGCCGCCGGCAATCAGAATGATCTTGTCCGCAATATTCAAAATCCGTTCCTGATGGGAAATAATCAGGATCGATCCTCCCATCTCCCGGTACATTTTTTCAAATACATTGATCAGACTGTTAAAACTCCAAAGGTCGATACCCGCCTCCGGTTCGTCAAAAATGGATATTTTTGTTCCTCTGGCGATAATCATCGCAATCTCGATCCGCTTCAGTTCACCGCCGGAAAGAGACCCGTTCACTTCTCGGTTAACATAATCTCTGGCACAAAGACCTACCTCCGACAAAATATTGCAGGCTTCCTGCACGCTGGTATTCTTTCCTGCCGCCATGGTCAACAAGTCTTTCACAGTCAGACCCTTAAATCGGACGGGCTGCTGAAAAGCGTAGCTGATACCCATTTTCGCCCGCTCCGTAATGGACGCTTCCGTGATGTCCTGACCATCCAACAGTATTTTTCCCGCCGTTGGCTTCACAATACCTGCGATGATCTTCGCCAACGTGGATTTTCCGCCGCCGTTAGGCCCTGTCACCGCCACGAACCTGTCCTCTATTTTCAGACTGATGTCCTTGAGTATTTCCTTGTTGCCTTCCACATCGTACTGTATATTCTTCAGTTCTAACATAACAACTCCTATTCTCCGCTAAAATTTGCGTCACCCGCAGTTCTCTGCGGCTTCTTTACTTTATTCTTCCCAGAATTTCTGATACATTTCATTCAACCACTCCACAGCTTCCGTCATGCCCGAAACATCTAACGCAAAACACCTTCTGGTCTTCTGCTCCTCCGGTGTTTTCGCATATCCCAAAGGTTCCGGCCAAACGATCCCTTCCATATAACTCTTTTCCCCCTCGCTCTTTTTCATCAACATATAGCGCATGCCGTCCATACTGCCGCTTAAGGGCTCCTTTTTTATATAGTTTAAATGGTTAAAATGTTCTGCTTCAATCATACTTTTCTTTTCCAAATTCCCCAAACTCGTCCTTGCATTTTTCCCGCAAAAGATATATAATAAATATTGCTTCGGGGATATAGCTCAGTTGGGAGAGCGATACGTTCGCAACGTATAGGTCAGGGGTTCGAGTCCCCCTATCTCCATTTTTTTATGCCTATTCTATCACTTCTATCTGACACATCTTCATCGTCTCAAGCGCCGCCCTGTGTGTTCCCGGCGTTACTCCGGCACAGCATCCCGCATCCACCGTGATTTCCGCATCCGGAAACATCGCCTTTAAAATCAATGCATTTGAAACCACACAGATATCCGTACACAGTCCTACCAGCTCGATCTTCTCAAAGTTCCTTTCGTTCCAGCGCGTCCAGCCGAAAGTCGGTTTATCTATATAGCTGCATCCCGGCACTTCCAGTCCTTCCGCGATCCCCCAGCCTTTTGTTCCGCAAATACAGTGCTTCACCGGCAGTTTCTTCCCTTCTGGCGTGTCCAGATAATTCTCCTGATGGGTATCTCTCGTAAAAATGATCTCATCGCCCCGTTTCCGGTATTCCGCGATCTTTTTTTTCACGTTTTCGACGATCGCCTGTGCTTCTTTCGTCCCCAGAGAACCATCAATAAAGTCATTCTGCATATCTACCACGATCAATGTTTTCTGCATACTGTCCTCCGTTTCATATATTGAAATTCATAAAAACAATGTCTCCTGCCAAAACGCTTATTTTTTCTCTAAGCCTATTACATTATAACGTCAGAAAAGTATTTTCACAATATAAATTTTCTTTTAATATCGTTTACATAAAATCACAGCCACACGGCTTTCGGTGGGGCAATGTATGCCTGTTCCAAATGCGGAGATCTCAAATTTGTTCCTTTCCGCTGTAAAAGCAGGTTTTGTCCAACCTGTGGTGTCAAATACGGCCAGAACAGATCCAATGCCATGGCTTTTAAATTAATCTAATGTACCCATCGTCACTGCGTTTTTACCATTGATGAAGGGCTCCGTCACTTTTTTCTTGAGGACCGTTCCCTTCTCGACTGCCTTTTTAACGCAGCCAGAAGCGTCGTTCTCCGTATGTTCCATGAAATGAACAAATCAAAAAACTTTGTTCCCGGTTTCATCTGTGTCCTCCATACTTTCGGGCGCCCTCTGGAATGGAATCCCCATATTCATTGTCTCATCACCGAAGACGGTTTCTCCGACGATGGCTTCTGGCGTGCCGTAAAACACTTCAGCTACACATTTCTACGCAAATCCTTTCAGACTGCTTTACTTAATGAAATGGAAAAGAAAATCGGACCCTCTTTCCCCAAAAAACAAAGCTGCCATCTACAAAAAGGACAAAAATGGCTTCTATGTTTATGCCAAGCCTAACCTCTGCGGTACAAAGACTGTTATCAAATATATCAGCCGCTATCTTGGACGCCCTGTTATTGCTCTAAGCCGCATTGATTCTTACGATGGCGAAAATGTCACTTTCCATTACAATCGCCACGAAGACAATGTTTTTGTAAAGAAAACAATACCGGCTCTGGACTTCATATCCCTTTTGATCCAGCACATACCTGAGCCTCACTACAAAATAACCCGCTATTACGGTCTGTATGCCCGTCATCGCCAAAAAGATAAGTCCCTTACCCTTGCAATTCATAAATCCAAGCGTAAAACTATCCGCAGCTTTACCATGTGACGCAACAACATACTCCTTTCTTTCGGATATGACCCACTTTGCTGTTCTAACTGCAGACATACCATGTCCCTGACAGATGTTTACTATAATCACAAGCGTGTTTCTCTGGAAGAACTTTACGAAAGGGCAATCGCAAAGTGCCGTTCCCCTTAATTTATTCGCAGACAGGGAGGTATCAATTATGGACGCTAAAGCTCTAGAGGAACCTCGCAACAAATATATCAAAAATCCACCGGAGGGTATGACCGCAAAACTTGTAAAAGGCATGACCGATTCGGATCTATTGGACATGCAATATTTTCTAACTGAAGATGACGACTGGGATGGCGACGAACCAGAGGAAGGCTTCTATATAATTTAATTCAAGATTCCTCCGCAAGGAGGAATTTCCTATTATACAAGGAACCGGCTGCGTCAGGTGGCAACATTACTATAATGAAGCTCGACCTGTTGAGCAATATTCTGGTTGAATTCCCCCTGTGACGCAAGCAGGACAATGCTGGCTCTTTTGACCAGTCCTGACGGAAGGGAGCGGCTTTTTGAAAAAGCAGACGATATGTTTTTCATGGCATCAGATAAAACCGGAATAGTATCAATTGTTTTCCTTCACATAATAACCCATCCATTCTTTAGTGATAGAATTATTATGCACCGACAACAATAAAAAAGCAACATTTATTCATTATTATTTGAGCAAAACAGTAATAGTTCTTTTCACCTAGTTGTTTTCCCGGCGTATCCCTTCCCGTATCTTCTCATCCCGGAAATACAGTTCCACATCTTCATACACACCTGCCTGATTTCTTTTCAATGCCAGTATATAGTCGGCACGTTTTCTACGGATCTTTTCCGCTATCGCTTTCTGGGTTCCCATGGCATCTATCGTAATGATCTGATTTTTGATCTGTATCTTATCCAGAAGTTTCGGGATCGCCGTGATCTCATTGCTCTTTTCCTCCACGGCTTTCTGACCCAGACAGAATCCATCTTCCCTGCTCCATGCAGATACGATATGAGACGGCCTGCTTTCTTTCCTCTTATTGGATCTCATGGTCTTTCCGTCTATACAAATGATTTTTTAGGGCTTCCCCCTCATTCCTGTTGAGCAGCTCCTGCCATTTCCCGTACAACTGCTGGAGAATCTCCGGGGAGAGCAGTCTCATTATACGATTGATCGTATCATGGGAAGGGATACCGTTTTTTAACTCTATATATTTTCTCAGATAATCCTGATATTGTTTTGCAGACAGCGTCATTTCCACCCAGTCATCTGCGTTCGAGAGTGTTGCAAAAAGAACAATGACCAATATATCCTTTAGTTTGTGACGCACTTTTCTTGCCTGACGCACATCTTCAATATATTCCATCCATTCCCATAATTTGCCTTATGAGAAAGTCGGCAAAAACGAGCCGGTGTGTATTGCGGACGAGGTTCCGTTTGATATTCCGGACAGTTGGGAATGGGTTCGACTGAGCAAAATCGTTTACAACAGGGGGCAAATGACACCTGCAAATGATTTCTGTTATATAGACATCGGATCTATTGATAATATAAATCAGAAACTAAGTGATGAAGAAAACATAATTGCTGCAGATAAGGCACCCTCAAGGGCAAGAAAAATTGTCGATATAGGTGATATTCTTTACTCTACTGTGCGTCCATATCTGCATAATATGTGCATCGTTGACCGTTCCTTTAGCCATCAACCTATTGCCAGTACAGGCTTCGCTACCCTTACTTGTCATACCGGATTTTACAATGAATTCCTGTTTTATTATCTGATGTCACCAGACTTTGATGCGTATGCAAATGACACAGATAATGCCAAGGGCGTTGCTTATCCTGCGATCAACGATAATAAACTATATCAGGCACTTATACCGATTCCTCCTGCAGCGGAGCAAAAACAAATTGTAGAAAAAATCAAAGAAGTATTGCCTTATGTTGATACATACAGAACTGTATACGCTGAAGCAGAATCCCTAAATAATGCTTTTCCTGATAGACTAAAGAAATCTATCTTACAGGAAGCGGTTCAGGGAAAACTTGTTCCACAAGATCCAGCCGATGAACCGGCTTCTGTTCTTCTGAAGCGTATTCGTGCCAAAAAACAAAAGTTAATTGCCGAAGGTAAAATCAAAAAAGACAAGCACGAATCCGTCATTTTCAGAAGGGATAATTCTCATTATGAGATTATGGACGGCGTGGAGCGGTGTATCGATGAGGAGTTGCCGTTTCAGATTCCAGAGAGTTGGGCGTGGGCGAGGCTC